>NZ_JBWKEQ010000024.1:58419-84724 GCF_056435365.1 Kitasatospora sp. NPDC043949 | reverse complement strand
CGTCTTTTGCTCCCAACCCCCAGCCAGACGGAACACGACATCGCCCCCCCCCCCCCCCCCCCCCCCCCCCCCCCCCCCCCCCCCCCCCCCCGCCGCTCGTTCGCACGACGGTGACGACGAGCATGACGGCGACGACGAGCACGACGGTGATGACAAGGAGGAGGGCTGCCAGATGGCCCGCAGGAAGATCGGGAAGAGGGCGCGGTTGCGCCTGCTCGTCGGGGTGGTCGGCGCGGTGGTGGTCGCCGGGGCCACGGTCCTCGGGGTGACGGCCTGGGGCGAACCGGAGGAACGGGCGGTGACCATGGACGAGGCGTCCCGGCTGGCGCTGTCCCGGCTGACGCTGTACCAGGCCAGCCCGGCGGCGGTGGTGCTCACCGCGGCGGAGGGCGGCGGCGTGCAGATCCGGGTGGAGGGGGTGGTGGACTACCGCACCCGCCGGGGAGTGGGCCGCTACCAGGTCTCCGGGGCCTCGGGTCAGCTCGACCACGGCCTGATCATCTGGGACGGCGACGGCCTCGGGCTGGCCCCGGAGCCGGCCGGCTCCGGCCCCGCCTGGGAGCAGGCCGAGCACGTCCCCCGCTCCGGCTGGTCGCCGCGCTCCTACACGGCGGACCCGCTGGACGCCGGGCTCGGCCTGCTGGTCCGCCTCGGCGCGGACCGGCCGGACAACCCGCTGCTGCTCGCCCAGTCCGGGGCGCGCCTGCTCGGCCGGGACCGCATCGACGGCCGCGACTACGACCGCTTCTCGGGCCCGCGCGCCCAGGGCGCAGCCCCGGACGGCGGGCCGTCGCCGCTGACCTACTGGGTCGACGGCGCCGGCGCGCTGCGCCGGGTCACCATGCGGATGTCCGGCCTGGGCACCCCGACGACCGTCGACCTCACCGGGCGGCAGGACGGCGTGCGGATGCCGGAGGCGCCGTGGGCCGCCGGGTGAGGCCCCGGGGCCGCCGGGGCTGCGGCTCACCGGGGCCCGGGCTCACCGGGGTTGCGGCACGGCGGCGGTGTCCGTGGGCAGGGCGTAGCGGTCCGGGTCGACGGGCCCCGGAAGGTCCGTCGCCGGCCGGCCCGGCGCCGACGGGTCGGGCAGGGAGGGCTGCGCGTCCGGGGCCCGCACCTGGTGGAACGGCACGCCGGGCGGCGCCATGACGGTGGCGGGCCGGCCGCCGGGGAGCGGGCCGCGGCCCTGCGCCCCGCACGCCGCCAGGCCCTCCAACTGCTCCGGGCTCTGGGTGTCGGGCGTGTTGCCGGTGAAGCAGTTGCCGGGGTCGGTGGAGGCCAGCACGAGGTCGACGCCGTTGCCCGTGGCGCGGTTGCCCTCGACGCGGTTGCCGCTCGCCGGGTGCCCGGGCGGGTCGGTGACGATGACCCCGGCGGCGCGGTTCCCCTGGACGAGGTTGCGCAGCACCTGGTTCGCGGTGCCGCCGCCGATCCCGAGGCCGATGCCGAAGCCGCCGTCCGCCTGCTCCGGGGTGTCGGCGGCGTTGTTGTCGGCGATCACGTTCCCGGCGATCACCGCGCCGTGCTGCGGGGCGAGGGATTCCAGGTCGTTGGAGTTCACCGTCACGCCGACCCGGTTGCCGACCACCCGGTTGCCGAGGATGCTGAGCCCGTCGGAGGCGTTGGTCAGCTCGATGCCGACCGCGTTGCGGTCCACGGTGTTGCCGTGCACGAGGGTGTCGCAGGGCTTGCACTGGCCGACGTAGATCCCGGAGTCGGCCTGCCCGGAGGCGTAGGAGTCCTCGATCACGCCGCCGCGCGCGTCGAAGGCGTAGATGCCGTACAGGCCGTTGTCGTACGCCGTCACCCGGGAGGCCCGGAAGCCCTGGACGGGCGGGAAGCGGTTGGTGTCGAGCGGGTCGTACGCGGAGCCGCCGGCGCCGTGCCGTTGCAGGTGCTCGTCGGTGACGCCGGTGAACAGGACGCCGTTGGCGAGGTAGCCGTGCACGGTGAGGTTCTCCACCACCGAGCCGGCGCCGGTGACGGTGATGCCGTTGACGAGCCGCACCCCGCCGTCGAGGACGACGCCGTTGCGGTCCGTCCCGCGCAGGACGATGCGCGGCTTGGTGATCCGGACGCTCTCCGGGTACACGCCCGGGTGGACCAGCACCGTGTCGCCCTCGCGCGCGACGTCCACGGCCTGCTGCACGGTCGGGAAGTCCTCCGGGACCTGGACGACCGTACCGGCCGGATGGCGCGCCTCGTCGGAGGAGGAGCCCGATGCCGCGCAGCCGGCCAGCGCCAGGGTGGCGGCGAGCAGCGCCGCGGACAGCCGTCGCAGCGGTCTCGTCGCACGTGCAGGTGAGGGTCGGTGGGTGAGTTGACGCATCATCGGGATTTGCATGAGAGGTGTTCTATCGTCTCCAATGTCGCCCATGCATGCCGAAACCGGAAAAGTGCGGAAACAGACGGAAGCCGCCGGATCCGGTGTGGAGCGGAGGGCGCTGCTCGCGGCCGGAGCGGTGCTCGCCGCCGGACTCGGCGCCGGCGTCCAGGCGTTGGCGCACGGCGGCCACGAAGGCGCCGCGCCGCACCCGGCGGCCCCGCCACCCGGACCGGCACCCCTCTTCCACGGCCCCCGCCAGGCCGGCGTGACCACACCGCCGCAACCCGCCACCCAGCTGCTGGCCTTCGACCTCGCACCCGCGACCACCGCCGGCGGCCGGGACGCCCTGCGCGGCCTGCTCGCGGACCTCACCCGGCTGCTGGCCGCCGCGACCGCCGGGAGCTCGCCGGACCTGCGGCTCCAGGGCGCCGAACCGGCCCGGCTCACCAGCCTGGTGGGCGTCGGCCCCGACCTCGCCGCCCGGCTCGGCCTGAACGTCCCGACCGCGCTCGCCGACCTGCCGGCCTTCGCCGGCGACCGCCTCGACCCGGCGCGCGGCGGCGGCGACGTCCTCCTCCAACTCTGCGGCGCCGACCGCTGGACGCTGACCGTCGTCGCCGAACTCGCCACCACCGCCGCCCGCGCCGCCGGGGCCACGCCCCGCTGGACCCAGTCCGGCTTTCTGCCCGCCACCGCCCCGGGCACCACCGCCCGCAACCTGTTCGGCTTCAAGGACGGCACCGCCAACCCCGACGAGTCGACCGCCCGGCAGTGGGTCTGGGGTCCGGCGGGGGCGCACGAGAACGGCACCGTCCTGGTCTACCGGCGGATCCGGATGGACGTCGCCGCCTTCGCGGCCCTCCCCGCGGACCGGCGCGACCTGGTCATCGGCCGCCGTGCGGGCGACGGCGCCCCGCTCACCGGCAGCGCCGAACACGACGAACCGGACGTCTACGCCAAGAACCCGGACGGCTCCTACGTCATCCCCGCCACCGCCCACGTCCGGCTCAGCAGCCCCCGCCTCGACGGCGGCGCGCGCATGCTCCGCCGCGGCTACAGCTACGACGACGGCCCGGACGACCGCGGCCTGCTCTTCTGCGCCTTCATGCGCGACCCCGCCCAGTTCACCCGCGTCCAGACCCGCCTCGCCACCCGCGACGCCCTCAACCCGTTCGTCCAGCACCAGGCCTCCGCCGTCGCCTACGTCCTCCCTGGCGCCCCCGAGGGCGCCACCCTGGGCGAGCAGCTCTGGGGCTGAGGGGGAGCAGGGGCTTGCCCGCGACGGCCCGGGGGCCGGCGCGGGCTGCTCGCTGCGGGCGGCCCGGCGCCCCCGGCTACCAGGTGACCGGCAGGTGGGCGGGGCTGCGGGTGGTGGTGCCGAGTTGCCAGGTGAGCCGGTCGACGGGGGTGGTGAGGCGCAGGCCCGGGAGGGCGGCGGCGAGGCGGCGGAGGGATTCGCGCATTTCCAGGCGCATCCGCCAGGCGCCGAGGCAGTAGTGGGGGCCGGCGCTGAAGGCGAGGGTCGGGGCGGGCAGCGGGTGGTCGAGGCCGGCGTCGAGGCCCTCGGGGAAGACGGCGGTGTCGCGGTTGGCGCTGCCGAGGCTGACGGCGAGGACGGCGCCGGCGGGGATCCGGACGCCGCCGAGGTCGACCGGTTCGGTGGCGCGCCGGGTGGTGGCCTCGTCGTCGCCGAGCGGGATGAAGTGGAGGAGTCGTTCGGTGACGCGTTCGGTGGTGTCGGGATCGGCGAGTCGGGGCCACTGCTCGGGGCGTTCGCCGAGCAGGTAGACGAGGGCGTTGCCGAGGGCGCCGGTGACGCTCTCGTTGCCGCTGGCGGTGAGCCCGCAGACCAGGTAGACGAGTGATTCCTCGGGGACGCCGCCGTCCTGGTCGGCGGCCTGGACGAGGCGGCTGACCAGGTCCTCGCCGGGGTGGTGGCGGCGGCGGGCGATCAACTCGCCGGTGTAGGCGGCGTATTCGGCGAGCGCCTCGGCCGGGTCCAGGGTGCCGTCCGCCGCGTCGCCACTGTCGTCCGGGGTGCCGCCGTCGTCCGGGGTGCCGTCGGCGAGGATCGCCCTGGTCCAGCGGCGGAGCCGTTGCTCGTCGAGGCGGTCCGGGCCGTCGCCGTCGAGCCCCATCAGGCGGCTGGTGACGGCGAAGGGCACCGGCCGGGTGAAGGCGGTGACCAGGTCGGCGGGGGTGCCGCCGGCCGCGAGGGCGTCGACGGCCTGCTGGACGCTCTCCGCGACCCAGGGCTGCCAGCCGGCGATGGCGCGCGCGGTGAAGGCCCGTTGGACGGTGCTGCGCAGCCGGCGGTGTTCCGGCCCGTCCTGGTTGAACATCGACGCCGGGTTGCTGGAGACGTCGGCGCCGCCGCCGGGGGTGCCGACGGTGGCCAGGTCGCCGCGGGTGAAGCGGGGGTCGGTGAGGGTCTGGCGGACGTCGTGGTAGCGGGTGACCAGCCAGGCGGGGGTGCCGTCGGGGAGGGTGGTGGGGTGGGGCGGCTGGGCGGGGGTGACGGGGAGTCGGTGCAACGGGGGGAGGGCGGGTGCGGCGGTGGACATGGGTCCCTTCGGGGTCGGCGGTCCGGCGCGGGATGAGAATCCAACTGTCTTATTTACGTAGATCGTTGGATTCCGCTGCTGCTTGTCCAGTTGGTCCCGATGGTAGCGATTCCACCTCCCCCGGTCAGGGTTTCACCGGGCCCGGCCCGTCAGCCCGTCAGTGGGCCGGTCCGTCGGTCGGCCAGCCCGAGGTCGCGCAGGTGGGCGGTGAGCGCGGCCGGGTCGACCGCCCCCGCGGTGAGCCCGACGTGGCCGTCGGGGCGGACCAGTACGACGGCGTCGCCGTCGATCCCGTAGGCGCGGCGGGCGTGGCCGCCGGGGTCGAGGACGCCGGCCCGGTGCACGCCCGGGAGGTCGGGCAGGGCGGTCAGGGCGGGGTGCTCGCCGAAGGCCAGCAGGGTGGCGTGCGGGCCGCGGAAGAGGTCGAACAGGCGGGTGGGGGCGCCGTCGGCGGTGGCGCAGGGCGCGTCCGGGGCGCGGTCCCCGGCGCGGATGCCGGTGGCGTCGTCCAGGTCGCGGCCGAGCGGCCCGCCCCGGTAGTGGACGGACAGCCCGGTGAGGTCGGCGCCGGCCGAGTTGGCCAGGCTGAGGAGCTGGTCGGTCAGGGCCCGGGCCCCGCCGTCGCCGCTGAACAGTGCCCGGTGCTGGGCGGAGGAGGCGGCCAGGACGGCGCGGGCGACGGGCAGCCGTTCGGCCTGGTAGCTGTCGAGGAGCGGGTCGGGGGCGCCGCGCAGCGCCGCCGCCAGCTTCCAGCCGAGGTTGTGCGCGTCCTGGATGCCGGTGTTCATGCCCTGGCCGCCGGCCGCGGACTGACAGTGGGCGGAGTCCCCGGCGAGGAACACCCGGCCCTCGCGGTAGCGCTCGACCATGCGTACGGTCGGCCGCCAGACGGTGGACCAGGTCGGCTCGTGCAGCCGGGCGCCGGGCAGGCCGGCCCGTTCGGCGAACAGCTGCCGGAAGGTGTCCAGGGTGGGGGCGGGCAGCCGCCCGTGCCCGTCGGGGGTGACGGAGGCGTGGACGGCCCAGGTGTCGTCCTGGCGCAGCGGGACCAGTACCAGGGCGCCGACGCCGAACCGGGGGTCGTCCCAGACGTGCAGGGCGTCCGGCGCGAACCCGTCCAGGCGCATCGTGGCCATCAGGAAGCGCTCCTCCTCCCAGGTCTCGCCGAGGAACGGGATGCCCGCGAGTTTGCGGACGGTGCTGCGGCCGCCGTCGCAGCCGACCAGGTAGCGGGCGGCGATCCGCTCGGTGGCGGCCCCGGCGCGCTCCCCGTGCTGGACGATGGCGAGGACGCCGTCCCCGTCCTGGGTGTGGTCGACGAGCCCGGTGTCCAGTTCGACCCTGACGCCGTAGTCGGCGAGCCGGTCGCGCAGCACGGCCTCGGTGTGGTGCTGGGCGAGCATCAGCAGGCCGCCGTAGGGGCGGTCGGGGGTCGGGGCGTTGGCGGGTGCCGGGTCGACCTCGTGGCGGAGCCGGTCGCCCCGGTAGCTGCGGATCTTGAGGTTGAGGTCGCCGCGGGCGAGGATCTCGCCGGCCACGCCGAGGTCGTCGAACACCTCCAGCGTCCGGGGGTTGACGCCCTTGCCGCGGACGCCGCGGTCGCGGAGGGCCGGGTCCCGTTCGATGATCCGGCAGTCGACTCCCGCGCGGGCCAGTCCGACGGCGAGCGTCAGTCCGACCGGGCCGGCGCCGACCACGAGGACGTCGGTCGTACGGGCAGTGCTCATGGCGGGCCCCTCCTCGACATAAGATACGAAGCGTTTCTTAATCTCGACTGTAGACTCGGCCCGATAAGAAACGCAACGTATCTACAGGGATGGGTGCGGACCTCGGTGACGACCGGCAGCACAACGGAGGACGGACCGGCGGGCGGCAGGGCCTCCCGCCGGCGCGGCGACGAACTGGAACAGGCGATCCTCGACGCCGTCTGGGCCGAACTCGCCGACCACGGCTACGACCGGCTCACCATGGACGGTGTCGCCGCCCGCGCCCGGACCAGCAAACCGGTGCTCTACCGCCGCTGGCCCAACCGCGCCGCGCTGGTCGTCGCCGCCCTCGGCCGCAACGCCCCCGACTACCGGGAGCCGCCCGACACCGGCGAACTGCGGGCCGACCTCTCGCTCTTCCTGCGCAGGCTGCTGCACCGCTTCGACGACCTGCCGCAGGACGCCGTGCACGGCCTCCTGGTCGACCTGATGCGCGACCCCGAACTGCGCGAGCACTTCCGCGGGCTGGTCTCCCAGGGGCCGGTGGGCGGCCTGACGGCGATGCTGCGCCGCGCCGCCGACCGGGGCGAGATCAACCCCGCGCGGCTCACCCCCCGCACCTGCTCCCTCCCGCTCGACCTCCTGCGCGAGGCCGCCCTGCTCGGCGGCGGCGTCCCGCCCGACCACGTCGTCGACGAGATCCTCGACGAGGTCGTCCTGCCGCTGCTCAGGGCGCCCTCCGCGGGCTGACCCGCGAGGCCGGGGTCCTATGCTCGGAGCCGGTCGAACATCCGTACGCGAAAGGGGTCCGCGCATGAGCGGCAGCGTGGTGGCGGTCAGCAGCAGCGCCGAGTACTCGTTCACCAAGCCGAACCGTGACGGCATCGTGCTGCTCGCCGGGCTCGGGGTGGAGGGGGACGTGCACGCCGGGGTGACGGTCAAGCACCGTTCGAGGGTCGCCCAGGACCCGGACCAGCCCAACCTGCGCCAGGTCCACCTCATCCACGAGGAGCTCCTCACCGAACTCGGCGAGTCGGGCTTCGCGGTGGCGCCGGGCGCGCTCGGCGAGAACATCACCACCCGGGGCCTCGACCTGCTCGGCCTGCCGGTCGGCGCGGTGCTGCGGATCGGCCCCGAGGCGGTGCTGGAGGTCACCGGCCTGCGCAATCCGTGCCGGCAGATCGACGCCTACCGGCAGGGGCTGTTGAAGCAGGTCGTCGGGCGTGACGAGAACGGCGCCGTCGTCCGCCGGGCCGGCATCATGACCATCGTGCGCGCGGGCGGACCGGTCCTTCCCGGCGACGCGATCTCGGTGGAGCTGCCGCCCGGCCCGCACCGCCCGCTCGACCGGGTCTGACCGGCTGCCCGGCCCGCATCCCGCCAGGCATACCCCCGCCCCGTACACCGAACGCCCCCGACGGCCCTGCCGCCGGGGGCGTTCGGCCGACAGGGCCTAGCCGAGGCGGCCGACCAGGTCGTAGCCGGCCTCGTCCACGGCGGCGGCGACGGCCTCGTCGGCGAGCGGCAGGGTGCTGTCGACGGTGACCTTGCCGGTGGCGAGGTCCACGGCGACGTCGGTGATGCCGTCGATCTTCCGCAGTTCGGCGGTCACCGAGGTGACGCAATGGCCGCAGGTCATGCCCTTCACCTGGAAGACGGCCCGCCCGGCGGTCCCGGTGGCGGGGGCCTCGGTGGCGCCGGTGCCGCAGGAGCCGCAGCAGGAGGCGGTGGTCTCGGCGGCGGTCTCGGTGGCGGGGGACTCGACGGTGGCGGTGGTCTCGGACATGGGGGTGCTCCTGTCATCAGTGCCCGGCGCCGGCCGCGGGTGCGGCCGGCCGCTTCGCCTGGAGAACGTACCATACCCCCCAGGGGTAATTGAGGGCGGCGCCCGCGACGGCCGCGAACGGACTCGACCGATCGTCAACCGATCCTTGTGGCACTCTCGTTGCGCCCTTCCGGCAGGGTGGAAGCGGCCGCCCGCATCCCGGCGGCCGGCGCCGGCAGGCGGCCGATCCCATCACCCGAGGTGACACCCCATGGACCACACCACCCGACCCGGAGCGCGCGGGCCGCGCGGACTGCGCGAGATCCTGGCGGCCGGCGAGCGGACGTACTCCTTCGAGTTCTTCCCGGCCAAGGACGACGCCGGTGAGCGCTCCCTGTGGGCCGCGATCCGGCGGGTGGAGGCGGTCGCGCCGACCTTCGTCTCCGTCACCTACGGCGCCGGCGGCTCCTCGCGCGACCGCACCATCGAGACCACCGAGCGGATCGCCGCCCAGACCACGCTGCGGCCGGTGGCCCACCTGACCGCCGTCGGCCACTCCACCGCCGAACTCCAGGCCGTCCTGCGCCGCTACGCGGACGTCGGGATCCGCGACGTCCTCGCCCTGCGCGGCGACCCGCCCGGCAACCCGAACGGCGTCTGGCAGCCGCACCCCCGGGGCCTGCGGCACGCCGCCGAACTGGTCGAACTGGTCAAGGGCTGCGGCGCGTTCACGGTCGGGGTGGCGGCCTTCCCGGAGCGCCACCCGCGCTCGGCGGACTGGGCGGACGACATCCGGCACTTCGTCGCCAAGTGCCGGGCGGGCGCCGACTACGCCGTCACCCAGATGTTCTTCGACGTCGAGCACTACCTGCGGCTGCGCGACCGGCTCGCCGAGGCCGGCTGCGACACCCCGGTCATCCCGGAGATCATGCCGGCCACCGACGTCCGCCAGATCGCCCGCTTCGCCGAACTCAGCGGCGCCTCCTTCCCGGCGGGCCTGGCCGCACGGCTGGAGGCGGCCCGCGGCGACCGGCCGGCCGCGCACCGCATCGGCGTCGACCACGCCACCCGGATGGCCGAGCGCCTGCTCCGCGAGGGTGCGCCCGGCCTGCACTTCATCACGCTGAACCGCTCCACCGCGGCCCTGGAGATCCACCGCAACCTCGGGCTGGACCGGCCGGCGTGGCCGGCCCCGCTGGCGGCGGCCTGACGGGGGAGTGCCGCCCCCGGCGAGGTGCGAGGGGTGATACCCGGTACGGGTATATGGTGCTCGGCGCTGGCGAACCCGGGGCACCAGGGAAGGCGGACCCACCATGCACGCGATCCTGCACGCGCTGTCCATCGCCGGATCGATGACCTGGGAGATCACCTGGGCGCTGATCCTCGGCTTCCTGTTCTCCGCCGTCGTCCAGGCCGTCGTCCGCAAGTCCACCGTCGTCCGGCTGCTCGGCGACGACCGCCCCCGCACCCTCGGCGTCGCCGCGCTCCTCGGCGCGGCCTCCTCCTCCTGCTCGTACGCGGCCGTGGCCCTCGCCCGCTCGCTGTTCCGCAAGGGCGCGGACTTCACCGCCGCGATGGCCTTCGAGATCGCCTCGACCAATCTGGTCGTCGAACTCGGCGTCATCCTGGCCCTGTTGCTCGGCTGGCAGTTCACGGCGGCCGAGTTCGTCGGCGGGCCGGTGATGATCCTCGTCCTCGCCCTGCTCTTCCGGCTGCTGCTGCGTGACCGGCTGCTGCGCGAGGCCCGCGCCCAGGCGGAACGCGGCCTGGCCGGCTCGATGGAGGGCCACGCGGCGATGGACATGTCCGTCGCCGGGGAGGGCTCCTTCACCCGGCGGCTGCTGTCCCGGCGGGGCGTCACGGCCGTGTCGCACGTGTTCGTGATGGAGTGGGCGGCCATCCTCAAGGACCTCGTCCTCGGGCTGCTCATCGCCGGTGCCATCGCCGCCTGGGTGCCGGACTCCTTCTGGCAGGCCTTCTTCTTCGCCGACCACCCGCTCGTCGGCCGGCTGTGGGGTCCGCTGGTCGGTCCGGTGGTGGCGATGGCGTCCTTCGTCTGCTCGATCGGCAACGTGCCGCTCGCGGTGGTGCTGTGGAAGGGCGGGATCAGCTTCGGCGGGGTCGTCGCGTTCATCTTCGCGGACCTGCTGATCCTGCCGATCCTCAACATCTACCGGAAGTACTACGGGCGCCGGACGGCCCTGTTCCTGCTCGGCACCTTCTACGTGGCCATGGTGGTGGCCGGCTACACCGTCGAGTTCCTCTTCGGCGCGCTCGGCCTGGTCCCCGACCGGCGCGAGGCCGAGATCCCGATGGCGGGCATCGAGTGGAACTACACCACCTGGCTGAACATCGCCTTCCTGCTCCTCGCCGCCGCCCTGCTCGCCCGCTTCCTGCGCACCGGCGGCCGCGCCATGCTCCGGATGATGGGCGGCGAGCCCGCGGCCGGGGACGGGCACCGGCACGACCAGCGCTGACGCCCGGCAGCGGGTACCTCCCGGGGGTTTCGGGCCGGGCGGATCGCCGGACCGGAAAATACCAGCCGGGGGTATCGGTCCATGCTTGCCTCGGGTACCCCTAGGGGGTATAAAGGAACCCGACGCCGACCGATACCCCCCTAGGGTATGAAGGCCGGGCCGGAGACGCTCAGCGCGTTCCCGGAACGACGACTGTCACGAGGAGCAACGATGACCACCCAGGCACCCGCCTCCACGGAGGTGGAACTCTCGATCGGCGGTATGACCTGCGCCTCGTGCGCGGCCCGGATCGAGAAGAAGCTGAACCGCATGGACGGCGTCTCGGCGAGCGTCAACTACGCCACCGAGAAGGCGAAGGTCGCCTTCCCCGCGGGCGTCGACGTCGCCGACCTGATCGCCACCGTCGAGGCCACCGGCTACAGCGCCGCGCTGCCGAAGCCGCCGGCCGCCGAAGGCCCGGCCGGGCAGGCCGAGTCGGCCGACGAACTCGCCCCGCTGCGCCAGCGGCTGGTCACGGCGGTGGCGCTCGCGGTGCCGGTGATCGCGATGGCGATGGTGCCGGCCCTGCAGTTCGACAACTGGCAGTGGCTGTCGCTGGTGCTGGCCGCGCCGGTGGTCACCTACGCCGCCTGGCCGTTCCACCGCGCCGCCTGGACCAACCTCAAGCACGGCGCCGCGACCATGGACACCCTGGTCTCGCTCGGCACCGGCGCCGCGTTCCTCTGGTCCCTGTGGGCGCTGTTCCTCGGCGACGCCGGAATGCCGGGCATGCGGCACGGCTTCGAGCTGACCATCGCCCGCAGCGACGGCCCGTCGAACATCTACCTGGAGGCGGCGGCCGGCGTCACCGCCTTCATCCTGGCCGGCCGCTACTTCGAGGCCCGCTCCAAGCGCACCGCGGGCGCCGCGCTCCGGGCGCTGCTGGAACTGGGGGCCAAGGACGTCACCGTGCTGCGCGGCGGGGCCGAGGTCCGGATCCCGGTCGGCGGTCTGGCCGTGGGCGACCGGTTCGTGGTGCGGCCCGGCGAGAAGATCGCCACCGACGGCGTGGTGGCCGAGGGGGCCTCGGCGGTGGACGCCTCGATGCTCACCGGCGAGTCCGTACCGGTCGAGGTCTCCGTCGGCGACCAGGTCACCGGCGCCACCGTCAACGCCGGCGGCCGGCTGGTCGTCGAGGCCACCCGGATCGGCGCGGACACCCAGCTGTCCCGGATGGCCCGGCTGGTCGAGGACGCGCAGAACGGCAAGGCCGCCGCCCAGCGCCTCGCCGACCGGATCTCCGCCGTCTTCGTCCCGATCGTGATCGTCCTGGCGGTGGCCACCCTCGGCTACTGGCTGGGCACCGGCGAGGGCTGGACCGCCGCCTTCACGGCAGCGGTCGCGGTGCTGATCATCGCCTGCCCGTGCGCCCTGGGCCTGGCCACCCCGACCGCGCTGCTGGTCGGCACCGGCCGCGGCGCCCAGCTGGGCGTCCTGATCAAGGGCCCCGAAGTACTGGAGTCCACCCGCAAGGTCGACACCATCGTCCTGGACAAGACCGGCACCGTCACCACCGGCCGGATGACCCTGCTCGCCGTGCACACCGCCGAGGGCGTCGGCGAGGCCGAGGCGCTGCGGCTGGCCGGCGCCCTGGAGCACGCCTCCGAGCACCCGATCGCCGCCGCGATCGCCACCGCCGCCGCCGAGGCCGGTGAGCTGCCCGCGGTCGAGGGCTTCGAGAACGTACCGGGCCTGGGCGTCCAGGGCGTGGTCGACGGCCACGCGGTGGTCGCCGGCCGGGAGGCGCTGCTGAACGACTGGTCGCAGTACCTGCCGGAGGGCCTGGCCGCGGCCAAGCGCGCCGCCGAGGCGGCCGGGCGGACCGCGATCGCGGTGGGCTGGGACGGCGAGGCCCGGGCCGTCCTGGAGGTCGCGGACGCGGTCAAGCCGACCAGCGCCGAGGCGATCGCCCGGCTGCGCGCGCTGGGCCTGCGTCCTGTGCTGCTGACCGGCGACAACCGGGCGGTCGCCGAGGCCGTCGCGGCCGAGGTCGGCATCGCCCCGGAGCACGTCATCGCCGAGGTCATGCCGCAGGACAAGGTGGAGACCGTCAAGCGGCTCCAGGCCGAGGGCAGGGTCGTGGCGATGGTCGGCGACGGCGTCAACGACGCGGCCGCCCTCGCCCAGGCCGACCTGGGCCTGGCCATGGGCACCGGCACCGACGCCGCGATCGAGGCCGGCGACCTCACCCTGGTCCGCGGCGACCTGCTGGCGGCGGCCGACGCCATCCGGCTCTCCCGCAAGACCCTGGCCACCATCAAGAGCAACCTGTTCTGGGCCTTCGGCTACAACGTCGCCGCCCTGCCGCTGGCCGCGGCCGGGATGCTCAACCCGATGATCGCGGGGGCCGCGATGGCCTTCTCCTCGGTCTTCGTGGTCGGCAACAGCCTGCGGCTGCGCCGCTTCCGCTGAGCCCGTTCGAACGCTGACCGTTCGAACGCCGACCGTCCGAACGCCGAACCGCCCACCCTGCTGGACCCGCCCGAGCCGCCGGCGCCCCGGAACCGCACCAGGTTCCGGGGCCCCGGCGCATCCCGGACCCCGGCCTGTCGCCGGACACTCCGCTCAGCCCCGCGAAGCCCCGCTCAGCCCTGCTCGGGCAGCGCCACCGCCTGCCACCGGTACGCCGCGTCCTCCTGCCAGCACTGCAACTCGCCCTCCACCACCGCGGCCAGGCACAGCCGCCAGTCCTCGCCCATCGCGAGCGCGACCCGGGTGGCCGGGCGCAGCGTCGGCCGCCACCAGCGCGGACGCCGGGAGGCGCCGCCGGCCGGCAGCCGCAGCCGGACGCCGCCCGCGCCGGCCAGCGCCACCGTCGGGCCGCCCCGGTGGCCGGCCATCGCGACGCCGAGGGAGGGCTCGCCGTCGCCGATCTCGGGGGCCGTGCCGGCCGTGCCGAGGGTGTGCAGCTGGACGGAGCCGTCCGGGCGCAGCGTCGCGGCCTGCGGGCCGGCGGAGGTGCGGGCCAGCGCCCCGGCGCGCAGGGCGCCGGGCTGCCCCAGCGGGGCGGGGCCCTGGGCCGAGCCCGGTCGCCAGCTCAGCACCCGCTCCCGGTGCTCGACCAGGACCAGCCAGGATCCGGCCCGCTCCTCCATGGCGGCGAGCACCCGGTCGGCCGGGCAGCCGGGCAGCTCCTGGCCGGTGAGGGTGAGGCCGGGCGCCCAGCGGTAGGAGCGCAGGGCGCCGCCGGCCGCCGTCCAGACCGTCATCTCCCCGGCGGAGTTGACCGCCCCGGCGAGCCCGCTGACGCCGCGCGCGGCCTCCCACCAGCCGGCCGAGGTGCCGACCCAGAGCGTCCCGCCGCGGTCCTCGGCGCAGACCACCAGTTCGCCCTGGCTGCCGGCCCAGCCGGCCAGCAACTCCCTGACCGGGCCGGGCCCCTGGCCGGCCGGCAGGCGCTGCCCGTGGTGTCCGGGGCCGGCCAGTGCAGCGCCGTCGGCGCCGCCGGTGACCAGCAGCGGCCGGCCGGCCCGGTCGGGCAGGACGGCCAGGCCCGCGGTGCGCGCCACCGGTCGGCGGGAGCGCAGGAGTTCGCGGCCGCGGCCCACCCAGGGGCCGAGCGGGGAGGGGCGGCGGTCCGGTTCGCGGGCGAGCGGTTCGCAGGCCCAGCGCGCCAGGTCCTCGCCGTAGCCGGCGGCCAGGAGTTCGGCGCGGGCCTGTTCGGCGGCGAGCCGGTGGTCGAGCCGGCCGTGGTCGGGCAGCAGCAGGGTGCGGGCGAGGGTGCCGACCGCGAACAGGTCCTTGGCGGTGGTGGGGAAGCCGCCGACCTGCTCGGCCTCCGGCGGGACGTGCCCGGGGGTGAACACCGCGACGGTGAGGGTGTGGTCGAGCGGGGCCAGGAAGGTCAGGTCGATCAGTTTGACCTGGTTCTGGGCGTCCACCAGGACGTTGGCGGGGGAGATGTCGCGGTGCACCCAGCGTTTGCGGTGCAGTTCGTCGACGATCCGGCAGAGCCGGGCCAGCACCTCGGCCACCGCCGCCGGGCCGCCGCGCTGGGTGCGGGCCCAGGTGTGCAGCGGCACGCCCTCGACCCAGGGGGAGATCTGGTAGCCGAGCAGCCCGGCGGAGGGCGCGGCGCCGGGCCGGTGCGGGGAGGGGCCGAGCAGGAAGCTGGGCACCACCAGGTCGGTCACGTCCAGGCGGTGGGCGTTGTGCGAGACGTCGTCCCAGCGGCCGAGCCAGCGCCGCACCTCGGAGGGGTCGCGCTCCAGCATGATCTTCGCGGCGACGAGTTCCTTGAGCCCGCTGTGGCCGGTCCGCACCGCCCGCCACACCTCGGCCTCGCCGCCCCGGTGGTGGAATTCCAGGAGCTCGTACTGCTCGGGGTCGAACTCCGGCCCGAACCGGAGCCCGGGCACCCAACGCGACTCGGACACGCATCCCCCGACTGGACCCTGTTGGCCTGTTCGCCCTGACCCGGCCTCGGGCCGGTTCCCGCGCGGTGGTTCTCGCACCGCTTCCGCTGCGTCGCCCAGGATAGTGCTCAATTCTGTTCGTCTGTCCGGTGGAGGGCCTATTCTGATGGGCGCCCGAGCAACATCGAAACAGCGTCAAGTCATGATCACACACCGTGTGTTGATCATCGAGTGGCGTATTTCCAAACGCAGGGGGACAGTGCATGGTGCAGCTCGCGGTGCTGCTGATCGTGGTGGCACTGGCCGGTGCGGCAGCCGTCGTACTGGCCCGCCGCCGACGGAGCCTGGACGCCCAGGCCGTGGCCAAGGCCCTGGCCGCGGCCGCCGAACGGCTCGCCGCCGGCAAGGCCCCGCAGGCCCGTCGCCGCTACGCGCGCCTCGCCCAACGGCTCGCCGCCGGCCCCGAGGAACTGCGCCCGCAACGCGGCCTCGCCCTGCTCGGCCAGGCCGAGGCCACCGTCCCCACCGGCGACCAGCAGGCCACCCTCGCCCTGCACCGCGAGGCCTTCCCGCTGCTCGCCGACCCGGCCCGGCAACTGCCCCGGTGGAGCCTGCACCGCCTCGCCGAGGAGCGGATATCCGCCCCCGAGGGCGACCTCGGGCCGCTGCTCGCCTTCCTCCAGGCCACCGCCGACGGCGCCGAACCTGGTGAGGAGGCCGCAGCCGCCGCCCGTGCCACGGACTGGCTCCAACGGCTCTGCCGCGAGGGCTCCCCCGAGCAGCGCGAGAGCGCCACCACCCGGTCGCTGGCCGCACTGCCCGGCCGGGACTGGCCGGTCCTGGCCCGGGCCGCCCTGCTGCGCGGCACCGACCGCGCCGCCGAGGCCGAGACCCTGCTCGCCGCGGCCGCCCCCGGCGGCAGCGGCGAACTCTGGTTCCGCTGGGGCGCCCAGCTGTTCACCCTGCACCAGGACGAACCCGCCGTCGCCGCCTTCGACGAGGCGCTGCGCCGGGGCCCCGGCGAGCCCTCCCCGTGGGGGCGCGGCCCGGCGCTGCGCACCGAGAGCCTGCTCTTCCGGGGCCTGGCCCGGCAGCGGCTCGGCGCCACCGACGCAGCCTGGTCCGACCTCGCGGCCGCCGCCACCGAGACCCCCGGCGACGCCCGCCCCCGCTACGCCCTCGGCAGGCTCGCCCTGCTGCTCGGCGCCGACGACCAGGCCCGGGACCAGTTCACCGCCGCCCTGACCGTCCAACCCTCTTTCGCCCCGGCCCGGTTCGGCCTCGCCCTGGTGCACGAGCGGGCCGCGCGCCCCGCCGAGGCGGCCGCCGACTACCGCACCGGCCTCGGCCTCGCCCCCGACTGGCGCCCCGCCCGGGTCCGGCTCGGCGCGGCCCTGCTCGCCGCCGGGCAGGCCGCCGAGGCCGCGCCCGTCCTCGGCGCCGAGGCGGACGTCGAACCGGACTCCCGCTGGGCCCGGATCGCCGCCTTCCACCACGGTCTCGCCCTCGCCCGCACCGACGACCCGGCCGGCGCCCTGGCCCGATGGGAGCCGCTGCACGACGAGGACCTGCGCGAACGGCAGGCCCTGGCCCGCGACCGGCTCGCCCGCACCCGGCTGGCCGACGACCCGGTGGCCGCCCGGGAGCTCTGGCAGCAGGCCGCCGCCGACCACCCGGCCGCCCCCGGCTACCGGGCCGCGCTGCGCGAGGCCGCCCTGCGCGAGGCCGCGCACCTGCTGATCACCGGCCGCGACCGGCCCGAACCCCGCGAGCGGGCCGCCGCCGCCCTCGCCCTCGCCGACACCCTGCCCGGCTCCGTCACCCACCGGCAGGCCCGGCTGCGCGCCGCCCTCGCCCTGGCCGGGGGCTCCACCGAACCGCTGGGCACCCTGCTCGACGCCGCCACCGGGCCGCGCGACCGCTACCACCTGGCCGCCGCCGCCCTGCTGACCGGCCGTCCGGTCCAGACCATCGCCCTGCTCGCCCCGCTCGCCCCCGACCCGGCCGGTGACCCGGCCCTCGCCCGGCTGCGGGCGCTGCTCGCCGAACGGGCCGGCAACTGGGCCGCCGCACTGGACTGGTACCGCCACTTCCTGACCGCCGGCCAGGCCCCCGAACCGCCGCAGCCCCCGCCCGCGACGGCCGACTGCGCCATCTGCCCCGCCCCCGCCACCGCCACCGGCACCTGCCCCGTCCCCGCCACCGGCACCTGCGCCGGCTGCGGCCGGGAGGTCTGCGCCGCCCACCTGCACCGCCCCGCCGACGACGCCTCGCCGCGTTGCGTGCGCTGCGTCGGCCCCGCACTGCGCGCCGTCCTGGACTGCGCCCGCCGGGCCGGGGTGCCCGAGCAGGCCGAACCCGTCCTCGCCGCCTGGGCGCAGGCCCTCGGCGACAGCCCCGCCGCCGCGCCCGCACGGCTGGACCTCGCCCTGCTGCGGGCCGAACTCGGCCGACTGGACGAGGCGTTGGCCGACCTGCCGGCGGACGCGGCCGCCGCGCGCGGGGCCGTCCTGATCCGCCGGGCCGGCGCCGCCCTCGACGCCGGGGAGCCCGGACGCGCGGCCGGCGACCTGCGCCAGGCCCTCACCCTCGCCCCGGGCCGGCCGCAGGCCGCCGCCGCGCTCGTCCTGCTCGCCGAGCACGAGGCCCACCAGCACGCCGTCGAGGGCCGCCACCGCGAGGCCTGGGACGGCTACCACGCCCTGCTGCTCAAGGACCCGGCCCACCCCCGGCTGCTGCACGCGCTCGGCCTGGCCGGCTACCGGCTCGCGGTCTCCCTCCAGGCTGGCCCGGAAGCCCCGGAGAGTCCGGACGGCGCCGGGCCGGACGAGCGGATCTGGACCTGGACGCTCGGCTGCCTGGTCGCCGCCCTGCACCAGCCCGACCTGTGGGCGGAGTCCGCCCGGATCACCGGCCGCCCGGCCGAACCGCAGCGGATGTCCACCGCCCGCGGCGCGCTCACCGACCGCCTCCGCGAGGACCTGCGCGCCCTGGACCGGGCCGCCGGCCGCACCGGCGACGAGGTCACCGCCTGGACCCTGCGCCTCGGCATGGAGGCGCACAGCGCCGAAGCCTTCGCCCAGGAGGGCGTCCGGATCGCCCTGCCCGGCCGCCCCGCCCGGCGCCTCGCCCTCGGCCCCGCGCTCGACCGGCTGCTCCGCCAGGAGCCCGAACTCGCAGCCTGGGCAGCCGGGTTCGACGAGGCCGTACGGGCCTGGCGGCAGCCGGAAACCCCCGACGGGCACCCGCTGACCAGGGCCCTCGGCCTGTTCGGCGACCTCGGCCCGCAGCGCTACCTGCTCCTCCAGGGCCGCCAGGCCGCCGCGGTCGGCGCCCTGGACGCGGTGCCCGAGGCCGAACGCGGAACGGGCTGGCGGGACCTGCTCGGCGAGAGCCTGGTCAGCGAGGCCCGCGAGCACCACCGCAACCAGGACTGGCGCGAGGCCCTGGACTGCCTCACCCGCGCCCGGGCCGTGCCCGGCGCCGTCCTGCCCGCCGACGCGCCCGCGATCGCCGCCGAGTGCGGCGTCCGGGCCGCCCGCGCCCTGCTCAAGAGCAGCGACGACGACCAGGCGGGCGCCACCGAACTCCTGGAGAAGGCCCTCGCGCTGGCCCCCGACCACCCCGAGGTGCGCGGCGACCTCGGCGCCACCTACGCCCAGTGGGCCCGCAAGATCAACAACGAGGACAAGGACTACCCCCGCGCCCTGGTCCTGCTGCGCAAGAGCATGGAACTCGCCCCCGGCGACCCGACCGCCGTCCACTTCCTGGAGGCCGCCCTCGGCAACCGGGCCGGCCAGCTCAGCCGCCCCGACGCCCCCGAAGCGGAACTGGAGGAGGCCGCCGACGCGTGGCGGGAGCTGATCGCGCTCAACCCCGACCCGGACCACCGGCTCGGCCTCGCCTTCGTGCTGCGCCACCTCTCCCGCATCGCCGCCTTCGCGGACCACCGCGCCCTCGCCGTCGACCGGATGGCGCAAGCCCTGCGCGCCGACCCGGAATGGGACGGCGACACCGAGGAGGAGGCCCCGCGCCGGGTCGCCGTGATGCTGGCCAACCACATGCTGGACAACCTCCAGGGCAGCCCGTTCACCACCCAGGCCGCCATGCTCCAGAAGGCCCGGTCCTACGACGACTCGGACGAGATCCGCCGCCTGATGGTCAGCGTCTGGCGCGGCGAGGCCATCGGCCACTACGAGGCCCACCGCTACCGCGACGCGATCCGGCTGCTGGAGGAGGCGCTCGCGCTCTCCCGCACCCCGGAGGACGTCGCCAAGCTGCACGTCGAACTCAGCGTCGTCTACAGCTCCTACGCCGTCAGCCGGGCCAACCTGCGCCAGTTCCGGGAGGCCCGCTCGCTGATCGGCAAGGCCGTCGAGTACAACCCGGACGACCGCGACCTGCGCGCCCTGCAACGGAGGATCGGCGCGCTGCGCTGACGGCAACCGCGGCGCCGCCGTCGTCGTCGTAGCCCATGCACCCGTTCCTGATCCGCAGTCGCAGCCAATCCCTGAGCCACAACCGACCCCTGAGCCCCCGTCAGCCGTGAGGAGAGAAGCCGCCCGCCATGCCACTGCACGAACCGTCGCCGTACGAGGTCCTGGGCGTTGCGCTCACGGCCGGCGTGCGCGAGATCAACCTCGCCGTCGGCCCGGCGATGAAGGCCGGCCGCTACAGCCGCCAGCAGATCCAGGACGCCGCCGCCCTGCTGCGCAACCCCGACCGGCGGCTGGAGCTGGACCTCCAGCGGCCCCTGCCGCCGGAGCCGGTCGACCAGGCCGCCGAACTGTTGGCGCCCGCCCTCGCCGAACCGCTGCTGGTCGTCGAACGCCCGCCGCTGCCGCCCGCCGCCGCCCTCCTGGTGCTGCACCGGGCCGAGGCGGCGGCCGACTTCGCCGAACCCGCCCCCGGCGGCGCCGACCCCGAACCGCCCGTCCCCGCCCGCTACGCGGCCGACCTGTCCGTGCTGCCGCAGATCGAGGTACCCGAATGACCGACACGCCGACCGCTCCCGCGCCCGCCGGCCACCGGACGCTGGACGTCCCGCAGCGCGCCCTGGAGGTCGACCTCGACCAGGCGTTCAGCCAACTGCTGTACCGGGCCTCCCTCCTGCAGCGCCTGCGGGCCGAGGAGGCGCAGACCGCCCGGGCCACCCAGCGGGACCTGCTGGGCATCCTGGTCGAGGTGGACGACGCCCTCGCCGCGCTCGGCCTGGACCGGGAGCTGGTGCTGCTCGGGCGCGGCACCGGGATCGAGGCCACCCGCCGGCGGCTGCTCGGCCGCCTCGCCAAGGCCGGGGTGCGCCCGATGCGGCTGGAGGGGCTGGCGGCGGACCCGGCGCTGACCGAGATCGTCGGCACCGAGCCGCGTCCCGGAGTGGCGCCGGAGACGGTCGTCCGGACGGTGGTCACCGGGTTCTTCTGGGAGGAGGAGGTGCTGCGCCGCGCCCAGGTCGTCGTCGCCGCGGTGCCCGAGCCCGCCCCGGTGGGGGAGCCGGTCCTCGCGGAGGACGTCGAGCGGGCCCTGGAGCCCGCACCGGAGCAGGCCGAGGCCGAGGAGGCCGGGCCCACCGAGGATCCCGCACCGGCGGATCCCGAACCTGCGGACCCCGGGCCCACGGAAGCCGAGGGTGCGGACACCGAGCTGGAGGACGGCGGCACCGAACCCGCCGTCGCGCCGGTGAACCCCGCCGCCCGGGCCACGGCGGCCCCGCCCCGGGCCCGCCGGAAGGGAACGGCCGCGGGCGGCCGGCGCAAGCGGAAGAAGTAGCCAGGACCACGAGGGGCAAGAGGGGAACGACATGTACCGCACACTCGGCATCGACCTGGGCACCACCAACTCGGTGGTGGCCCACCTGCGCCGGGGCGAGCCGGAGATCATCTTCAACCGGCAGAACCAGGAGGCCACGCCCTCCGTGGTCGGCAGCGGCCGCAAGGGCGAACTGCTGGTCGGCTCCACGGCGCGCAGCCGGGTCGCCATCGACGGCGCCAACGTGATCCGCTCGGTCAAGCGCTTCATGGGCCGCAAGTTCAAGGACCCGCAGGTCCAGGCCGCCCTCAAGGAGGTCGACTACAAGGTCACGGCAGGCACCGACGGCGACGTCAACGTCTGGTTCAACGGCCGCTCCTACACCCCGATCGAGATCTCCGCGATCATCCTGCACCGCCTCAAGGAGGACGCCGAGCAGCGCTTCGGCGAGCCCTTCCACCGGGCCGTCATCACCGTCCCCGCGTACTTCGGCGAACGGCAGGTCGCCGCCACCCAGGAGGCGGGCCGGATGGCCGGCCTGCACGTGCTGCGGATCATCAACGAGCCGACCGCCGCCGCGCTCGCCTACGGGATCACCTCCGAGGCCGGCGACGAGGGCCGGACCGTCCTGGTCTACGACCTCGGCGGCGGCACCTTCGACATCTCCATCCTGCTGCTGGTCCCCGGCTCGGTCTCGGTGCTCGGCATCGAGGGCGACAACCTGCTCGGCGGCGACGACTTCGACCGGGCCATCACCACCGCACTGCTGGAGGACATCCGCGAGGAGTACGGCGCGGACTACCAGCCCGACCTGCGGGACCGCCCCAAGATCGCCTCCACGGCCGAGACCATCAAGATCGAGCTCTCCCACCAGGAGGCCTCCGAGGTGATCCTGCCCGGCCTCGGCGCCGGCCAGCTGGTGCTGGAGACGGAATTCGAGCGGGCCCGCTTCGAGGAGCTGATCGAGGCCCAGATCGAACGCACCATCGAGCTGACCCACAAGGCCATCATGCAGGCCAACCTCACCGTCGGGGACATCGACGAGGTGGTGCTGGTCGGCGGCTCCACCGCGATCCCGCTGGTGGCCCGGCGGCTCGGCGAGGTCTTCGGGCCGCGTCGGATCCGGCGCGGCGTCAACCCGATGCAGTGCGTGGCGCTCGGCGCGGCCGTGCAGTCCGCGCTGGTCGGCGAGGTGGAGTGCCCCGAGTGCCGGGCCCCCGGGGACCTCTCCGCCTCCAACTGCGCCAACTGCGCCACCACGCTGCTCGGCGGGCCCCGGGTCTCCTGCACCGGCTGCCACCTCCCGGTCGACGCCGAGGCCGGAGCCTGCCCCAAGTGCGGCCAGGAGCTGGGAGGTTCGGCCGCCGGCGCGGCCATCCCGGCGCAGTCCCAGGCGGCCACCGCCGTGCGCAGCGACAACTGCCCGCGCTGCGGCACACCCGCCGCCCCCGGCGTCACCGCCTGCGAACTGTGCGGCGAGGCACTCAACTCCGCCGCACCCGGGCAGACCAGGGTCGCCTCGACCGCCGCCGAGGACGTCGGCCTGCGCTGCGCGGCCTGCGGCGTGGTCAACCCGCCCGGCAGCGAGGCCTGCCAGGGCTGCGGCGAGCTGATGCAGGTCACCAACCCGTTCGACATCACCCCGAAGAACCTCGGCATCGAGCTCAACGACGGCCGACTGGCCGTCATCATCCCCAAGAACACCAGCTACCCGACCAGTTCGCCGGTCAGCCGCGAGTTCGTGGTCTCCGGCAGCGGCCGCCAGCGGCTGGAGATCGCGGTCTACGAGGGCGAGCACGAGATCGCCCAGCAGAACGAGCTGATCGGCCACCTGACCCTGCGGCTGCCCGCCGGGCTCGGCGGCCGCACCCCGGTGGAGGTGTCCTTCGGTCTCGACCGGGACCGCACCATCACCCTGTCGGTGCGGATCCAGGGCGGCGGCGAGAAGACCGTCAAGCTGGAGCGCGTCACCCTCGACCCCGAGCTCAAGGTCCAGGTCGAGGAGCAGCAGCGGCAGATCGAGACCTTCACCGACCGCTGGGGCGGCGAGCTCACCGAGGCCGAGATGCGCGAGGCGCAGCGCCTCATGGACAGCCTGGACGACCTGGCCGCCGGCCAGACCCGCGGCCAGTCGGTGGACGAGGCGCTGGAGCGGGCCCAGCGCCAGCTGAAGGCCCAGCGCTGGGTGCGCGGCTCGGAGGCGTACCTCAGCCTGTTCATCCACTACTGCGAGAAGCACCTCGACCCGAGCGACCTCGACCGGCTGCGGTCGGTGGCCGCCGACCTGCGGCTGCGCCGCGAGGCGGCCGACTGGGAGGGCGCCATGCGCGCCGCCCAGCGGGCCGACGAGCTGTGCGACTCGCTCGGGCACACCTTCCGGATGCTCACCATGTGCAACGTCTACGTCAACCAGAACATGGTCTCGCCGGCGCTGGCCCAGCGGATCATGGCCGAGCTGCGCGGGCTGGACGAGGCGGTGGAGTCGGCCAACATGGAGGCCGCCAACCAGCACAGCTCGGCGCTGCTGGCGCTGTACGCGCAGGCGCAGCGGGAGCTGGGCAGCGAGCCGCTCGCGGAGTCGCTCGGCCCGGTCCGCCCGGAGGAGGCCGGTCCGCGATGAACTCCAACGTGACTCCGTCCGAGGTACCTCCGTCCGAGGTGTACCGGTCCGAGCTGTCCCCGGCCGACGTGCACCCGATCGGCGGGCGGGCTGCCGACGTTCCGCCGATCGAGGTGCTCTGCCCGCAGTGCGCCGTCCCGGCGGACCCGCAGGGCCTGCGCTGTCCGTCCTGCCGGGAGGATCTCGGCGTGCTGTTCCGGCTGCGTTACGCCGCTCGGATCGACTACAACCGGGCGCTGGCGGCGCTGGCGGCCGGCGACGGGGCGTTCGCGCTCGGACTGCTGCACCGCGCGGTGGCGGCCGAACCGGGGCTCGAACCGGCCCGGGACCTGCTGGAATGGGTGAGCGCGTCCGGGTCCGCGGGGCCGGAGCCGGGGGAGCGGGAGGACGACACGCCCTCTGAGTGACCAATTCGGCCGTTCCCGGCCTGCCATCGAGTTCGATCGGTGCGAGTGTGTTCGTCACATGGATGTTCGCTGCCCTCACAAGGAGTGACGCAATGCGTATTCGTACCACCCTCGCCGCCACCGCACTCGCCGCCGTGGCCGTCCTGGCCGGTGCCGGCACCGCCGCCGCGGGCGACGCCACCGCGAACGGTGTCGCGTTCGGTTCCCCCGGTGTGCTCTCCGGCAACCAGATCCAGATCCCGATCAACCTCGAGGCCAACGTCTGCGGCAACTCGATCGGCATCATCAGCATCCTCAACCCGGCCTTCGGCAACACCTGCGTCAACGCCTGACCCGACTGCTGGGGCCGTCCGTCGCACCCGACGGACGGCCCCAGCATCGCGTCCGCACCCCCGTTCGGGGGTGGCGGCGCGGGGCACGCGGTGGAGACCATGGGGTCCGACCCGCACGCGCCCACCCAGGAGCCAGAACGTGCCGACCACGCCGACCCCGCGCAGCTACGCCTCCGGCACCTCGGACGTGCCGCTGCTCGGCGACACCATCGGGGAGAACCTCGACCGCGCGGTGCGCGCCTTCCCCGAACGGGACGCCCTGATCGACCGGGCCACCGCCCGCCGCTGGACGTACACCGAACTCGCCGCCGACGTCGACGCGTTGGCCCTGGGCCTGCTCGACCTCGGCATCGCCAAGGGCGACCGGGTCGGCATCTGGGCGCCCAACTGCGCCGAGTGGACGCTCACCCAGTACGCCACCGCCAAGCTCGGCGCGATCCTGGTCACCATCAACCCGGCGTACCGCTCGCACGAGTTGGCGTACGTGCTGAACCAGGCCGGGATCCGCCTGCTGGTCGCGGCCGAGCGCTTCAAGGCCTCCGACTACGCCGGAATGATCGAGGAAGCGCGGCCCCGGTGCCCCGAGTTGGAGAGCAGGGTGCTGATCGGCGGCCCCGACTGGGACGCCCTGCTCGCTGCCGGGCGCCGCGCCGACCCCGGCCTTCTCGCGCGGCGGCAGCGGGAGTTGGCGCCGGACGACCCGATCAACATCCAGTACACCTCCGGTACCACCGGCTCCCCCAAGGGCGCGACCCTGTCGCACCACAACATCCTCAACAACGGCTACTTCGTCGGCGAACTGCTCAACTACACCGAGCAGGACCGGATCTGCGTCCCGGTGCCGTTCTACCACTGCTTCGGCATGGTGATGGCGAACCTCGCGGCCATCTCCCACGGCGCCTGCACGGTGATCCCCGCACCCTCCTTCGACCCGGGCGCCACCCTGGCCGCCGTCGCCGCCGAGCGCTGCACCTCGCTGTACGGGGTGCCCACCATGTTCATCGCCGAACTCGCCGACCCGGACTTCGCGCGCCACGACCTCACCAGCCTGCGCACCGGCATCATGGCGGGCTCCCCCTGCCCGGCCGAGGTGATGAAGGACGTCATCGGCCGGATGGGCATGGCCGAGGTCGCCATCTGCTACGGCATGACCGAGACCTCGCCCGTCTCCACCCAGACCCGTGCCGACGACACGGTCGACCGCCGGGTCTCCACCGTCGGCCGGGTCGGCCCGCACCTGGAGGTCAAGGTCGTCGACCCGGCCACCGGCCGGACCATCCCGCGCGGCGAGCCCGGTGAACTCTGCACCCGCGGCTACTCCGTCATGCTCGGCTACTGGGGCGAGCCCGAGCGCACCGCCGAGGCCGTCGACGCCGCCCGCTGGATGCACACCGGCGACCTCGCCGTCATGGACCAGGACGGCTACCTCGCCATCACCGGCCGGATCAAGGACATGGTGATCCGCGGCGGCGAGAACCTGTACCCGCGCGAGATCGAGGAGTTCCTGTACACCCACCCCGACGTCCTCGACGTCCAGGTCGTCGGCGTGCCCGACGCCAGGTACGGCGAGGAGCTGATGGCGTGGATCCGCATGCGCGCGGGCGCCGAGCCGCTCACCGCCGACACCGTCCGCACCTACTGCGCCGGCCGGCTCGCCCACGTCAAGATCCCGCGGTACGTGCACGTGGTCGAGGAGTTCCCGATGACCGTCACCGGGAAGGTCCGCAAGGTCGAGATGCGCGCGGAGGCCGTGCGCCTGCTCGGCCTCTGACCCGACCCGCAACCGGTCGACGGGCCGCCGCCCCACCGCCGCCCGGTCCGAGCCCGCCCGCACACGCCGAACGGCCCCGGGGGGGGGGGGGGTGGGGGGGGGGGGGGGTGGTTGGGGGGGGGGGGGTTTTTCTTTTGTTTCCTGGGGTTGCCGGGTTGGTGTGTGGGGGGGGGGGCTCAGGCTAGGGGGTCGGGG
>NZ_JBWKEQ010000024.1:52658-58409 GCF_056435365.1 Kitasatospora sp. NPDC043949 | reverse complement strand
GGACTCAGATACGGGAAGGCGCCCACCATATACCCCCCCCCCCCCCCCCCCCCCACCCCCCCCCCCCCCCCCCCCTCCCCCCCCCCCCCCGGGGCCGTTCGTCCTGCGGCTGCTTCTCCTGCGGTTACCGGGCGCCCCAGGCCTGGTCGGTGGGGACGACCTCGCGGCCGAGCGGCATGAGGGAGATCGGGATCATCTTGAGGTTCGCCCAGCCGAACGGGATGCCGATGATCGACAGGAACAGCGGGATGCTGGTCACCAGGTGCGCGATCGCCAGCCACCAGCCCGCGAAGATCAGCCAGATGACGTTCCCGACGCAGGACGCCGCCCCGGCACCCGGCTTCTCCACGGTCGTCCGTCCGAACGGCCAGAGGATGAACCCGGCGATCCGGAAGGACGCGACGCCGAACGGGATGGTCACGATCAGCACGCAGCAGATGATTCCGGCGACGGTATAGGCAATAGCCATCCAGATACCGCAGAAGATCAGCCAAATGACATTGAGGACGAACTCGATCACCTTCATGGCCGACACCTTCTCACGGCTGCTGCTCGGGGTTCCACGATCCAGCCATGCCCGCCCCCGGGCGCGTCTACGCCCTTAGGGGACGTTCCTCGGGGTTTGTTCCGGGGTCGGCGCGGGCGGACGTGCCGGGGCCGCACCCTCCGGAGGGTGCGGCCCCGGTGTGGCGGCTCGGATCAGGCCGGCGGGGTGCCGTCGGGCCAGACGCAGGGGGAGCTGACCCGGAGGGTGAGGTCGTGGCTGGCGTCGGAGACCCCGTCCAGGGTGGCGAGGAAGTCGTCCTTGGGGTTCTTCAGCCTGATCCAGTCGTTGTGGAAATTGGGGGGATCCTGAACCGGTTGGAAGCCCTGGCCGGTCAGGAATGTTCGGAAGGCGTTCACCGCCTCGGCTTTGGGCGCGGACGGGACGTCGCCGAAGTCGTATCCCCGACGGGTCTGCGTCCTGCCGTGCGGGCCGATGTCGTTGGCGTCGCATTCCATGTCGAAGAAATCGTCCGAGCTCGCGGTCGGCTTGACCGGCAGCTTGGCCAGGGTGTCGGCGAGGTAGGCGTCGATCTGCTTCTTGGCCTGGTCGAGCGTGATCGTGGACTTCGACCGCTCGTTCAAGGTCTGCACGCCGCAGGAGTTCAGGGCCAGGACGGCGACCGCCAGTACGGCGGTGGCGGTGACCCGTTTGATCAGCGGGGTGTGCTCGGTGGTGCTCATGAGACCCGCTTTCCGGCGATGATCTGACCCATGGAGGTCAGGGTGGGCGAATCGTCGTTCCAGTAGTCCGAGTGCCCCGCGTTGGGATTGGTGGGCAGGATCTGCGCGCCGAACTGGGGAACGGTGGTCTGTCGGCCGTGGATCAGGTGGTGGTCACCGTCGCCGAGGCCCCACGAGCCGGCGACGTTGTCGACGATGTTGTCCGTCATCCCGCCGGGGTCGGTGGCGGCGGCCCAGCCGATCGCGTCGGCCGGGCTCTGCGCCACGTACACGCGGGACGGGTCGATGTTCAGGTCCTTGGCGTTTTCGACGCCGCAGCCGGGGCTGGCGATGAGGACGACGTTGTCGACGGGAAGGCCCTTGTCGCGCATGGCGTAGCCCACGGTCGTGGTGCCGTAGCTGTGGGCGAGGACGGTGTTGTTCGACAGCTTCCCCTCGTGCGTGGCGTGCAGGCCGGTCTCGAAGGTGTGCAGCTTGTCCTCCGCGTTCTTCGCGTACTTGTCGTCCGCGGCCTCGGGGATGATCGTCTGCGGAGCGTCGTAGCCGACCCAGGTGATCGACGAGGTGGTGCCCGGGTCTTGCGCCTTCCGGTTGGCGTCGTTGGCCGACTTGACCATCAGATCGGAGCGGTTGATGTCACTGCCGATGCTGCCGAGCCGGGCGCCGGTGCCGGGTACGTACGTGGAGACGTTGTCGGCGGTGTCGGGGTTGTTGGCCGCGATGATCGCGTGGCCCTTGCCGTTGGTGTCGAAGCCCAGCAGGAAGGTGGGCGGGTGTTCGGCGTTGACCGGGGTGTTCAGCCGGTTCTCGATGGCCGTCACGCCCTTCAGCTTGTCTTCGAGGTCGTCGCGCTTCTGCTTCCACGCCGTGTAGTCGGGGTTCTGGACGGGCCCGCCATTGGTCTCGGCGACGGACAGGTAGTGCTTCGGCTCCGGGCCGAGGCCGTCGAGCTGGTGTTGGAGGTCCTGCTTGCCACGCTGGAGGTTGATCCGGTTGGCCTGGTCCCGGGCGAGTGCGGGGACGCCGTCGAGGGCGCCGACCTGATCGGGGTGGTTGAGGATCATCCGGTGCTGCTGCTCGTCGGTCAGGCCGTTCCACCAGCCCTTGACGCTGTTCGGGTCGGTGCCGGCGGCGGGGACCTGTTCGAGCGCGTTCGCGGCGGCCAGGTCGGTCTTCGCCGTGGCGGCGTCGAGCCCGGTGCCGTCGCTCGCGTTGCCGGCCAGGTGGGCGAGCCGGGCGCTGATCGTCTGGTCCGCGTGGGCGGCTTCGGTGAGCGCGGCCGTGATCCGGCTGCTGATCTGCTGGGCCTGCGACTCGGCGTCGGTGCCGGCGAAGGCGGCGGATCCGGGGTCGTTGTCCCAGGTGATCCCGCCGTCGGCGGCGACGGTCAGCTTGTGGGTCTTGGCGTCGTCGAGGGCGTTGATCAGGTGCGCCTGGGCGGCGGCGAAGCCCTCGGCCGCGTCGTGCAAGGCCCTGCTGACGAGGCCGATCTCCTGTTGGGCGGCCTGGAGTTCGTTCTCCAGGAGCTGGATCCGGGCCTGGGCGTGACCGGCGGCGTTCCCGGTCCACTGCGAGTGGTTCAGCCGGTCGACGACCTCGTGCTGCCAGTTCTCCACGTGCTGGCCGAAGGCGGTGGCCAGGGTGTCGAAGGCGGTCTTCGCGGTGGTGAGGTTGATGAGGTCGGCGTCGTGGAGGGTCTTGATGTCCATCGCCTACTCGGCCGCCTTCGCGCCGGCGGGCTTCACGGGGCCCGGGACGAAGGTCGTGCTGAAGGGGTCCGGTTCGTCGGGGACCGGTGCGGCCGGGTTCCGCATGCTCCCGTGGATGTCCTTCTCGACCTGGCGGTAGTAGGCGGCCGACGTGGCGAGCTTGGTGCCGACGTCGCCCATGTCGCCGCCGAGCTTGTCCAGCAGCGTCTTCCAGTTCGTGCCGCAGTTCTGGATGGCGGCGGCTGTGAGCCAGCCCTTCAGGCCCCCGGCGGCCTGGTTGCACGGATCGGTGATCTTCGAGGTCTCGCCCGGTATGAGACCGCCGATGTGCTGAGCGCTCTGTCCGCAGCCGTCCAGTTCGGCTGGGTTGACCTTGAACTCCAAGGCCAGATCAGGACCTGCCATGTCTTTCCCCCGCTGATGAGCTCCCGGGCCGGCGCGCCGCCCGGGTCCGTGTCGACAAACTGCTGACGGATGCTAACGGATCGATCTTCCGGCGGTGGGGAGGACGTGGGCCGGGCGACCTGCCCCGGCTCGGCCGGGGGCGCGGCTCGGGATACCCTGCGGGGGTAACTGGTGGCGAGGTCGGTCGGGAGGTGGACGATGGCGGAGCCGCGTCCGACCGTCCCCCGGGCCCTGCGCCTGCTGCTCCTCGCGGCGCTCCTGCTCGGCATCGTGACGATGCACACGCTCGGCCATCCGGCCGCCGGCGGGCACGGGGTGGAGCACGGGACGGACCACGGGCCGACGCGGCACGCCGTGAGCGCCGGTCACCCGGCGGGCGCCGGGGAGACGGTGCACACCGCCGCGGCCGACGGCATGGATCCGATGACGGTGTGTCTGGCCGTGCTCGCCGGCTGGACGTTGCTGCTCCTCGCCGCCGGCCCCCTGCTGCGGCACGGCGGTGACGCCGCCGCCGAGGTGAGGGCCCGGCTGCTGCGGGCCGTTCGCGCGTTGCCGCCGCCCGGAGGCGGGCGGATCCTCCTCGCCCGGTTGTCGGTGCTGCGCCAGTAGGCGTACGCCGGCCGCCCCGGGTCCGCGCTCCGGCGCGGGCGGGACGGCCGTCGCGACGTCCTGCTCACCCACACCCACCGCACGAGGTGCACTCCGTCATGCGCACACCCACCCGTCGTACCGTGCTCGGCGCGGCGCTCGCCGCCGCCGGCACCGGTCTGCTCGCCGCCTGTTCCGCCGATCCGATGAAGGGCATGGACCATGGGGGCGCCGCCCCCACCACCCCGGGCGGCTTCGTTGCCCCCGGCGGCCCCGAGGTCGCCGCCGCCGAGGCGCGGCGCGGGCCCGGGCCGGAGCGCAAGGTCGCGCTCACCGCCACCGAGACGACGCTCGACCTGGGCGGACGCACCGTCCGCAGCTGGGCGTACGGCGACCGCCTGCCCGGCCGGGCGGTGCGCGCCACGGTCGGCGAGACGCTCGCCGTCAGTCTCGCCAACCACCTTCCGCAGCCCACCTCGTTGCACTGGCACGGCCTCGCGCTGCGCAACGACATGGACGGCGTACCCGGGCTCACCCAGGACGCGGTGCGGGCGGGCGCCGGCTTCGAGTACCGCTTCGCGCTCGCCCACCCGGGGACGTACTGGTTCCACCCGCACTCCGGCGTCCAGCAGGACCGCGGCCTGTACGCGCCGCTGATCGTCGAGGACCCGAGGGAGCCGCTGCGCTACGACCAGGAGTGGGTCGTCGTCCTGGACGACTGGGTGGACGGGGTCGACGGCAGCACCCCGGACGCCGTGCTCGCCGAACTCGCCCGGGGCATGGGCGGGATGGACCGCGCGGGGATGGACCACCCGGCGATGGGCGGCCACGACATGGCAGCCATGGGCGGCACTCCAACCGGCGCCCCGAGCACCGCCCCGCCCGCCGCCGGCCCGTCCCGGATGCTGATGGGTGCCCGCAGCGCGCTGCTCGGCGGCGACGCGGGCGACGTCGGCCACCCGTTCCACCTGGTCAACGGCCGGCTCGCCGGCGCGCCCGAGACCTTCACCGCCAAGCCCGGCGACCGGGTCCGGATCCGGCTGATCAACGCGGGCGGCGACACCGCCTACCGGGTCGCGCTGGGCGGCCACGAGTTGACCGTCACCCACACCGACGGCTTCCCGGTCGAGCCGGCCACCACCCAGGCGCTGCTGCTCGGCATGGGCGAGCGCTACGACGTGCTGGTGACCGTCCAGGACGGCGTTTTCCCGCTGACCGCGCTCGCCGAGGGCAAGAACGCCGCCGCACTCGCCCTGCTGCGCACCGGCGGCGGCGCCGCGCCGGACGCCTCGGTGCGCCCGGCGGAGCTGGACGGCAGGCTGCTCGGCGCGGCACAGCTCAAGGCCGACCCGAGCGTGCGACTGCCCGCCAGGGCGCCGGACCGGACGGTGCGGCTGGAGCTCACCGGCGGCATGGCGAAGGCCGACTGGGCGTTCAACGGCCGCCGGTACGACCCGGCGCAGCGTTACCCGGTGGCGGCGGGGGAGCGGGTGCGGCTGGAGTTCCGCAACACCACGAGCATGTGGCACCCCGTCCACCTGCACGGCCATACCTTCGCGCTGCCCGGTGACGGGCCCCGCAAGGACACCGCGATCGTGCTGCCGGGCGCGACGCTCGCCGTCGACTTCGACGCCGACAATCCGGGCCTGTGGATGGTGCACTGCCACAACGTCTACCACGCGGAGACGGGCATGATGACCGTCCTCGGTTACCGGGCCTGACCTTCGCGGGGAGGGGGGGGGGGGGGGGGGGGGGGGGGGGGGGGGGCGGGGGGGGGGGAGGAGGGGGGGGGGGGAGGGGGGTGGGGTGTTCACCCGTATTC
>NZ_JBWKEQ010000024.1:50196-52648 GCF_056435365.1 Kitasatospora sp. NPDC043949 | reverse complement strand
AGCCACAAAGAGGCGATGCTTGGGGAAGGGGGGGGGGGGGGGTTCTTGTTTTTTTTTGTTCTCCCCCCCCCCCCCCCCCCCCACCCCCAGCCCCCCCGAGGCCCCCCCCCCCCCCCCCCCCCCCCCCCCCCCCCCCCCCCCGCCGGTCGGAGCCCCGTCGCGGGCGCACTGTCACCGGCCGCACCACCCGCCGCGACCTGCGGAGCAATGACGCTTTCTTAACGCGGGGCGATGACGCGTCCTTAACGCCGGTCGCATAGCCTGTCGCACTGCCGTCGCCCGACGGCGCTTTTACGGGGTCTTTAACAAGAGGTGCAAGGTGGTTTCGTCGGGTTCGACGGAGGCGGCGACGGCGGAACCGTCGTCGGCGCGAATACGGTTGCGGGGCTGGCTGCTGGAGGGCGTGTCGGCGGACAAGCCGGCCACCGGGGAGGCCGGTCAGGACGGTTCGCAGGGCGGCGCGCAGGCGGGGGACTCCGGCGCGCACAAGGGCCAGCGCTGGTGGCGGGTGATGTGCCTGACCGGCCTGGACTACTTCTCCACGCTCGGCTACCAGCCGGGCATCGCCGCCCTGGCGGCGGGCGTGCTGTCGCCGATCGCGACGATCGTCCTGGTGGTCGTCACCCTGCTGGGCGCGCTGCCGGTCTACCGGCGGGTCGCGCAGGAGAGCCCGCGGGGTGAGGGCTCGATCGCCATGCTGGAGCGGCTGTTGTCGTTCTGGAAGGGCAAACTGTTCGTCCTGGCGCTGCTCGGTTTCGCGGCGACGGACTTCCTCATCACGATCACCCTGTCGGCCGCCGACGCGAGCGCGCACCTGGTGGAGAACCCGCACCTGACCAGCGTCCTCGGCGGCAAGCAGGTGCTGATCACGCTGATCCTGGTCGCGCTGCTCGGCGCGGTGTTCCTGAAGGGCTTCAGCGAGGCGATCGGCCTGGCGGTGGCCCTGGTCGGGGTCTACCTGGCGCTGAACGTGGTCGTGGTGGCCGTCGGCATCTGGAAGATCATCCAGGCGCCGCACGTGGTCACGGACTGGACCACTGCGCTGACCGCCCAGCACGGCAACCCGGTGATCATGGTGGGCGTGGCGCTGGTGGTCTTCCCGAAGCTGGCGCTCGGCCTGTCCGGCTTCGAGACCGGCGTCGCCGTGATGCCGCACATTGAGGGGGACCCGGACGACACCGAGGAGAAGCCCACCGGCCGGATCCGCGGCACCCGCAAGCTGCTCACCACGGCCGCCGTGATCATGAGCTGCTTCCTGATCACCACCAGCTTCATCACCACCCTGCTGATCCCGGCCGACCAGTTCAAGCCCGGCGGTGACGCGAACGGCCGCGCCCTCGCCTACCTGGCCCACGAGTACCTGGGCGGCACCTTCGGCAGCGTCTACGACCTGTCCACCATCGCCATCCTCTGGTTCGCCGGCGCCTCCGCCATGGCGGGCATGCTCAACCTGCTGCCGCGCTACCTGCCCCGCTACGGCATGGCCCCGCACTGGGCGCGTGCGGTGCGGCCGATGGTGATCGTGCTGACCCTGATCGGCTTCCTGGTCACCTGGCTGTTCGACGCCAACGTGGACGCCCAGGGCGGCGCGTACGCGACCGGTGTGCTGGTGCTGATCAGTTCGGCGGCCATCGCCGTCACCATCGCCGCGTACAAGGCGAAGCAGCGGGGCTGGACCACCGCCTTCGCGATCATCGCGGCGATCTTCCTGTACACCACCGTGCTGAACTGCCTGGAGCGGCCGGACGGTCTGAAGATCGGCGCCTGCTTCATCGCCGGCATCATCCTGGTCTCGCTGCTCTCCCGGCTGCGCCGCGCCTTCGAGTTGCGCGTCACCGACGTGGTACTGGACGACGTGGCGGAACGTTTCGTCAGGGACTACGCGCACCGCCCGCTGCGGCTGATCGCCAACGAGCCGACCCGCCGCGACGTCGCCGAGTACCGCGACAAGATCCGCCAGATCCGCGCCGACAACGACATCCCTGGTGAGGACGACCTGGTCTTCGTCGAGGTGACCGTCCGGGACGCCTCCGACTTCGAGACCGAGCTGACCGTGCGCGGCGAGGTGCTGCACGGCCGCTACCGGGTGCTGACACTGGAGAGCTCCAGCATCCCGAACGCGATCGCCGCGCTGGCCCTCACCATCCGGGACCGCACCGGGCAGCAGCCGCACCTCTACTTCGAGTGGACCGAGGGCAACCCCTTCGCCCAGTTCCTGCGGTTCTTCCTGTTCGGCCAGGGCGAGGTGGCCCCGGTCACCCGCGAGGTGCTGCGCGAGGCCGAACCCGACCGCAGCCGCCGCCCGCGCGTCCACGTCGGCTGACGCTCCGCCGCACGACGTCGTGGGGGGGGGGGGGGGGGGGGGGGGAGGGGGGGGGGGGGGGGGGGGGGGGGGGGGGGGGAGGGGGAGAGGGGGGGGGGGGGGTGGGGGGGGGGGGGGGGGGGGGGGGTC
>NZ_JBWKEQ010000024.1:0-50186 GCF_056435365.1 Kitasatospora sp. NPDC043949 | reverse complement strand
CCACGTCGCCCCCCCCCCCCCCCCCCCCCTTCCCCCCCCCCCCCCCCCTCCCCCCCCCCCCCGCCCCCACTGCTGTGCGGGAGCCGGGTTCAGGACGGCAGGCGCAGCGCGGTGCCCGGCTGGATGAGGTCGGGGTCGTCGCCGATGGCGGCGCGGTTGAGCGCGTAGAGGGCCGGCCAGCCGCCGGGCACGCGCAGGGTTTCGGCGATGTCGCCCAGGGTGTCGCCCTCGCGGACCGTCCACCCGCCGGCGCCGGCGCCGTCAGCGGCAGGCGCGGGTGCGGGTGCGGGTGCGGGCGGCGGGGGAAGGGCGGCGTCGCGCTCGCGGTCGTGGCCGCGGGTGGCGCGGGCGCCGCAGGCGGGCCAGGGGGAGAGGCCGCGCCGCCCGGCGAGGTGCTGGGCCACCGCGATCTGCTCCTCGCGGCTGGCGAGGTCGGCGCGCGGTGCGTAGGCGAGGCCGCCGTTGTCGCGCCAGGTGGGGGTGTCGAACTGGAGGCCGCCGAAGTAGCCGTTGCCGCTGTTGACGTGCCAGTTGCCGCTGCTCTCGCAGGCCGCCACGCTCTCCCAGTCGTACCTCCCTCCGTCGTACCCCCGGCCGGGGTCGGTGCCCGGGCCGCGGCCCGGGGGAGCGGCCTGGGCCGCGGGAGCGGTGAGGGCCACGGCGAGCACGCACAGGGCGGCGGGGACGAGGCGGCGAAGACGAACGGTGGGAGGCATCGGCGGCTCTCAGCTTCGGGAACAGGGCGTGCACCGCCCGGAGGCGGCGCACACCCACCGACGCACGCCGGGTGGGGCGCGTCGCCTCCGACACGTCCGGCAGGTCACCCGCTCGGCCGCCCCGGACCACCCCGTCGGCCCGCGGCCATCCGGCCCCGCCCGCCGTCCCGGAACCGTAAGGACCGGTGCCGCCGCGTGGACCCTAGAGTGGCCGGGACGCCTCCCCGAGGAAGGGTACGAACGATGACGATCGATCAGGGAACCGGTGCTCCGCGCGCCGAACTGGGCGTGATCGGCGGCTCAGGGCTCTACGCGCTGCTCGACGACGTGAGCGAACTGCGCGTCGACACGCCGTACGGGCCGCCCAGCGACGCGCTGTTCCTGGGCGAGGTGGCCGGCCGCCGGGTCGCCTTCCTCCCCCGGCACGGGCGCGGCCACGGCCTGCCGCCGCACCGGATCGACTACCGGGCCAACCTGTGGGCGCTGCACTCCCTGGGCGTGCGCCAGGTGCTCGCACCGTGCGCCGTCGGCGGGCTGCGCCCGGAGTACGGGCCCGGCACGCTGCTGGTGCCCGACCAGTTCGTCGACCGCACCTCCGGCCGGGTGCAGACCTACTACGACGGCCTGCCGCTGCCCGGCGGGGCGGTGCCCGAGGTGGTGCACGTCTCGATGGCCGACCCGTACTGCCCGGACGGGCGGCGCGCCGCCCTGGACGCCGCCCGGGACGCGGCCTGGGAGCCGGTGGACGGCGGCACCCTGGTGGTGATCGAGGGCCCGCGCTTCTCCACCCGCGCCGAGTCCCGCTGGTTCACCGCGAACGGCTGGTCGGTGGTCGGCATGACCGGTCACCCGGAGGCCGTCCTCGCCCGCGAACTCGGCCTCTGCTACACCTCGTTGGCGCTGGTCACCGACCTCGACGCGGGCGTGGAGAGCGGCGAGGGCGTCACCCATGCCGAGGTGCTGGAGGTCTTCGCCGGAAACGTCGACCGGCTGCGCACGGTGCTGTTCAAGGCGCTGGAGAGCCTGCCCGCCGTCCGGGACTGCGTCTGCTCGCACGCGCTGGACGGGCTCACGACGGGTCTGCCGGGCGTCTGACCCGCGGGCGACGCCGCCACCACCGGACGAGTGCGAACAGCAGCACCGGCCCGGCGGTGGCGGCCAGCACCAGCAGCCAGTTGCGCAGGTACGGCAGCGGCAGGAGGGAGGAGTTGCCGTGGTTCTCGCCGTCCCGCAGCACCGCCGGCAGCCCGATCGCGCTCACCGCCGCCGCGACGACCAGCCAGCCGCGCAACGCCCAGTCGCGCGCCAGTCGCGCGCCGACCAGGCAGAGCAGCGGCACCCACAGCCCGTCGTGCAGCAGCACCCCGCCCACCGCCCAGACCAGCACGTCGAGCGGGGCGGTGATGTAGGAGTCGGTGAGCAGGCCCGACAGGCCGAAGCCGATCAGGGCGAGGCCGCCGAGCAGCAGTACCGCGCGCAGCCACCGAGGCATCAGATCACCTCCAGGCGCGCGACCCACTTGGTCTGCAGCACCCCCGGCCGGTTGGGCGCGATGATCCGCGCCGGGAATCCGTGGTCCGCCGTCAGCACCTCGCCGTTGATCCGCAGGGCGAGCAGGGTGAGCGGGTCGACGGCGTACTCGGCGGGCATCCGCATCTCGCGGTACGGGCCGTCCGCCTCCAGCGAGGTGATCAGCAGGCCCGAGCCGGCCGGGGCCCCCGCCCGGACCAGCAGATCGGCCACCCGCACCCCGGTCCAGCGCGCCGAGAAGCTCCACCCCTCCACACAGGAGATCGGCAAGTGCACGTCGTACTGGGGGAGTTGGTTCAGCTCGGCGAGGGAGAGCCGGTACGGCTGCGGGCCGTCCACCCGGAGCCGCCAGTCGGCCGGCACGGTGACCGTCCCGGCCTGCGCGGCGGTCCGGTTGACCGGCAGCCCCTGCAGGCCCAGGTCGGGGCGGCGCGGGGCCAGCAGGACCAGCCGGCGCAGGAAGGGGACGGTCTGCCCGGCCGTGGTGAGCGTGACCACACCCACCGCGGCCGTCACGGCGGCGAGGAACGCCCGCCGCTGCGGCAGCCCGGCCGCCGGGCGGCGCCAGTGCCGCGCGATCACCGGGCCCTTGGCCGCGAGGTGGACGAACAGGCCGCCGGTGGCCAGCCAGGCCAGCCAGAAGTGCGTCTGGCGGAACGGGAACGGCCACGGATACCACTGCAGGGTGTCGAACAGCCCGGTGAACAGCTCCAGCAGCATCGCCGCGACCAGCACGAAGATCCCCAGCCGCTCCAGCGCGTGCGCCGCGCCGCGCACCGGCGGCCACGCGAACAACTGCGGGTAGACCGTCCACAGCTTCGCCCCCAGCAACGGGACGGCCGCCAGGCCGCTGATCACGTGCAGCCCCTGGGTCACCCGGTAGCCGTTCACCGGGCGGCTCAACAGATACGGCGTCAGCCAGCCGGGCGGGTCCTGGAGGGCGTGGCTGACCAGCCCGGTCAGGAAGCACACCAGCAGCGCGGAGCCCAGCCAGCGGCCGAGCACCACGGCGGTGCGCGGCTCGTGCAGCGCCGAGCGGAATCGCGGAAGGAGGTTCGGAGTCACCCGTCCATAGAACCGCCGGGCCCCGGTTTCGCGGCGGTACGACGTGCTTACGGAATCCGAACGGCGCCACGCCGCTGCGGTCGCGCGCCGCCGCCCGGTGGCAGGGTGGGCGGGTGCCCACCCGCCTCCCGCTCACCCGCCTCCGGCCCGCCCGCGTGCTGCCCTGCCTGCTCGCGCTGGCCGCCCTGACCGCCGCGCTCGCCCTCACCGTCACCGGCGGCGGCACGCTCGGCCACCGCGCACCGCTGTACGCCTGGTACGCCGTCGACGCCGCCCTGTACGCGCTCGCCCTGCTGGCGCTGCGCCGGGTGGGCGGCCGTCAGATCGTGCCCCTGGTCCTGGCCGGGAGCGTCGCCGTCGCCGCCGTCGGCCTGCTCGCCCCGCCGCGCACCAGCGACGACGCCTACCGCTACGTCTGGGACGGCCGCGTCCAGGCCGCCGGCACCTCCCCGTACGCGCACACCCCGGACGACCCGGCGCTGGCCCGGCTGCGCACCTCCGACCTGTGGCCGGCCGGCGGCGCCTGCGACGGCTGGGACGAGCGGCGCACCGCCGCCGGTGACTGCACCCGCATCAACCGGCCCGCCGTGCACACCATCTACCCGCCGGTCGCGGAGGCCTGGTTCCTCGCCCTGCACCCCTTCGGGGGAGGGGTGCGCGGGATGCAGGCCGCCGGCGCCCTGCTCGCGGTGGCGACCACGGGGGCGCTGCTCGTGATCGGACGGGGCAGCCGGCGGGCCGCGCTGTGGGGGTGGTGCCCCGGCGTGGCGGTGTGGTCGGTCAACGACGCGCACGTGGACACCCTCGGGGCGCTGCTGCTGGTCGTGGGCCTCGGGTACGCGGCCCGGCGGAAGGCGACGCGGGCCGGCGCGCTGCTCGGCGCGGCCGTGGCGGTCAAGCTGATCCCCGCACTGGCCCTGCCGGGCGCACTGGCCCGCCGACGCCCGCGCGAGAGCGCCCTGCTCCTGGGCGCCTCGCTCGGCGCGTTCGCCCTGGCCTACCTGCCCTACCTCGCCGCCTCCGGCACCGGCGTGCTCGGCTACCTGCCCGGTTACCTGAAGGAGGAGGGGTACGAGCAGGGGCACCTCGACCGCTTCGGCCTGCTCGCCCTCCTCCTGCCGGACGCCCTGCTGCCGTGGGCCGCCGGGGCGGTCCTGGCCGCCGTCGCCCTGTGGGTGCTCCGGCGCGGCGACCCCGCCCGCCCCTGGGACGGCGCCCTGTTCGTCACCGGCACGGCCCTGCTCCTCGCCGCGCCCGCCTACCCCTGGTACGGCCTGCTGGTGGTGGCCCTGGTCGGCCTCACCGGCCGCTGGGAGTGGCTCGCCGTCCCCGCCGCCGGGCAGTACCTCTATCTGACGGGCGGGGTCGAGGCCCAACAGGCCGCCTACGGCGCCGCGTTGGCGTGCGTCGCGGTCGGCGCCCGGCGGCGCGGGAGAACGGCCGCCGTCCTCAGCGGGGCTCCAGGCCCTGGAGCATCTCCGGCAGGTCCCGGCTGTGCAGCACCCCGAGGGACTTCGTCGCCCGGGTGAGGGCGACGTAGAGGTCGTTCACGCCGTGGGCGTGCGCCGCGAGGATCTCGGCGGGCTCCACGACCAGGACGGCGTCGAACTCAAGACCCTTGGACTGGGCGGCCGTCAGCAGGACGGCCGGCGAATCCAGCGCCGCCGGACCGTCGTTGACGCAAATTCCTTCCAACCCGGCGATCCCGTCGAGCAGTTCGGCCGGGGCGTCCGGGGCGTGGATGACCGCCAGCCGACCGCCGTCCAGTGCCGCGAGCTCCCGCTCGACGGCGCCGCGCAGCGCCGCCGCCCGGCCGTCCGCGGGGATCCGCAGGCTCCACGGGCGGGTTCCGCCGCTGCGCACCGCGGTGGGGGCGGCGAGCGAGGGGTCGAGCGCCCGCAGGACGCCTTCGGTGACCTGCATGATCTCGGCCGGGGTGCGGTAGTTGATGGTGAGTTCCACCGTGCGCCAGCGCCCCGCCGTGTACGTGTCGAGGGCCTGGCCCCAGGAGCTCAGCCCGGCCGGCGCGCCGGTCTGCGCCAGGTCGCCGACGATCGTCATGGAACGGCCGGGGCAGCGGCGGGCCAGCATCCGCCAGGCCATCGGGGACAGCTCCTGGGCCTCGTCCACGATCACGTGCCCGTAGCCCCAGGTCCGGTCCTCGGCCGCGCGCTCGGCCAGCGGCCGGAGCGACTCCTCGCCGCGGTACTGGCGGGCCAGCATCTTCGCGTCCATCTCGACCAGCCCCACGCCGAAGTCGTCGAGGACGATCTTGGCGAACTCCAGCTCCGCCGCCTCGGCGGCGGCCTCGGCCCGGCGGGCGACGGCGGCGCCCGGCAGCGGGCCGAGCAGTTCGGCGGCCTCGTCGAGCAGCGGTACGTCGTCGGTGGTCCAGGTGGTCCGGGTGGTCGCAGCGGTCGAGGCGGCCTCGGCGGCGGACTCCCGTTCCGGGCCGGGCAGTTCGCGCAGCAGCGCGGCGCGTTCGGCCTCGGTGAAGTCCGGCATCGCGCTCGCCAGCAGCTCCGGGGAGCCGAACAGGCTCGTGAGCACCTGCTCCGGGTTCAGCAGCGGCCACAGCTTCTGGGCCACGGCCTGGAACTCGGGCTCGTCGACGAGCGCGTCGGCGAGGTTCGCCACGGCGTCCAGGTCCATCTCCCCGCCCTGGTCCCGGGCGATCCGCAGGGCCAGCTCCGAGGAGAGCCGCTCCACCAGGTCGGCCCGGGCCGCGTTGTGCGGCCTGCCGCTCCGGTGCGCGGCGGCGTGGGCCCGCTCGCAGAGCGCCCGGCCGATCCGGAGCTGAAGGTTGTAGGGCGAGGTCCGGCCCACGGTGATGGTCCACGACTCCTCGGGCAGCTGCCGCAGGCCCTCCAGCGCGGCGGCGAGGACCTGTGCCATCCGGGCGTCGCCCTTGACGGCGGCCGCCTCGGGCGTCTCGGTGCCGGTCCCCGTCACCCCCGGGTAGAGCGTGCCGATGCTGCTCAGCACGACCTCGCTCTCGCCGAGCGCGGGAAGCACCTCGTCGATGTAGCGCAGGAACGTCGTGTTCGGCCCGATGACCAGCACACCGTGCTTGGCCAGCCGGTCGCGGTGGGTGTAGAGCAGGTACGCGGCGCGGTGCAGGGCGACGACGGTCTTGCCGGTGCCCGGGCCGCCCTGCACGACCAGGACGCCGCCGAGCGCGTCGCGGATGACGCGGTCCTGCTCGGCCTGGATGGTGGAGACGATGTCGCCCATCCGCCCCGTCCGGGCCGCCGTCAGCGAGGCGAGCAGGGCGCCCTCCCCGCTGAGCTCGGCGTTGTCGCGGCCCGCGTGGGCGCCCACGCCGAAGGCGTCGTCGTCGAAGTCGACGACGGTCCGGCCCTTGGTCCGCAGGTGCCGTCGCGCCACCACACCGCCCGGTGCGGCGGGCGTCGCCCGGTAGAACGGCTCCGCTGCCGCCGCCCGCCAGTCGGTGAGCAGCGGCTCGTGGTCGTCGTCCGACAGGGCGATCCGGCCGATGTACTGCCGCTCGCCGTCGGCGTCGTCGATCCGGCCGAAGCACAGCCCGTACTCGGCGGCGTGCAGCGCAGCCAGCCGGCGGGTGTGGTGGATCTCCATGGTGTCGCGCTCCAGGAGGGCCTGGATCGTCCCGCCCTTGTCCTGGAGGTGGACCTCGCGCAGTCGGCCGGCCGCGAGCGCGCGCTGGGCTTCGAGCCGCTCGTACAGCCTGCCGACGTACGCGTTCTCCGCCCGCAGTTCGCCGGACCGCCAGTCGTCGGCGGGTGAATTCGGTTCGGGCGAGGAGGATTCGGGCGAGCGGGATTCGGGCGAGGAGGATGAGGAGGACGAGATGGGGGACAAACCTGGCTCCAGGTGTTCTGAGCTTTTCGATTCCGCGGGCGGTCGGCCGAGGAATCGGGGGTGGCGGCGGGTGGAATTATCCGGCACGCCTCAGCGGCCGGCCGCGTCGAGTAGCAGTTGTGCGGCCAGCGCCGCGCCGTCGGTGCGGATCATGGTGGCCACGGCGGTCGCCCACACCCGGGTCTCGGGGGCGAGGGCCGTCCTGAGCGCGGCCGACAGGGACTCGGTGGTCGGGGTCGGCCCGTCGAGTGCCACGCCGATGCCCAGCCGGGCCACCCGGCCGGCCCAGTACGGCTGGTCCGCGGTCTGCGGGACGACGACCTGGGGCGCGCCGGCCCGGGTGGCCGTCGTCGTGGTGCCCGCCCCGCCGTGGTGCACGACGGCGGCCACCCGGCCGAACAGCGCCTGCTGGTTGACCTCGCCGACGACGAAGCAGTCGCCCCGGTCGTCGATCGGGGCCAGACCGGCCCAGCCGCGGGCCACGACCGCGCGGCGGCCCTGCGCGCGGACCGCCTCGACGGCCACCTGGGCGGCGTCCTGGGAGGCGAGCATCGGCATGCTGCCGAAGCCCACGTACACCGGCGGTGCGCCGGCGGCCAGGAAGGCCTCCAACCCGGCCGGCAGCGGGCGCCGGTCCGGCAGGATCCACGCGCCGGTCTGCACGACGTCCAGGTCGGCGGGCTCCTGCCACGGGTCCAGGACCGGGTCGGTCGCCAGCCACGGCCGGTCGCCGATGACGTAGTCGCGGACGTCGTCCACCGGCGGCAGGCCGATCGACGCCCGGTTGGTGTTGAGCGCCGCGCCGAACAGCGCGTTGATGCTCTCGGCGTCCAGGCCCCACAGCACCCGGTTGTCGGTCACCTCCGGCGGGAACGGCCGGCCCGGGTACGCCAGCGGCGGGCGGCCCGGCGAGGGCAGGGTGAGCTGCTGGAAGGTCACCGACACGGAGCGGATGCCCAGCTTCTCGGCCACCGACAGCGCGCCCGCCGCAGCCGGCAGCATGCCGGTGGCCACCAGCACGTCGCAGCCCTCGGCCGCCGCCGTGACCGCCTCCAGCTGCCCGGCGATCACCGCGGCCGCGCGCTCCGGCAGGGACGACGGCGGCGGCGCCGCCACCGTCAGCGCCCGCGCCGACGGGCCGACCGGCACCAGCGGCACGTCGATGTGGTCCAACCGCTGCGCGAAGTCCTCGTCCGGCGGCGCACACACCCGCACCTGCGCGCCGGACTCCCGCAGCCGCGCCGCGAGCCCCACCAGCGGTTCGACATCCCCGCGGGACCCGTACGTCGACAACAGCACACGCATTTTCGCGACCCCAAATTTCCGCGGATTCCGGTTCAGGTCGACGATTGTGCGGCACGACCAGGGCCTTGCCGCAAGGCCCCCCGTACGCTATAAGTTGGAAGTGGCCGGGAGTGGTTTTTCCTCCTGTGCCTTTTTTCTCGTCCGCTGCGGGCGGACTTCCTTTCTGCTGGTGAGACGCTGTGTGCGGCGCGTGTCGCATGTGCTGCGTGTGCGGAGTGTTCGGCGCGCGATGCGGTCTTCGCCCGGAATGACGACGCGACGACGTCGGCGGGGCCCGACCGGAGTTCCGGTCGGGCCCCGCCGGGTGTGGGTCAGGCCTTGATGGTGAGCCAGGCGCCGAGGCCGTTGCAGCCGCGGGCGTCGTAGCTGGTGCTGCGGTAGCCGGCCGGGATCGGCGAGTAGGGGCAGGTCCAGATGCCGTTGCGGACCAGTTCGTGGAACCAGGCGCCGACGCCGCTGCACCCCTGGGGGTTGTAGTTGGTCAGGACGTAGCCGGAGACGATCGGCGAGCCGGAGCAGGTCCACAGGCGGTTCTGGGCGGGTGCCTGGAACCAGGCGCCGTGGTTGTTGCAGCCGCTGGAGTTGAACATGGTGATGACGTAGCCGTCCGGGACGGGCGTTCCGGGGCAGGTCCAGCCGCCCACCGAGGCGGTTGCCGCGGGGGCGGCCGGGGCGGCGGCGGTGGCGGTTCCGGCCGCCGTGCCGGTGAGGGCGGCGGCGAGGAGGGCGACGACGGCCGCCGCTCTTCCCGCGTGGGTCCACAGTCGACGGAGGATTCTGGTCACGGCGCACCGGTCCGATCGGTAGCCCCGGCGGTCGCGGCCGGCCGGGGAGGGGGGAACAGCGGGGATGCGTGGCACCGTAGTGGCGTGGCCGGAGCCGGGGGAATACGGGGTTCGAAAGATCGTCGAACTTGACTGGAAAACGATCTCCCGCCGCTCGGACGCTCGGCGTCGCTCGGTCGCTCGCCCGCTCGCCCGCTCGCCCGCTCGCCCGCTCGCCCGCTCGCCCGCTCGCCCGCTCGGCCGTGGAGCCTGCGGGCGAAGATGACGAAAGGCTGACGGACCGGTGCCGGGCCTCGCGCCGGCCGGGCTCGGGCTGGTGCAATCGGGGGCGTGGACAGAACAGGCGAAGAGGGCCGGGGCGCCCCGGTGGGGCGGCGGGTGGTGCTCGGACTGCTCGGGCTCGGGGCCGTCGGGGTGGCGGCGGGGCCGTACCTGCAACGGGCCGAGTCGGGGTTGGTCGAACGGGACCCGAGCGGGCTGAGCGGGCTGCTGCCGGGCAACAACGGATTCCGGTACTACTCGGTGGTGTCGTCCGTCCCGGAGCGGAGCGTGGCGGACTACACGCTCAGCGTCGACGGGATGGTCGAGCGGCCCGCGACGTTCCGCCTGCCGGACCTGCGGGCGATGCCGCAGCGGCGGCTCGTGCGGGACGTGCAGTGCGTGACCGGGTGGCGGGTGCCGGACACCCCGTTCGAGGGGGTGCCGCTCGCGCACCTGCTGGACGCCGCGGGCGTGCGGCCGGGGGCCGGGGCCGTCCGGTTCAGCTGCTTCGACGGCGCGTACACCGAGAGCCTGACGCTGGCGCAGGCCCGACGGGACGACGTACTGGTCGCGCTGCGGATGCAGGACGGCCCGATCTCCCACACCCACGGCGGCCCGGTGCGGCTGTACGTCGCGCCGATGTACTTCTACAAGTCCGCCAAGTGGCTCTCCGGGATCACCGTGACCGGCTCGGTGGAGCCGGGCTACTGGGAGCGCGACGGGTACGACGTCGACGCCTGGGTCGGCCGGTCGAACGGACGTGACGATGCGCCCACCGGCTGAACTCCTGCTGCGCTTCACCCGGGCCGAGCGCTGGGTGCACCGGACGACCGCCGCGCTGACCGGCGTCTGCCTGGCCACGGCGGCCTGCCTCTACCTCGCCCCGCTCGCCGAACTGGTCGGCAACCGGCGGCTGGTGGTGACGGTGCACGTGTGGTGCGGCCTCGCGCTGCCCGTGCCGCTGCTGCTCGGGCTCGCCTCGCGGGCGCTGCGCGCGGACGCCGCCCGGCTGAGCCGCTTCACCCCGGCGGACTGGGACTGGCTGCGCGCCGTCCGGCGCCGCGCCCCGCACCGGCCGGCGGGCAAGTTCAACGCCGGGCAGAAGCTCTACGCGCAGTGGACGCTCGGCTCGATGCTGGTGATCGTCGGCACCGGGCTGCTGATGTGGCTGCCCCGCCTCGCCCCGCCCTCCTGGCGGACCGGGGCGACCTTCGTCCACGACTGGCTGGCCGCCGCCATCGCCGTGGTGGTGGTCGGACACGTCCGGATGGCCTGGCGGGATCCGCAGGCGCGGCTCGGGATGCGGACCGGGCTGGTGGAGCGCCGGTGGGCCGAGCGCGAGCACCCGCAGTGGCGGCCGGTGGGCCGGGAGTAGGCGGCCGGTCGGACGTCTTGTCGTGGCCCGGGGCGTGTGGCAGGCTCGGCCGGGACGCCTCGAAGGGTGCCGCCGGGGCACCCCTGACCGTGGGGCCAAGAGGCGGTTGGGCGACAGCCGCACGCGTGGTGCACGACCGGCATCCTGCAAGGCTCCTTGGACCCCGGCGCCAATCTTCTCCTCGCCGCCCTGTCGATCGCGGGCGGCCCTTCCGGCTTCGTAGGTAGCCGACGTCCAGGTTAGGCATGCCTTGCTTTCGCTCTGACCAGCCCTCTAAGGTAACTCCTCAGAGGACCTGAGAACCCGAGGACTTGAGAGTGACCGTGACAGAACTCCATGAACTGACCCTGGCCGAGGCCCGGCCGGCCGCCGCCGAGGACACCCCGCAGCCGGTGCTCGACCGGGACACCGCACACCGGGACGCCGCGCACCGGGGCCTCGCGTTCCGGGTCGAGGGAGGAACCACGTGAAGCGCGGCCAGCTGGCCTTCCTGACCGGCACCCACGTCGTCAACGACCTCTACCAGGGCGCCGTCCCGGCACTGCTGCCCTTCCTGATGTCCGAGCGGCACTACAGCTACACCGCCGTCTCGGGGATCGCGCTGGCCGCCACCGGCCTGTCCAGCGTGGTCCAGCCGCTCTTCGGCCTGCTCGTCGACCGCCGCCACCGCGGCTGGCTCGTCCCGGCCGGCTTCCTGACCGCCGCCGGGGGCCTCGGCTGCGCCGGACTCGCCGACAGCTACCTGCTCACCTGGCTCTGCGTGGCCCTCGCCGGGATCGGCGTCGCCGCCTACCACCCGCCCGCCACCTACCAGGCCAGAGCGGCGGGCGGCCAGTCCCAGCAGGCGATGAGCCTGTTCTCCGTCGGCGGCACACTCGGTGCCTCGCTGGCGCCGGCCCTGGTGACGCTCGTGGTCGGCTCGCTCGGCCTGGCCGGCAGCTGGCTGCTCGCCGTCCCCGCAGTGGTGATGGGCGCACTGTGGGCGGCCCAGGGCCCGTGGCTGCGCCGCCGGGGCCACACCCCCGCGCCGCCGCTGGTGACGGGCGGCGCGGCCGGGAGCGGACAGCGCGACGACTGGCGGGCCTTCGGCCGGCTGGTGGTCGCCACGGTCTGCTGGTCGGTGCCCTACGTCACGGTGACCTCGATGCTCGCCCTGCACCTCCAGCGCGACCTGCACACCTCGACGGGCGCGGGGGCGGTGGCCCTCACCTCCCTCACCCTGGCCGGTGCGGCGGGCACCCTGCTCGGCGGGCGGCTGGGCGACCGGTACGGGCGGCTCCTCCCGATCCGGCTGGGCTACCTGTTGGCCGCCCCCGCCCTGGCCGGCGTGGCCTTCGCCCCCACCTTCGCGGTGGCCGAACTCGCCGCCGTCGCGTTCGGGTTGGCGATGTTTCTGCCGTTCGCCGCCCAGGTGACGTTGGCCCAGGACTACCTGCCCAACCGGCCCGGCACCGCCAGCGGACTGACCCTGGGCCTGGCGATGTCGGTGGGCGGGCTGGCCGCCCCGCTGCTCGGCCGGATCGCCGACGCGTACGGGCTGCGCATCGTACTGGGATCGGTGCTCGGGGTGCTGCTGGTCGCCCTGGTCTGCGGACTGCGGCTGCGTGACCGGGTGCTGCCGACGGATGAGTCCGCCCCGCCGCCGGGCCTGGAGCAGGAGCCGGAGTCGAAGCCGGCGTCGGTGGGCGCGGCGGCGGAACGGGCAGGTGGGCGGGCCCGCTGAGGGGCTGCGGGGCCCGTCCTGATGGCAGCGGGACCGGGATGCCGTCGTTGCCGAGGACCCGCCGACACGTCAGGAGGGTGGGGTCGCGTCCGTCAAGGGCAACGGCCTTGTGCGCCTCAGCGCTTGTGCAGGGCGAGGAAGCGGCGGCCGTGCGAGGTCCAGCGCTCCGCCTCGACCAGTCCGGCGGCGGCGTGGGCCCGCCGTAGGGCGGCGGCCGTGCCGAGCCGGGCCCAGGGGAAGGCCGGCCCGAGCCGGCCGTCCGGGCCCTCGACCTGGACGGTGACCTGCTCGTCCAACTCCACGGGCTCCACCTCGACCAGCAGCAGACCGTCCGGCGCGATGAGTTCGGCGCCCCGGTGGAGCAGGGCGTCCGGGTCGCCGCCGATGCCGAGGTTGCCGTCGGCGAGGAGCGCGGCGCCCCAGCGGCCCTCGGCGGGAAGCCGGTCGAAGACCGAGCGGCAGAGCGCCGGGCCGCCCAGTCCGACCGTGCGGGCGACGGCCGCCCTGGTCACGTCGACGCCGAGGGCCGGGACACCGAGCGCGAGCAGCGCGGCGACCAGCCGCCCGGGCCCGCAGCCGAGGTCGAGGACGGGCGCGGCCCGGCGGGCGCAGCGCCGGAGCAGGCTGTGGTCGGCGCCGGCCGCCGGGGCGCACCAGCGTTCGATGTCCAGCCGGAGGCGGTGGCCGTCCTCCCGGCGCAGCCAGAGCGGGCCGCGCCCGGTGCGGACGGCTTCGGCGAACGGGTCGTCCACCCAGGCGGTGGCGGTCGTCAACTCGCCACCTCCGGCTTCGGGTCGACCGTTCCCAGCTGGGCGGCGAAACGGCTGTCCGGGGCCTCGGCGGCGACGCGGCGGGCGTCCTCGGCGGTGTCCACGTCGGTGAGCAGCGGAAGATGATGAATCGTCAAGTCCGCTTCGGTGAGGCGTTCCAGGAGTGTCGCGCCGGTCCTCGGGGTGGACATCGGCACTCCGTGCAGCAGGCGCGCGGCCAGTTCGGCGGTCGGCCGGGCCAGGCCCAGTGCCCAGAAGCCGCCGTCGGCCGCCGGGCCGTACCAGGCGTCCGTGCCCGCCCGCCGTGCGGCCGACAGCGGCTCGGCCAGCGCGGCGGCGCTCAGCTGCGGGGTGTCCATCCCGACCAGCAGCGCCGGGGCGTGCGGGGCCACCCGGGCCGCGTGTGCGAAGGCGGCGGCCAGCCGTTCGTCCAGCCCGCCGCCGGTCTGCGCGACGACCTCCCAGCCGGGCGGCAGCCAGTCGCCCGGCTGGCCGTCCAGGACGAGCACGCGCCGCCCGGCCGGCATCGTGCCCAGGGTGTGCAGGGTGTCGGCGAGGGCGGCCGAGGCCAGGGCGGCGGCCTGTTCGGGGGTGCACGGCGGGGTGAGCCGGGTCTTCACCCGGCCGGGGGCGGGCGACTTGGCGATCACCAGCAGGGTCGGCGGGGGCGCGGCCAGCACGGCCCGCATGTCGCGGATGGCTTGGCGGGTGCCGCGCAGGGTGCCGGTGACCTTGGAGCGGCCCGCGCGCGGCAGGTAGTCGACGGGGGTCTCGGTGATCCGCAGCCCGGCGGCCGAGGCGGCGAGCACCATCTCCAGCGGGTAGCCGGACCGGCGGTCGCCGAGCCCCAGGGCCAGCAGTTGTTCCCGGCGGGCGGCCCGCATCGGGCCGAGGTCGTGCAGCGGCGCGCCGGTGCGGGCGCGCAGCCGTCGGGCCAGGACGGTGTTGGCCAGGCGGGCGTGCAGCGGCCACGCCCCGGCCGTGGCCGGGCGGCGGCGGCCCAGCACCAGGTCGGCGGAGCCGGCCAGCACCGGACCGGCGACCAGGGGGAGCTGGGCGGGATCGAGGGAGCCGTCGCAGTCCAGGAAGCAGACCAGGTCGGCGGTGGCGGCGCGCAGCCCGGCGTGGCAGGCGGCGCCGAACCCGCGCCGGGGCTCCTCGACCACCGTCGCGCCGAGCGAGCGGGCGAGGTCGGCGGAGCCGTCCCGGGAGCCGTTGTCGACGACGACGGCCCGCCAGCCGTCCGGGATCCGCCCCAGAACCCAGGGCAGCGCGGCGGCCTCGTCGAGGCAGGGCAGCACGACGTCGACGGGGGAGACGGGGGAGGTGGGTGAGGTCACCCGGCCACGCTAAGTGCGGGACGGCGGGGTGCGGCGGCGGCGCAGCCTTACGGAAGTCGGACGCCCCGGCGGCTGACCCGTCCGGCGGATCGGCCCGGGCCGCATCGGGCTGGGCTGGGCCGGGCCGCATCGGGCTGGGCTGGGCTGGGTCGCATCGGGTTGGGCTGGTCCGGGTCGGGCGAGGGTGCGGGCGGCGGATCTTACGGAACGCGAACGCGGGCCCGCTTCCGCCCGCGCCCGCCGCCGAGGCCTCCTATCCTCGGCGAGGTGAACGACACCTCGCACATCCTGGTGATCGACGACGACCCGACCGTGGCCGAGGTCGTCGCCGGCTACCTCACCCGCGCCGGGCACCATGTGGACCGGGCCGCCGACGGTGCGCTGGGCCTGGACCTCGCCGAGCGCACCCGCCCCGACCTGCTGGTGCTGGACCTCATGCTGCCCGGCCTCGACGGGCTGGAGGTGCTGCGCCGGCTGCGGGCCTCCGCCGGGGGCGCCGCGCTGCCGGTGGTGCTGCTCACCGCCAAGGGCGACGAGGCGGACCGCATCCTCGGCCTGGAGCTGGGCGCGGACGACTACGTCACCAAGCCGTTCAGCCCGCGCGAACTGGTGCTGCGGGTGCAGTCGGTGCTGCGCCGCGCCCGGGCGGGGGGCGGGGCCGCCGACGGGACGGGCGGCGGGCCGGGCGACGGGCCGGGCGACGGGGTGCTGCGCTCGGGGGACGTCACGCTCGACCCGAAGGCCCGCCGCGCCCACCGGGGTGCGCGTGAACTCGCCCTCACCCTCCGGGAGTTCGACCTGCTGGCGTTCCTGCTCCGGCACCCCGGCACGGTGTTCTCCCGGCAGAGCCTGATGCGGCGGGTGTGGGGCTGGGACTTCGGCGACCTCTCCACCGTCACCGTCCACGTCCGGCGGCTGCGCGAGAAGATCGAGGACGACCCGGCCGCGCCCGCCCTGATCAGCACCGTCTGGGGCGTCGGCTACCGCTACGACCCGGCGCCCCACGGCCCGGCTCCCCATGACCCGGCTCACGACATGCCGCACCACCCGCAGGGCGGTGCGGCGTGAAGGACCTGCTGCTGATCGCCCTGTTCGCCGCCCTCGGCGCGGGCGGGGCCGGCCTGCTCGGCTGGGCGGCGATCCGGCTGCTGCGCCGCCGCTCCGTCGCCCTGTCCCTGTTCTGCGTGGCGGTGGTGACCGTCCTCGCGGTGACGTCCGGGACGTTCGCCGTGGCGCAGGCGATGTTCCTGTCCACCCACGACCTCGGCGTGGTCATCACGGTGCTCGGCATGGCCGCCGTCGTCTCGCTGCTCACCGCCGCGCTGCTCGGCCGTCAGGTGGTGGCCGGTAGCCGGGCGCTGACCGAGGCCGTCCGGACGGTCGGCAGTGACGCCGGGTTCACCGCGCCCGCGCACCCGCTCGGCGCGGAACTCGCCGCGCTGAGCGAGGAGTTGGCTGCCACCAGCGCCCGGCTGGCGGAGTCCCGGGCGCGCGAGCAGGCCCTGGAACACTCCCGCCGGGAGCTGGTCGCGTGGATCTCGCACGACCTGCGCACCCCGCTGGCCGGCCTGCGGGCGATGGCCGAGGCGCTGGAGGACGGCGTCGCCGAGGACCCCGACCGCTACCTGGTGCGGATCGGCACCGAGGTCGAACGGCTCACCGGCATGGTGGACGACCTGTTCGAGCTCTCCCGGATCCAGGCGGGCGCGCTCGCCCTCTCGCTCACCCGGGTCTCGGTGTACGACCTGGTGGACGACGCGCTCGCCGGGGCGTACCCGCTGGCCCGGCGGCGCGGCGTCCGGCTGGAGGGGCGGCAGGTGGCCGACGAGCCGGCGGCGGCCGAGCCGGTCGAGGTGGACAGCGGGGAGATCACCCGGGTGCTCGGCAACCTGCTGGTCAACGCGATCCGCTCGACCCCCGCGGACGGCGTGGTGGCCGTCGCCGCCCGGCGGGAGGCCGACGAGGTGGTGCTGTCGGTGACCGACGGCTGCGGCGGCATCCCGGAACAGGACCTGCCCCGGGTGTTCGAGACGGGCTGGCGCGGCGGCTCCGCCCGCACGCCCCGCCGCGACGACGGCCGGGCCGCCGGCGAGCCCGGCGAGAGCGGTGCCGGGCTCGGGCTCGCCATCGTGCGCGGCATCGTCGAGGCGCACGCCGGGCGCGCGGAGGTGCGCAACGTCGCCGGGGGCTGCTGCTTCGAGATCGCCCTGCCCGCGCCGCGCGCCCGGCGGGAATGACGAGGCAGGTCCCGGGGTCCGCCCTTCGGACGCGCGGCGCGCTCGGCCTACTTGGCCCGCTCGGCCTACTCGGCCACGGCCTCGCGCAGCCGCTTCTTGTCCGGCTTGCCGACCGACGTCAGCGGGATCTCGTCCACGAGGTGCAGGGCCTCCGGCGCGTAGATCCGCCCCTTGCGGGCCGTGACGAACGCCTGGACGTCCGCCAACTCGGGCTGCTGCCCCGGAGCGGGAACGACGGCGACGTGGACGTGCTCCGCCTCCTGCGCGTCGCGCACGCCGAAGACCGCGCAGCGGGCGATCGCCGGGTGGGTGAGGAGGAGGTCCTCCACCTCGGACGGGTAGACGTGCCCGCCGACCACGATAATCAGGTCCTTGACCCGGTCGGCCAGGTAGAGGCAGCCGTCCGCGTCGAAGTAGCCGACGTCGCCGGTGTTCAGCCAGCCGTCGCGCAGCACCTCGGCGGTCAGGTCGGGCCGCTTCCAGTACCCGGCCATGAGTCCGGCCGATCGGACGTGGACCTCGCCCTGCTCCCCCGTGGGCAGCTCGGTGCCGTCGGCGGACCGGATCACCACCTCGACGCCCGGGAGAGGGCGGCCGACCGAGACCTGGCCGCCCTGCGCGATCCGGTCGTGCCCCTCTGGGGTGAGGAAGGAGATCAGCTGCGCCTCGGACATCCCGTAGACGCCCACCAGGACCGGCCCGAACACCTTGAGCGCCTCGCGGATCCGGGTCGGCGAGGCGGCGCAGCCCCCGTACGTGATCTGCCGCAGGCTGGACAGGTCGGTGCGGCCGATCGCCGGGTGGTCGAGCAGCTGGTAGAGCAGCGGCGGCAGCACCCAGAGGCTGGTGATGCGCTCGCGCTCGACGGCGGCCAGTACCTCGCCGGGGTCGAAGGTGCGCTGGAGGACCACCGTGCCGCCGTGGTGGAGCGTCAGGTCGGAGAAGATCCCGGCGAGGTGGGCGAGCGAGGTGGCGGCGAGGAAGCGGGGCGCCTCGCCGGCCGTGCCGGCGGAGCCGAACGAGGTGTCGAAGACGCCGCGGTAGGGGCCGTGCAGGCTGAGGATGCCCTTCGGGACCCCGGTGGTGCCGCCGGTGTGGCGGATGCCGAGGTCGTCGTCCGGGCCGATCCGGACGGCGGGCGGCTCGGCGGGGCGGTTGGCGGAGGCGGCGATCACGTCCTCGCCGATCGCATCCGGTCCGGGGCCGAGGCGGAGGACCGTCGGCACGGCGATCAGGGGCAGCAACTCGGCGGCCTCCGCGTACCGTTCGGCGTCCACGAGGAGGACGGCGGTGTCGACGCTCGCCGCGATCTCGGCCAGGACGGGGGTGCTCATGCCGTCGTACAGGGTGACCACCCGCGCACCTGCGAGGCCCGCGGCGTAGCGGGCGCCGAGCGCCTCGGCGGTGTTGCCGGTGAGCAGGGTGACGGTGTCCCCGCGGGTGACGCCCCGGGCGATGAGCTCGTGGGCGAGGCGGTAGGTGGCGGTGGCGAAGTCGCCGGCGGTGATCTCGACGCCGTCGGCGGTGACGATGGCCCGCCGCTCCGGATCGGCGGAGAGGGACCGGAGGATCAGGGCGGGTGCGCTGACGAATTCCTGGTCGTTCATGGCCACTTCTTCCTTGTAGTTTGCAACCATGTTGCAAGGCTAGCCCCATCCTCCGCTCTTCACCGGTGAGTTCCGGCCGATATCGGACGGACCGTCAGGTGTGGCGCCGGACCGCGGTGCCGCCGCGAACTCGGCCATCCCGGCGGGGAACGGCACCTGCGGGCGCCAGCCGAGTTCGGCGCGCAGCCGGGAGGAGTCGGCGGTGATGTGCCGGACGTCGCCCAGGCGGTACTCGCCGGTCACCAGCGGTGCCGGGCCGCCGTACGCCGCCGCCAGCGCCCCGGCCATCTCGCCGATCGTGCGGACCTCGCCGCTGCCCACGTTGTAGGCGCGGGAGCTGCCCGGCGCGCGGGCGGCAAGGGCCTCCAGCGCGGTGAGGTTGGCCGCGGCGACGTCCTCGACGTGGACGAAGTCCCGGCGCTGGCCGCCGTCCTCGAACACCCGGGGGGCCTCGCCCCGGGCCAGTGCCGAGCGGAACAGCGAGGCGACCCCCGCGTACGGGGTGTCGCGCGGCATGCCCGGGCCGTACACGTTGTGGTAGCGGAGCGTCAGGACGGCGCCCTGGCAGGCCCGGGCCCAGACGGAGGCCAGGTGCTCCTGGGCGAGCTTGGTGGCCGCGTACACGCTGCGCGGGTCGGCCGGGGCGTCCTCGGCGACCAGGCCGGGGCTCAGGGCGCGGCCGCAGGCCGGGCAGGGCGGCTCGAAGCGCCCGGCCTCCAGGTCGGCCGGGCGGCGCGGGCCCGGGGCGACGTCGCCGTGCGCGGGGCAGCGGTAGCGGCCCTCCCCGTACACCACCATCGAGCCGGCCAGGACGAGCCGGCGGACACCGGCGCGGGCCATCGCGGCGAGCAGGACGGCCGTGCCGAGGTCGTTGCAGCCCGCGTAGGCGGGGGCGTCGTCGAGGTCCAGCCCGAGGCCGACCATCGCCGCCTGGTGGCAGACCGCGTCCACCCCGGCCAGCGCCCGCTGCACGGCGGCGGCGTCCCGGACGTCCCCCTGCTCGAAGGCCACGCCCCCGGGCAGTTCGGGGGCCCGCTCCGAGCGGTGGACGGCGGGCAGCAGCGCGTCCAGCACCCGCACCCCGTGCCCGGCCGCGACCAGCGCGCGGACCACCGCCGACCCGATGAACCCGGCTCCGCCGGTGACCAGAATCTCCATGCCGCCGACGCTAGCCGGGTGGTGCGGTGGATCGGGCGTGGACGGACCGGCCGTCAGGGATCGGTAATCCTCCCGGCGTAACCGGCGTAACCGGCGTAACCGGCGTGACCGGCGTGACCGGCGTGACCGGCCTGGCCGGCCTGGCCGGTGTCACGGTCGATCGCCGCCCGATCCGATCCGGCGTTCAACTGGCGTTCGCCGGAAGAACCTTCCCCGGTGGCCCGGGCGCCCGGTTCGGCTGGGACTCTCCAGGGCGTTTCCCGGAGCCTTGGAGGCGGCAGTGTCACATCCCTCGCGCAGAACGGTCCTTCGGACGGGTACCGCGGCCGGTGCGCTGGCCGCGCTGCCCGCGTCCGCCCTCCTCTGGACGCAGCCGGCCCTGGCGGGCACCCCCGGACCGGAGCAGATCCACCTCCAGTGGGGCAACGAGCCGTCCCGCGAGATGACCGTCTCCTGGGCGACGCCCGCCAGTGTGCGCCGCCCCCGGGTGCGGATCGGCACCCCCCGCGGCGGCGCCGGCCACACCGTGGACGCCGAGACCCGCACCTACGTCGACGGGCTCAACAAGGTCGAGACGTACACCCACCACGTCCGCCTGGACGGCCTGCGGCCCGACACCACGTACGTCTACGAGGTGCTGCACGACGGCTCCGGCCCGGTGCGCGGCACCTTCCGCACGGCGCCCGCGCGTGGCCGGGCCGCGTTCCGCTTCACCAGCTTCGGCGATCTCGGCACCGGCGACAACGTGTTCAGCAAGTCCTCGATCCACGGCGCCGCCGCCGTCCGCCAGGTCGAGCAGTTCGCGCCGCTGTTCCACCTGCTCAACGGCGACCTCGCGTACGCCAACAACAACCCGCAGCGCCAGCCGCAGTGCTGGAACGCGTTCATGAACAACCTCGCCAAGTCGGCCGCCAGCCGGCCCTGGATGCCCGCGCCCGGCAACCACGAGGTCGAGGCCGGCGGCGGGGACCTCGGCTACGCCTCCTACCTGACGCGCTTCGAACTGCCCGACAACGGCACCCGCGACTACTGCGGCAACTGGTACAGCTTCCAGGTCGGTTCGGTGCTGTTCGTCAGCCTCGACGGCAACGAGATCGCCGTCGAGGACGACGCCAGCCTCGACCCGGCCACCGGCCTGTCCATCTACATCAGCGACTACAGCGAGGGCGCCCAACTCCGCTGGCTGGAACGCACCCTGGCGCGCGCCCGGCGCGGCCGCGCGGTGGACTGGGTCGTCGTCAACCTGCACCAGTTCGCGATGTCCTCCTCGGCCGCCAGCCACGGCGGTGACATGGGCATCCGCGAGAAGCTGCTGCCGCTGCTCGACCGCTACGGCGTCGACCTCGTCCTGGCCGGGCACGACCACGACTACGAGCGCACCCACCCCGTCCGCGGCACCGAGCCGGGCGGCCTGCTCACCCCGGCCGTCGCCGACGACGACGTGCGTCGGATCGACACCTCGCAGGGCACCGTCCACCTGATCCTCGGTGGCGGCGGCACCGCCGGCCACGACGACGTCTACCTGCCCGCCGACGCGGACGGCGTCCGCCAGGCCTCCGTGCGCACCCAGCGGCTCACCTTCAAGGCCGACCCGGACGCCAAGGAGAAGGCCCACTGGTCCGCGGTCACCGACCCGGACACCGCCTTCCCCTACGGCGTCGCGGTCTTCGACGTCGACCCCGGGCCGCTGCCGGGCGGCCGCACCACCATCACCGTCAGCTACTACCACTCCCCGTCCGCCACCGCGGCCAACCCGTTCCCGACGCCGGTGCTCTTCGACCGCTTCACCCTGTACCGCGACCGCAGCGACGGCTGGGGCGACCGGGACCGGAGCGACGACCGGAACGACGAGCAGGGCGAGGACGAGAACACCGGCTCCGAGGTCGGCGCCGGGCGCCGGTAACGCCTCGCGTCCCTGAGGGGCCCGTCGCGCGTACCGCGCGGCGGGCCCCTCGTCCGTTCAGACAGTTCCGGGGACGGCGGCCGAGCGGGCGCCGGTCCATGCGGGGTGAGTGGTGACGGAGGGTCGTCGCGGCGGCCCGGCCCGGTGGTGACGGTCGGTCGGCGGCGGGTTGGGCCGGTGGTGATGCCGGGTCACCGCCGCGCTGGGCCGTTGGTGACGGCGGGTCGCCGCCGTGGCTGGGCTGTCCGTGCGACGGGTCCCCGCCTCGGCGCGCGGGCCACTGGCGGGGCGGTTAGCGTCGGCCGCAACACGGTTTCAGTTATGGGAGGTTGGCAGTGCAGCGGTGGATCATTGTGACGGCCCTCACCACGGCCCTCGGCGGGCTCACGGCACCCGCCCTGGCCGCCGACCCGGCGCCGGCCGCGGCTTCGGTGGCCGCCCCGGCCCGGGTGCGGGACGGGGACGCGGCCCCCACGGGCGTCACTCTCGGTGAGGCCCGGATCGACCCGAAGGTGCCCGGCCGGGTCCGGGTCGACGTCGAGTACGTCTGCGGGGTCGCGGAGGAGGCCCGGTCGCTCACCGTCTCGGTCGAGCAGCGGGACCCGGAGGACACCTCCTCGATGGCCTTCGGCTCCAGCCGGACGGCCGAGGCGGACGTGATCTGCGACGGCACGGCGCGGCAGCGGCAGCTCGTCGTCCAGTCCAAGACGGTCAACTGGATCCCGGGCGCGGACGCCGTCCTGATCGCCACGGTCTCCGACCTCGGCGCCACCCCGCCCGCGTCCTCCGACGCCCGGCGGGTCCCGCTCTTCGGCTCCTGATGCGTCCGCGGGCCCGGGCCGTGGCCGCCGTGCTCCTCGGCGCCGCCCTCGCCGCCTGCTCCGTCCGCGTGGGCGGCCCGGACTCAGGCCCGGACTCAGGCGTGACCTCGGGAGCGACCTCGGGCGTGACCTCGGGCCCGGGGCCGACCGGGTCCGTTTCGGCGACCCCGGCCGCCTCGCCGTCCTCGGCCACCGCTCCCGCCCCGGGGGCGGTGGCCATCAGGGACTTCGCGTTCGAGCCGGCCGACTTCACCGTCCGCCCGGGCGCCGTCGTCACGGTCCGCAACGCCGACACCGTCGACCACACCCTCACCGCCCAGGACCGCAGTTTCGACACCGGCACCATCGCCCCGGGCACGTCCGCGACCTTCACCGCGCCGGCCCGGCCGGGCGCCTCCTCGTACCTGTGCACCCTGCACCACTTCATGCGGGGGATCCTGACGGTGTCCTGAGCCGACCGGTCCGTCGGCCGCGCGGGTGCCGGCCGCTCCTGAATCGCAAGCCCACAGGTGAACGGGGCTGCTGCTATCCGCCGCCATGTTCTACAGTTCTGTAGAACTAGGAGAACAGTGAACGGGGGCACGGCATGGACAGGCCGCTTCGACTGCCGCAGCAGGATCGGGCCGACTTCGAGACGGAACTGGGGAGGGCGCTGGCCGGGTCGCAGGTGCGGGCGGCCCTGCGGGCGGTGGGGGACGAGGGGCCGGGGGTGGAGCGGTTGCGGCGGAGCGCCCGGGAGAACGCGGAGTTCGTGCTGGCGGCGGCGGCGCCCGAGTACGAGCGGTACGCGGCGCTGCGGGCGGACCAGGACGCGGTGGCGCGGCTGCCGGTGGACGAGCCGGGGCGGCAGCGGGTGTCCGGGTGGTGGGGGGTGCTGGGGGTGATCGTGCCGATCGTCGCCGGGGTGGCCGCCGCGATCTTCCTGCTGCTCGGGTACGCGCTGGGGCTGGCGGACGACGCCGAGGTGCTGGGGCACGCGCTGGTCGGCGCCGGGTGGGTGGCGGCCGGGGTGGCCGCGCTGAGCCTGCTGGTGGGCGGACTGGGACTGCTGGGCGCGGCCTCGCGGTCGAGGTCGGCGGAGTCCGGCGGGGAGGCCGGCGTGCTGGGGGAGCTGGGGCTGGCGCGGGACGCCTGGCGGTCGGCGCTGGCGGAGCGCGGCCTGGTGCCGTTCCTGCTGGCGCAGGCGGGCGCGGGGGCGCCCGGCCGGCGCCGCTGACGCCGTCGGCTCAGTCGTGGCGGGTGCGGGCGGCGTCGACGAGGAGGTGGGCGGCGTCGAGCGGGATGCCGAGTCGGCGGGCGATCCACGGGGCCGGGCGGCCGGCCCGGGCGAGCATCCAGGCGGAGTACAACTGGCCCAGCTGCGGGGCCTGGTGGGCGAGGAGGAGTGGGCGCACGGCGTCCATCGGGAAGTCTTCGAGGGCGCGGGCGCTGTACTCGCGGCCGTTGGGGCCGGGCGGGGGTAACGGGAGTGGGCGGCGGGTGTCGAGCCAGCGTCCGAGCAGCACCGCGCCGACCGCCAGGAGGCCGGAGCCGGAGGCGCCGATCAGGACGGCGTTGATGACCGGGCGGTCCTCCTCCTCGGCCAGGCCGAGGGCGAGTTCCTCGGCGACGAGCAGGGCGAGGACGGTGAGCAGCACCGCGGCTTCGGCGGGGCGCGGGTAGGGCCGGGACGTCGTCATGGGATACCTCTCCTCGGCGGGGGAGACCGGGGCGGGCGAAGGGGCCGCGGACGGCGGTGGCGGCAGGGCCGACGTGTGGGACGTGGCGCCAAGAAGACTTGACGTTGCGTCAGGAAGTCCGTACGACGGGCGTGTTCACCGTCTCGACCGTGCTCACCGTCTGCCGGAGGCGGACCGGGGCGTGCGGGGGTGGGGGCGGGTGGTGCGGCCCGCACTGCTGCTGTCCATGCGTCTCGCCTCCTTCCGGTCGGGCGCGCCATGCTGGTGCGTTCGTCGACGGGGCAAGGGGGGGTCATCCTCGGACTTCGGGACAGCATAGCCCGGCCCTCACGCCAACTTCGACACCCTTGTCGAAGTTGGCGCCGGTGGGAGAGCACGCCGTTGGACGATCGACCAGGTGGGGCCGGGTGCGGCTGATGTGCGGGCCCACTCGCGCCCGGCCGGTCGCCGCCGCTTCAATCGCCGTACCGAAGGAACGGGACCGGCCGGGGGCGATGGAGCGACATGGATCTGAACACGGTGGCCGACCGGAGGGAGTGACGTTCGGTCCCGCCCTGGTTACCCTGGGTCGCGCCGTCGGACGCGCCCAGGGAGGCCGGATGGGACTCACCAGTCACAAGCTGCTGGCGCTGGCGGCGCTGTTCGCGGTGTGCACGGTGCTCGGCACGCTCTGGGTCTGGCCCCGGCTGGCCGTCCGCAGCTGGCCCGCGGTGTTCCTGCGGCTCGGGACGATCGCCGTCACCCAGTTCGCGCTGCTGGCCACCCTCGGGCTCGCCGTCAACGACGACTTCGTGTTCTACAGCAGTTGGTCCGACCTGTTCGGGCGCGACCGCGGGGCGGGCGTCATCCAGGCGGGCGGCCCGTCTGCCAGCCCGACCGTCGTTCCGTCCGGAGGGCCTGGCGGCACCCCCGGCGGCACCCCGGCCGAGGTGCCCGCCGGGGTGCAGGTGCTCGGCACCGCCGAGATCACCGGCGCGGACGGGGCCGACCGCGGCCCGGCCACCATCGGGCGGCTCGACCGGGTGCGGCTGCCCGGCGGCACCACCGGGCTCAGCACCGACGGGTACGTCTACCTGCCGCCGCAGTACTTCCGGCCCGGCGCCGAGACCCGGCACTTCCCGGCGGCCCTGGTGATGACCGGCTTCCCGGGGGACGCCGCCAACCTGGTCACCAAGCTGCGCTACCCGGCGTACGAACTCGACCTGCTGCGCCGGGGGGTGATGAAGCCGACCGTCCTGGTGCTGGTGCGCCCCTCGCCGTCGATGCCGCGCGACAGCGAGTGCGAGGACGTCCCGAACGGCCCGCAGGCCCAGCGCTACTTCACCACCGACGTGCCGGCCGACCTGCGGGCCTCCTACCGGGTGCTCGACGGCACCGGCAGCCTCGGCGTGATCGGCGACTCCACCGGGGGCTACTGCGCCGTCAAGCTCGGCATGGTCCACCCGGAGACCTTCCCGGTGGCGGTCTCGCTGTCCGGCTACTTCAAGGCCGCCGAGGACGTGACCACCGGCGACCTCTTCGGCGGCAGCCGGCAGCGGCGCGACGAGGCCGACCTGAACTGGCGCCTGGCCCACCTGCCGATGCCCGCCCTGGCCGTGCTCCTCGCCGACAGCAAGGAGGACGGCCACGGCTACGCCGACTCCGTGGCCTTCGCCGCGGCCGCCCGCCCGCCGCTGGTGGTCGCCCAGGCCACCGTGGAGACCGGCGGGCACAACTTCACCACCTGGACCAGGCTGCTCCCGCCGTCGCTGACCTGGTTGAGCGACCACCTGCACGACCCGCAGTGACACCAGCCGCGCGGCGGGCACGCGCCGGGCACGTTCTGGTGCCGACGGCCGGACGGCGGCCGAGAACGTCGGCGGGGTGGTCACTCCTGAGCCATTGTGTGGCAGGAGGGTTGCCGGGGGCTCAACTTCAGGATAGGCAAACCTAAGTGCTTTCGGTTCGGGGGTGAGGACGCGCGGAATGACTGTGACCGAGAACCCGACCGCCCGGGTCGACCGGCTCGCCATCGCCCTCGCGGACGGCACCCCGCTGCTCGCCCCGGTCAGCCTCGATCTGCGCCCCGGACGCGTGCACGCCGTCACCGGCCCCCCGGGCGCGGGCAAGACCACCCTGCTGCACGCCCTCGCCGGAGCCCTGCCCCCGGGCGCCCGGGCCACCGGGCTGGTCACCGTCCTCGGCCAGGACGTCCTCTCCCTCGCTCCCGAAGCGCTGCGCCGGTTGCGCCGTCACCGGCTCGCCTTCCTCGGCCAGGACCAGGGTTCGGGCCTCAACCCCCGGACGCGGGTCGCCGGACTGCCCGCCGGGGCCGCCGCCGACCGCGGCCCCGAAGCCGTGGGCGACCTGCTCGCCCGGGTCCGACTGCCCGCCGACCAGCGGCTCGAACGCCGCCTCCCCGGCGCCCTCGCCCTCCCAGGTGCCCCCGCCGGCGGTCAGCAGCGCCGCGTGGCCCTCTCCCGGGCCCTCGCCCGCCGCCCCGACCTGCTGCTCCTCGACGAACCCGGCGCCGGCCTGGACCCCGCCCTGCGGGACGAGATCGCCGACCTGCTGCGCGAACTCGCCCGCCGGCACGGCATCGCCGTCGCGCTCGCCAGCCACGACGCCGCCTTCGTCGCCCGCTGCGCCGACGAGGTGCTCGTCCTCGCCCCGGCCCGCCCCGGGGCGGGCGGCGGCCCCATCCGGACCGGGGCCGGCCGTACGTCCGGACCGGTCGCGGCGCGCACCGCCGTCGGGCTGGCCGCGCTCGGCGTCGAAGCTCACGTCGGGTACGGGCGCGGGCGGCGCCGGATCCTCACCGGGGTCGACCTGCACCTCGCGCCCGGCAGCTGCACCGGCATCATCGGCCCCTCCGGCGCGGGCAAGACCACCCTCGTCCGGGTCCTCGCCGGGCTCCACCCGTCCACCGGCGGCACCCTCACCCTGGACGGCGCCCCGCTGGCCGGCTCGCACCACGCCCGCACCCGCGAGCAGCGCCGCCGCGTCCAACTCGTCCCGCAGAACCCGCTCGGCGCGCTCAACCCGGCCCGGACGGTCGGCGCCACCCTCACCCGTCCGCTGAGGCTGCACCACACGACCCCGCACGAGCAGTGCCCCGGCCGGGTCGCCGAACTGCTGGCCGCCGTCGGCCTTCCCGCCGACCTGGCCGCCCGGCACCCGCCCGAGCTGTCCGGCGGCCAGCGTCAACGCGTCGCCATCGCCCGGGCGTTGGCGGCCGAGCCGGACGTCCTGCTGTGCGACGAGGTGACCTCCGGGCTGGACGCCGACACGGCCGCGGGCATCGTGACCCTGCTGGGCCGGCTGCGCGCCGAGCGCGGGGTGGCGCTGGCGCTGATCAGCCACGACCTACCGCTGGTGCGCGAACACGCGGATGCGGTGGTGCAGTTGGGGGAGGCGCCGGGGCGGGCCCGGACCAGGGGCCCTGGAGCGGCGGGCCCGGGCGCGATGGCGCCCGCCGGCTCGGCGTGGGTGAGGTGACGCGTCGAGCCGGCGGGCGGGTTCGGGGGAGCTGCTGTCAGGGCCTGTCCGGCGAGATCCGGGGGACGCGCCCCAGCTAGGCGCGCCCCAGCAGCGGGAGCGGTGCCCCGGTGCGGGCGGGGAGTTCGAGCCGGGTCAGCAGCGCGGAGGGCGACACCTCGACCACCCGGCAGCCCGCGCGGTGGCGGCAGTGCCGGGCCACCGAGCCGTGCCGCAGCCGGTCGAACCGTCGGCGGGTGGCGGCGCCGAGGACCAGCAGGTCCTCCGGCCCGGTGACGGCGCCGACCAGGGCCGGCCCGGGCTCGGCCTTGACCACCAGCGGGTGGATGACCAGCCCGGCCGGGTAGCCGCCGTAGGCCTGCTCGAAGGCGATGTCCAGCCGCCGCCGGGCGGCGTGCTCCAGTTCGGACAGCGGGCGCAGGCCGTCGCGTTCGCCCGCGTTCCACGCGGCCACCGGCACCAGCACGGCCTCGCTGCGGGCCGCCTCGCCGACGGCGTGGTAGAGGGCGGCCAGACTGCTCAGTGATCCGCTCAGGCCGACGATCACTCGGGTGGTCCCGGTCATGGCCGTTCGCCTCCGTTTCTCCGGTCGGGTACTCCCGGTTCCGTACTCCTTGGTTCGGATGATTCCAGTGAACCCCGGAACCGGTCCGTCCGTACCGCCGCTGATGGCTCCATGACGCCGGTCGCACACTTCTTGACGGCCTTCTGACAGCTCCGGCGCGCCGTGCGGCTCAGCCGAGGCCCGGCACGAACTGGATCAGCAGGTCGATCGCCTTGATGCCGAGGAACGGCAGGATCAGCCCGCCCAGCCCGTACACCCGCAGGTTGCGGCGGAGCAGGTCGGTGGCGGAGGCGGGCTGGTAGCGGACGCCGCGCAGGGCCAGCGGGATCAGGGCGACGATGATCAGCGCGTTGAAGATGATCGCGGAGGCGATCGCCGAGGTCGGGCTGTGCAGTTCCATGATGTTGAGGTGGTGCAGCCCGGGGTAGGCGTTCGCGAACATCGCGGGGATGATCGCGAAGAACTTGGCCACGTCGTTGGTGATCGAGAAGGTGGTCAACGCACCGCGGGTGATGAGGAGTTGCTTGCCGACCCGGATGATGTCGATCAGCTTCGCCGGGTTGGAGTCGAGGTCGACCATGTTGCCGGCCTCCTTGGCGGCCGGGGTGCCGGAGTTCATCGCGACCCCGACGTCGGCCTGGGCGAGCGCGGGGGCGTCGTTGGTGCCGTCGCCGGTCATCGCGACCATGTTCCCGGCGGCCTGCTCGCGGCGCAGGTGGGCGAGCTTGTCCTCGGGGGTGGCCTCGGCGAGGAAGTCGTCCACCCCGGCCTCGGCGGCGATGGCGCGGGCGGTGAGCGGGTTGTCGCCGGTGACCATGACGGTGCGGATGCCCATCCTGCGCAGCTCGGCGAAGCGCTCGGCGATGCCCTCCTTCACCACGTCCTTGAGTTCGACCACGCCCAGCGCGCGGGCGCCGTGCCGGTCGTGGACGGCGACCAGCAGCGGGGTGCCGCCGGCCTCGGCGATCCGGTCCACCAGCGGCTTGGCCTCCATCGGCATCCGCCCGCCGGACTCCACCACCCAGCGGGCGACGGCGCCGGCGGCGCCCTTGCGGATCAGGCAGTTCGTCCCGTCGGGCCAGGTCAGGTCGACGCCGCTCATCCGGCTGTGTGCGGTGAACGGGACGGGCCGCTGCTCGCCGAGTTCGCCGGGGGCGCGGGGCGGCACCCAGTACTGACGGTTCGTCAGTTCGACGAGCGAGCGCCCCTCGGGGGTCTCGTCCGCGACGGAGGCCAACTGGGCGGCCTCGGCGAGCTGTTCGGTGCTCGCGCCGGGCAGCGGGTGCAGTGCGACAGCCCGGCGGTTGCCGTGGGTGATGGTGCCGGTCTTGTCGAGCAGCAGCACGTCGACGTCCCCGGCGGCCTCGACGGCCCGGCCGGAGAGGGCGACGACGTTGCGCTGGACCAGCCGGTCCATCCCGGCGATGCCGATCGCGGACAGCAGCGCGCCGATGGTGGTCGGGATGAGCGCGACCATCAGGGCGACCAGCACCACGGTGGTCTGCGGCGCGTGCGCGTAGATCGCCATCGGCTGGAGCGAGACCACCGAGAGCAGGAAGACGATGGTGAGCGAGGCGAGCAGGATGTTGAGCGCGATCTCGTTCGGGGTCTTCTGCCGGTTGGCGCCCTCCACCAGGGCGATCATGCGGTCGACGAAGCTCTGCCCGGGCCGGGAGGTGACCCGGACGACCAGGTGGTCGGAAAGCACCCTGGTGCCGCCGGTGACGCCGGTGCGGTCACCGCCGGACTCGCGGATCACCGGCGCGGACTCCCCGGTGATCGCCGACTCGTCGACGGAGGCCACCCCCTCGACCACCTCGCCGTCCTGCGGCACGACCTCGCCGGCCGGCACCAGCACCACGTCGTGCAGCATCAACTGCTCGGCGGGGATCACCTCGTGGCGGTGGTCGCGGGTGCCGACCCGCCAGTGCAGCAGCCGCCGGGCGGTGGTCCCGGCCTGGGTGCGGCGCAGCGACTCGGCCTGCGCCTTGCCCCGGCTCTCGGCGACGGCCTCGGCGAGGTTGGCGAACAGCACGGTCAGCCAGAGCCAGAAGCCGATCACCCAGGCGAACACGCTCGGGTGGATCACCGCGCTGAGCGTGGTGAGCGCGGAGCCGGTCTCCACCACGAGCATCACCGGGTTGCGCATCATGGTGCGCGGGTGGAGCTTGCGGACGGCGGCGGGCAGGGCCTCGGTGAGCTGGCGGCGGGTGATGAGCCGGCGGCGGCCGCCGTCCGGGCCGGTCGGCCGGTGGCTCGGGTGGTGGCTCGGGTGGTGCTGCGGTTGGTGCGGCCGGTCGTCCGGTCGGTCGTGCGGGGGTTGCTCGCGGACGCCCTCCGGGCGGCGGAACCAGTCGGTTCGGGGCGTGGTGGTGTCCGGGGGAGTGAGGGCCGAACGGCGCATCGTCTCGGAAGACCTTCCGGGCCGCCCCGGGCTGCGGGGCAACGGGGCGGCGGACTCGGTGGCGGCGGGGACGGCGGCCAGCCCACCACCGGATCCGCGCCCGCCACGCGCCTCTTGACGCGGGCTTGGCGTGCGGGCGGCCGTCCTTGACGGCTCCCTGACATCCGGACCGGGTGGGCATTCGGGCGGTCGTACGGACGTTCGGGGTCGGGTGCGGCCGTACGGGTGATGACCGGGGCGGCGGATGTCAGGAAGGCGTCAAGGACGCACGGCGGAGCGTAGGCCACGCGTCAAGGCCCGGTGCGATCGGCGTTCGGTGGGCATCCACTGGAACCGAGGGCCGCACCACGGTGGCCCGCCCGAGCCCGAGGAGCCTTCCGTGAGCAGCACGATCGTCACCGCCGTCGACCAGTCGCCGCGCCGCCTGGTCCGCCTGGTGCCCGCCGGTGTCCGGCAGGACCGGCAGGAGCTTCAGGACAGCCCCGAGCCGCCCGAACCGGCGCCCGCGCCCACGGTCGGCCGCGACCGCGGCCGCCCGGCGCACTGCCGGATCGCGATGCAGTTCGAGGACTGACCCCGCCCACCGCGTGCCGCAACCCCGCCCCGCCCCGTAGGAGTACCGCCATGACGCAGCTGACCGCCCCGTCCGTCCCCTCCGCCGTCCCCGCCCCCTCCACCGGCACCTCCACCGCCCGCCCCGACGCCCCGGCCGTCGACGCGCTCGGCGGCCCCTGGCCGGCCTCGGCGCGGCCCGGCCCCGGCGGCGACGTGCTGGTCGGCGGGGTGGGGCTGGCGGAGGCGGCCGAGCGGTTCGGCACCCCGCTGTACGTCCTGGACGAGGCCGAGGTGCGCAACCGCGCCCGGGCGTACCGGCGGGCGCTGCCGCACGCCGAGGTGCTGTACGCCGCCAAGGCGTTCCTGTGCAGCGCGATGGCCGACTGGGTGGCCGAGGAGGGCCTGGGCCTGGACGTCTGCTCCTCCGGCGAGCTGTGGCTGGCCGCCTCGGCCGGCTTCCCGGCGCAGCGGATCCTGCTGCACGGCAACGCCAAGTCCCCGGAGGAACTGCGGCTGGCCCGGCGGCTGCGGGTCGGGCGGATCGTGATCGACGGACCGGCGGAGATCGCCCGGCTGGCCGCCCTGGTGGCCGCCGACACCCCGCAGCGGGTACTCGTCCGGGTCGTCCCGGGGATCGCCGCCGGGCACCACACGGCGGTCCAGACGGGAGTGGGCGGGCAGAAGTTCGGCTTCCCGATCGAGGGCGGCGACGCGGCCGACGCGATCGCCCGGGTGCTCGACCAGCCCGGGCTCGAACTGGCCGGCCTGCACTGCCACCTGGGCTCGCAGATCACCGAGGTCGAGCCCTACCTCCAGGCGGTGGACGCGCTGGTGCGGCTGCTCGCGGAGATCCGGGAGCAGCACGGCGTGGAACTGCCCGAACTGGACCTCGGCGGCGGCCACGGCATCCGCTACCTGCCGGGGGACGCCGAGTTCGACGTCGCCGACTTCGCCGTCCGGGTGACCGACCGGCTGGCGGTGCGCTGCGCCGAGGCGGGCCTGGAGGTGCCGCGGCTGATCGTCGAGCCCGGCCGCGCGCTGGCCGGCCCGGCCGCCGTCGCCGTGTACCGGGTGCTGTCGGTGAAGCACACCGCGGACGGCCACTGCTTCGCCGCCGTGGACGGCGGGATGAGCGACAACCCGCGCCCGGCGCTGTACGGATCGCCGTACAGCGTCCGCCTGGTGGGCCGCCGTTCGGAGGCGGGCGCGGCCCGGGTGGACGTGGTGGGCCGGCACTGCGAGGCCGGCGACGTGCTGGTCCGTGACGCCGTGCTGCCCGCCGACCTGCGTGCGGGGGACCTGCTGGCCGTCCCGGCGGCCGGGGCGTACCAGCTGTCGATGGCCTCCGGCTACAACCTGGTCGGCCGCCCGGCGGTGGCCGCCGTCAAGGACGGCCGGGCCCGCCTGCTGATCCGCCGGGAGACGGTCGAGGACTTCCGCCTCCGCGAGGTCGGCCGGTAGCCGAATACCGTTGCGTGAGAAGTCGGCCCCGCCGACTTCTCACGCAGCTCTGGTAGCTAGAAGGCCGTGTGGGTCAGCCAGTGGTCCAGCAAAGCGCGGTCGCCCGTCACCGTCACCCGGTCGTCCTGCGGCGGGAGACGGCGGGAGACCACCAGCATGAGGTCCGCCACCGCGCCCGACACCACCACGTCGGCCTCGACCCGCCCGCGCTCCCACCGCAGCGCCTCGGGCGCCCTGGTGACCACCCAGCCCTCCGTGGACCTCGGCCGGAACCCGACCCGCTCGCCCCGGCCGCGCAGCTCGGCGACCGCCGGCCTGACCGACTCGAAGGCCGGCGTGCACAGCAGGTCGAGGTTCTCGCTGATCACGTCGGCCGCGAGGTCGTCGGCGATCTCGAACGCGGTGCCCGTCGCCGACGCCGCGTCGTAGTGATGGACGCAGGTGTCGCTCAGCTGCCTGCGGAGCCAGAACGCCGCCGGCCGTGGCCCGAAGAACGTGGGCAACTCGGTGTCCGCGCCGGTCTCCTGGACCGCGCGGACCAGGTCCTCCGCGCCCTCGCGCAGCCACCGAGCCCACCCGTCCGGGGCGCCGGGATCGGCCTGCCACGGGTCGGGGGCGGGCAACTGCTCGCGCGTGCGCACGAGTTCGGCCGCCCACCGGTGCTCCTGGCCGACGTGCCCGACGAGGGTGCGCAGCGGCCACTGCGGGCAGGTGGGCACCGGGGTGTCCGGGTCCCTTCCGGCGACCGCGCGGCCTGTCCTCGCGCTCTGCTCCCGCAGTCCCTCCACGAGCCGTGCGGTGTCCAGTGTTGATGTCATGACGGCGCTCCTCTCTCGGGGTTACCTGGGTACGGTAGGAACTCCAGTCCGGTGGAGGTTCAAGTGCCTTTGCTCGATGAGACGTTGGGGATCGGCGAGCTGGCCCGGCTGACCGGCGTGCCGGTGCGGACCATCCGCTTCTACTGCGACGAGGGCATCGTCGACTCGGTGCGCAGCACGGGCGGGCACCGCAGGTTCGACCACGTGGCCGTGGAGCGGCTGGGCCTGGTCAGACGGCTGCGCAGGCTCGGGCTCGGGCTGCCCTCGGTCAGGCAGGTGCTCGCCGGAGAGCGTTCCGTGGCCGAGGTCGTCGCGGCCGAGCGGGCCGCGCTCGACGTGCGGCTCGCGGACCTGGCCTGGCGGCGGGCCTCGCTGCGCGCTGTCGAGGAGGCCGGACCGGCCGACCGGGCCGCCAGGCTGGAGCTGCTGGCCGCGATGGAGGGCGGGGGAGCCGCCCGTGACGCGCTGATCGGCTTCTGGAGGCGCGCGATGGCCGCCCCGGTGTCGGAGGCGATGCTCACCGCGTTCGTGGCGATCGCCGTACCCGAGCCGCCCGCCGACCCGACCCCGCCGCAGGTGGTCGCGTTCGCCGAACTGTTCGCCCTGGCCGGTGACCGGGAACTGAGCCGCGGCCTGCTGGCCAGGGCGCGGGCCGGCGCCGCGCTGATCGCCGACGAGGACGAGTTGGTGAGCGGGATCGGCGAGGCGTGCGCGCTGGCCCAGCCCCTGGTGCGGGCGGGTGAGCAGCCCCGGGCGGGCCCCGCGCTCGACCGGTTCGTCGCGGCCCACGCCGCCGTCCGCGGCGACCGCGACACCCCGAAGTTCAGGGGCCGCCTGCTGGCTTACGTGGCTGTCGACCGGGACCCGCGGATGCGCCGCTACTGGCGGCTCGTGGCCGAGGCGAGCGGGGATTCGGTCACCGTCGGCCTGTCCTACCTGTGGCTGACCGACTCCCTCGAACGCTCCGCTGCGGGCCTTGGCGGCGCCGCCGGGGTGTGCTGATCGCCGCGCCAGGCCCGTCCGGGTGAACGGCAGCCCGGGTTGCTTCGTCCACGCACCTCGAAGGCGTCAAGCTGGCCGCGAAATCCGTACCCCCGAGGAAAGGCCGGTCGATGGCTCGCGCGCTGATCGTGGTGGATGTGCAGAAGGACTTCTGCGAGGGAGGGAGCGTCCCGGTCGGCGGGGGCGCCGACCGGGCCCGGGCGATCGCCGAGCTGGTCCAGGGCCCGGAGCGGGAGGGCTGGGCGCGGGTGGTCGCGACCCGGGACCACCACATCGACCCGGGCCCGCACTTCTCCGCGCGGCCGGACTTCCGGGAGTCCTTCCCGGTGCACTGCGTGGTCGGCAGCGAGGGCGGCGAGTTCCACCCGTCCTTCGCGCCCGCCGTCGACGCGGGCGCGGTGGACGAGGTGTTCTTCAAGGGCGCGCACTCGGCGTCCAAGAGCGGGTTCGAGGGCTTCGCGGCGGACGGCACCCGGCTCGCCGACTGGCTGCGCGGCCAGGGCGTGGACGCGGTGGACGTGGTCGGGATCGCCACCGACCACTGCGTGAAGGCGACGGCGCTGGACGCCGTGAAGGCCGGGTTCGCGACCAGGGTGCTGCTGGACTACACGGCGGGCGTGGCCACCGACACCACGGTCACCGCCCTCGGCGAACTCCGGCAGGCGGGCGTGGACCTGACGGGCACGCCGGTCGTGCTGGCCGGATGAGGTTTGCGCGAGAAGTCGGCCCGGCCGACTTCTCGCGCAGGTGTGGTTCAGATGTCTCGATGCCCACCCGATCCACGTGTCGCGGGCGGCACTTGAGTGACTGGTTGAGACCGCTTGTGTCGGTCCGTCAGCTGTGGTGTGTGAGATATGTGGTGCAAACACGACCATTTGTGGCGGGTCGCTGTTAGGGTGCCCATCTGAACGCCAACTCTCCATGATGTGAGCGGCATTGGAAGAGAGGGCGTCGACTCCACCTCCGTAGCCGACACCCGAGGAAGCGCGTGAGAGCCGAAGACGTCCCCCTGCTGTTCCAGGAGCTGGCCCGCGAGTTCGCGGACGTGACCGACATGTCAGTGGCGGCGACCGGCTCGTTGGCCCGAGGCGAGCACCGCACCGGGCCCGCCGGCGACATCGTCTCCAACCTCGACCTGATCCACGTCGTGGCCGACGGGGCCGACGTGCCGGAGGTCCGGGCCGTGCTGGGGCGGACGATGCGGCGGATCTCCGACACGTTCCGGATCGAGACGACGTCCGTCATAGCCAGGCTCCCGGCGTTCCGGCTGGCCGGCCACGCCCACTACCGGATCAGCATGCGGCCCGAGTGGTTCTGCGACGGCCTCGGGCTCGGGCCGGAGGCCTTCGACCACTCCGGCCACGACGAGGACGACCCGGGCGAGGCGCTGGCCTGGATGATGCAGCCCGTCCCCTACTACCTGGCCAAGGCGACCATCCTGGACCCGACGACCAACCTCGCCAAGGCCCGCAGGGCGGCGATGCGACTGGCCGACCGGTTCGACCTGGAGGACATCCGCGAGGGCCTCGACGACCTGCCGGGCTCGCTGCGCACCTTGATCGCCAAGCACGACATCACCCCGCTCGAATCCACCGCCCGCTACCTCGCCGCCCCCACCCACCCCGCCATCGCACAGCTCGTCCGCGACGCGGTCTTCGTCGAGGGCATGGGCCTGTCGTCCGCCGACTCGATGGTCGTCATGCTGCCGTCCGCCCCGAACTGACCCGTACCGGAGAACACCGAATGCCCACCCGGCAGCACGTGGAGATCCTGCCCCCGCACCCGTTGCGGGCCGGCTACGACCGGGCCCTGGCGCGCGGGTCGATAGCCGATGCGTTCCAAAGGCGCCTGGAACCCGCCAACTTCACCCCCGGCTACCTCGGCGCCCTGACCGAGCGGGTCGAACAGGCCCTGGGCCAGGACCCGGGGGACGAGGCCATGCGGTGGCGCCTGGCCTTCCTCCTGCTCCAGAACAACGCCACCGCGGCCGGCGTCGAACGGGCCGGGGAACTGCTCGCCGGCTCCACCCTCCCGCAGGCCGTCCGCCTGGCCCGGCTGGTGGCCGGGATCCGCAGCAGGGCCGACCAGCCGCGTACCGGCCGCCGCGTCCGGCGGGTCAACTGGTCGATCAACAACCGCTGTCCGATGTCCTGCCAGGGCTGCTACAACCCGTTCGCGGCGGAGCAGATCGACCTCGACCAGGCCAGGCGGATCGTCGGGAAGCTGGCCGCGCACGGGACCACCGACCTGGTCCTGGCCGGAGGTGACCCGCTGCTGTGGCCGCCGGTCTTCGACGTGGTCGACCACGCCATCGCCAGTGGTCTCAAGGTCGGCCTCGACACCACCGGCTACACGCTCACCGCCGAGAAGCTCTCCCGGCTCCACGGCCTGTCCTCGCTGCGGCTGCCACTGGACGCCGTCACGCCGGAGGTGCAGCGCGCCTTCCGCCGGAGCCCGGACGACAGGCTCCTCGACGCGCTGCTGGAGTCCCTGGCCCTGTGCGACGCCGAGGGCTTCGACCGGGTGCGGGTGCACACCGTGGCGAGTGCCGAGAACCTCCACCAGCTGCCGGAGCTCGCCGCGGAGGTGCTGTCCCACCCGTCGGTCGCCCAGTGGGTGATCTTCCAGTGGTGGGGCCGGCGGGCCTCGCCGGCCACGGTGCGCAGGCTCGGCGTGGCGGTGGAGGAGGTCCGCGCGGTCGTCGACGGGATCCGGCGCGACCACCCCGGCCGGGAGATCCACCTCGCGGAGAGCAGCGAGCGGGAGCTGCTGAACTGGATGATCCAGTCGAGCGGGCAGGTGGTCACCTTCGGGTCGGGCGCGGAGGAGGAGTTCATCCTGGGCAACCTCCTGACCGACGAGGTCGAGGAGATCCTGACCCATCCGATCCTGGACTTCGAGGCCATGGCGCGGGGGATCCCGGTCACCCCGGGAACCGTGTTCGGCGCTCCGGACGCGGTCCTGGGATAACAGAACGGTTTCGGAGCCCACCCTCTCCGCGCCCAGGTCTTGACGGCGCGGGGAGGGTGGGCGTTTGCTGTGACCCGCTCGTTCGAACCTGTTTGGTTCTGGTTTGTTTTGTGTATTTGAACGTTCAAAACCCTTCAAGCTCCCTCCCCTTGCCTCGCCCTTCCTGCCTCAAACCCTTCCTCGCCACCCCTCAGAGAGGAATGCAATGTCACACCTTTCCCGTCGTGATCTGCTCCGAGCCTCAGGAGCGGGCCTGCTGGCCCTGACCGCCGGCGGCACGCTCGCAGCCTGCGGCGACTCCGGCTCCGGGGGCGCCTCGGGCGGGGACGCCGACACCGGCAACATCACCGTCTGGTCCTGGGCCACGGCCGCCGAAGCCCTGCGCGGGATCGTCCCGGCCTTCCAGAAGGACAACCCGGGGATCACGGTCGACGTCCAGGACATCGGCGAACCGGCCATCTGGGACAAGATCACCGTCGGCCTGGCGGCCGGCGGCCAAGGCCTCGGCGACGTGCTGCACATCGGCTGCGACTACCTGCCCGGATACCAGGAGAAGTTCCCCGGCGGCCTGGCCGACCTCTCCGCGCTCGGCGCCGACGCGCACAAGGACAAGTTCGCCAAGGGCCTGTGGCCCGTCGTCAGCGGCAAGGACGGCCACGCCTACGCACTGCCCTGGGAGGTCAACCCGCTCGGCTTCTTCTACCGCAAGGACTACTTCGACAAGGCGGGCATCGACCCCGAGTCCTTCGCCACCTGGGACGACCTGCTCGCCGTGGCCGACCGTTTCAAGGCCGCCAACCCCGGCGTCGCCCTGATCGGCATCAACAGGGCCGCCAACCCCACCCCCGACCTGGACTTCGTCCAGGCCCTGATGCAGCTCCAGGGCGCCTTCTACTTCGACCTCCAGGGCAAGATCACCGTCGGCTCGGAGGCGGCCGTGCGCGCCCTGACCATCGTCAAGCGGCTGGACGAGGCCGGGCTGATCGGCGACACCCCCGGCGTCCAGAGCTGGCCGCCCGTGATGAAGGCCGGCAAGCTCGCGGTGGCCGCGATGCCCGCCTGGGTCGCGCACTACCTGGAGAAGAAGATCCCCGACCAGAGCGGCAACTGGCGTCTCACCAAGCCCCCGGCGGTCACCCCCGGCGGCAAGCGCACCGCCCTGGTCAACTCCACCCACCTGGCCGTCGCCGCCTCCAGCCCGCGCCGCCGCGCCGCCTGGAAGTTCGTCGAGTACACGGTCACCCGCCCGGCCTCGGTGAACGCCATGTTCAACGCGGGCGGCGTCTTCCCGGCCCTCACCGAGGCCTACGCCGACCCGCTGTACGCCGCGCCGAGCGCCTACTACGGCGGGCAGCCGGTGCTCAGGACCTTCGCCGACCTCGCCACCGAGGGCGGCTACCCCACCAACTACTCCGGTGACTACGCCCGCGCCCTCAAGCTCGTCAGCGACGCCCAGGTCAAGGTCCTCCTCAAGGGCGCCGACCCGGCCGCCGTCCTCCAGGACGCCGCCAAGCAGCTCGCCCAGCAGACCGGGCGCGGTATCGCATGAGTGCCGCCAGCCCGCCCGCCGCCCTCTCCAGGAGGTCCGCAGCGCGGCGCCGGTCCCGCCGGCGGCGCGCCGCCGTACCGTACCTGCTGCTCGCGCCCGCCCTGCTGACCTTCGGCGTGTTCAAGGCCTACCCGGTCGTCGAGTCGCTGCTGCTCTCCTTCACCACCGGCTCCGGCGCCGCCACCCGCGACGCAGGCCTCGCCAACTACCGGCGCCTGCTGGACGACCCGCTGTTCTGGACGGCCCTGTCCAACACCGGCGAGATCCTCGTCATGCAGGTCCCGCTGATGCTCGGACTGGCCCTGCTGATGGCCGTCGGCATCAACTCCGCGGTGGTGCGCTGGCGCACGGTGTGGCGCCTCGGCGTCTTCATGCCCTCGGTCACCGGCCTGGTCGCCACCGGCGTGATCTTCGCCTACCTGCTCAAGACCGACGACGGTGCGGTCAACTGGGTGCTGAACGCCGTCGGCCTGCCCTCCGTCGACTGGCTGGGCCAGCCCGTCTGGGCCCGGGCGGCCGTCGTCGTGGTGCTCACCTGGCACTACACCGGATACAACGCCGTCATCTACCTCGCCGGACTCCAGTCCATTCCTAGGGAGTTGTACGAGGCCGCGATGGTCGACGGCGCCGGACCGATCCGCCGCTTCACCTCCGTCACCGTCCCCGCGCTGCGCCCGGTGCTGCTGTTCACGGTCGTGCTCTCGACCATCGGAACGCTCCAGCTCTTCGACGAGCCGTACGTACTGACCGGCGGCGGGCCGGACAACGCCACCCTGACCGTCTCCATGTACCTGTACCAGAACGGCTTCCGGTACTACGACTTCGGCTACGCCTCCGCCGTCGCCTACGCGCTCACCCTGCTCGTGACGGTGCTCGGCGCCGTCCAGATGCGCCTGATGGGAGAGCGCGACAAGTGACCTCCCAAAGCGATACCTCCCAAAGCGATACCTCCAAGAGCGATACCCCCCAGAGCGAGGCCTCCGAGCGCGTGAACCCCCTCAAGAAGCTGCGCGGCTGGCCGCTGACCTTCCTCCTCGCCGGCATCACCGGGCTGTCGATCGCCCCCTTCTACTGGCTGGTGGTCTCCGCCACCCGCAAGGACACCGAGGTCTTCGACTGGCCGCCCAAGCTGCTGCCCGGCGGGAGCCTCGGCGAGAACCTGAGCCACCTGGAGCAGAAGATCGGCCTGCTCAGGGTCGTCGGGAACTCCCTGCTGGTGGCGGGGGTCCAGACGCTGGGCGCCCTCGTGGTGGCGCTGCTCGCGGGCTACGCCTTCGCCAAGTTCCGCTTCCGCGCCCGGACCCTGCTGTTCGCCCTGCTGTTCTCCACCCTCGTGGTGCCCGAACAGGTCATGCTGGTACCGCTGTTCAAGATGATGACGAACTTCGGCCTGCTGGACACCTACCAGGCGCTGATCCTGCCCGGCCTGTGCGTGCCCTTCGCCATCTTCCTGATGCGGCAGTCACTGAGCAGCCTGCCGGACGAACTCCTGGACGCCGCCCGGGTCGACGGCGCGGGCGAGTTCCGGGTGCTGTTCAGCGTGGTGGTACCGGTCATGAGGCCCGTGCTGGCAGCCCTCTCGATCTTCCTCTTCCTCGGCTCCTGGAACCAGTTCGTCTGGCCGCTGATCGCTCTGCGCAGTCCCGGGATGCACACCCTGCCGGTCGCCCTCGCGACCCTGCACGGCAACAAGAGCAACACCGACTACGGCGCGATCCTCTCCGGCACCGCGCTGTCCACCCTGCCGATGATGGTCCTCTTCCTGGTCCTCCAGCGGCAGTTCATCTCCGGCCTGCTGGCCGGCGCCACGAAGGGCTGAACATGACCGAGATCTGGGAACCGCACGCCCCCGCCGTCGCCGGCGGCCTGCGTCCGCTCTACGCAGAGGGCCTGGACCTGCGGGTCAGCGGGAACGCGAGCGCCCGCGGGGCGGGTGACGGAATCGTCGAGGTGACCGCCGAAGGGACGGGCGACGTCCGGATCGAGTGGCGGGTGCCGTGCGTGGACGCCACCGCGTTCTGGACGCCCGAGCCGCGCGGCACCGGCTGGCTGCCCGCCGCGTGGAGCGCTCCGCGCCGCACCAGCCTGGCCAACGGCGCCCCGATCGCCGCCCTGATCGGCACCGGCGACATCGCCATCTGCGCCTTCGCGGCCGAGCGCGCCGACGTCCTGGCCGGCGCCGGAGTGCTGGAGGAGACCGGGGAGTTCCGGTTCTGGGCGCAGGCCGCCGGCCGGCTGACCGTCCGCATCGACACATCCCGCCGGCACTTCGCCCGCTGCCTGGCCGGCCTCGCCGCCTGGTGGTGGACCGACCGCGAGGCCGACATCCCCGAGGCCGCGCGCCGCCCCGCGTACTCCACCTGGTACTCGATGCACCAGGACGTCACGCCCAAGGGCGTCGAGACCCAGGCCGCGCTCGGCAAGGAGCTCGGCATGGACGTCATCATCGTCGACGACGGCTGGATGACCGCCGACCGCACCCGCGGCTACGCGCACTGCGGGGACTGGGAGCCGGTCTCGCTGCCCGACACCGCCGCCCACGTCCAGCGCGTCCACGACCTCGGCGTGCAGTACCTGCTCTGGTACGCGCTGCCGTTCATCGGCAAGGACAGCGCAGCCTTCGAGGCGATCGGCCGCTACGCGCTCGCCGACGCCGCCCACATGGGCGCGGTCGTCGCCGACCCGCGCTACCCCGAGGTCCGCGAGTTCCTGACCGGCCGGCTCGCCCGCGCCGTCGAGGAGTGGGGCATGGACGGACTGAAGGTCGACTTCGTCGACTGGTTCGCCCGCGCCGACGCGCCGGAGGCCGGGCCCGAGGCCGACTGCGCCACCGTGGACGAGGGCGTCGAGCGGCTGCTCGCCGCCATCCGCCGCCGGATCACCGCGGTCAAGCCGGGGGCGATGATCGAGCACCGCCAGCCGTACGTCAGCCCCGGCCTGTGGCCGTACGTCACCATGGTCCGCGCCACCGACTGCCCGCTCAGCCCGCAGGAGAACCGGCAGCGCACCATCGACGTGCGGCTCGCCGCCGGGCCCGTCCCGGTCCACGCCGACATGCTGATGTGGCACCCGGCCGAGCCGCCCGAGCAGATCGCCTGCCACCTGATCAACGTGCTGTTCTCGGTGCCGCAGGTCTCCGTCGACCTCGCGGCGCAGAGCCCCGGGCAGCGCGAGGCGATCGCCTTCTGGCTCGGCGTCTTCCGCGAGCACGTCGCCACCCTGCAGCTCGGCGAGCTGCGCCCGGCCCGGCCGGACCTCGGCTACCCGATGGTCACCGCCGTCGGCGGCGGCACCGTCGCGGTGGCCCGCTACGCCGCGCTGCCGGTGGACGTCTCCGGCGCGGACTGGCGCACCCTGCTGGTCGCCAACGCCGACGCCGACCCGGACGTCCGGCTCACCGGCGGCGGCGGGACGGCCGAGGCCACCGTGCAGGACGCCCGAGGGCGTATCGTCCGGCAGGGCGAGGTCGAGCTCGACCGGGCGGGCGGCATCACCGTGCCGCGCGGTGGGCTGCTGACCCTGCGCCGTCCGTAGAACCGAGCAGTGGAACCGAGCACCCGTCAGACCCGAGCAGCCGTCCTGGAGCCTCCGATGCCCGAGGGAACACCCCGACCGCGCCGCGGCGCCACCACCATCGAGGAGGTGGCCCGCGCGGCCGGGGTGTCCCGGCAGACCGTCTCCAACGCGCTCAACGCCCCCCAGCGGGTCCGCCCGGACACGCTGGCCCGGGTGACCGCGGCGATCCGCGAACTCGGCTACCAGCCCGACCAGTCGGCGCGTTCGCTGCGCAGCGGCGCCCGGCGCACCCTCGGCTACCTCGCCCCGGTGGACGACCCGTTCGACCCCAACCCGCTGATGGCCGGCTTCCTGGAGGCGCTGGTCGACGCGGCGGGGGCGCAGGGGCAGCGGGTGCTGCTGTTCCGTCCGGGGCAGGGTGCGGCCGAGAGCGGGGTCCAGCGGGCGGCCGGCCCGCTGGCGGCCATCGACGAACTGGTGGCGGCCCGTCAGGTCGACGGGCTGGTGCTGGCGGACGTGCTGGGCGATGACCCCCGGATCGGGCACGTCGTCCGGGCCGGCCTCCCGTTCGTCGCCTTCGGACGGACGGGCCCGGGGCAGCCCCAGCACTGGGTCGACATCGCCAACGACACGGCGATGGCCGTGGTGGTGCGGCATCTGGCGGGGCTCGGCCACCGCCGGATCGGGTACGTCGGCCGCGCCGAGGACCTGCCGTGGATGGCCGCCCGGCGGGCGGGCTTCCTCGCCGAGGCGGCCCGGCTGGGCCTGTCCGCGGTGACGGCGGCGCGGCCGGACGTCGCGGCCGTGCGGGAGCTGCTGCGCGGGCCCGAGCGGCCGACGGCCTTCGCGGCGGGCAGCGACCTGCTGGCGCTGGACGTCTACGAGGCGGTCCGGGCGGAGGGATCGGCGGTCGGGCCGGCGGGGGTGGCGGTCACCGGTTTCCACGACACGCCGCTCTGCCGCCACCTGCACCCCGCGCTGACCTCGGTGCGGCTCCCGCTGCGGGCGATCGCCGCCGCCCTGGTGGAGCGGCTGCTCGGCCAGGTGCGCGGGGAGGCGCCGCCGGCGGGCGGTCTTGAGCTGGCCGCCGAGCTGGTGGTGCGGGCGAGTTCCCGGACGGGTCCTTAGGGGGCCCGTCAGGCCTGGGGGTCCTGCTCCCCGGTCGGAGCGACGATCAGCTCGCCCACCAACTGGGCTGCCGCCGACCGGTGTTCGGCCGCCAGTGCGTCGTCGGTCACCAGCACGTCCAGTTGCTCCAGTGCGGCGAAGGAGGCCAGGCCGACCGCGTTCCACTTGGTGTGGTCGGCCACCACGACGACCCGGCGGGCGGACTGGAGGAAGGTCCGGTTGGTCTCCGCCTCGGCCAGGTTCGGGGTGGTCAGCCCGGTCTCGGCCGAGAGGCCGTGGCAGCCCATGACCAGCACGTTGACGTGCAGCGAGCGGATCGCCTGGTCGGCGACCGGCCCGACCAGCGCGTCGGAGGGCGTGCGGACGCCGCCGGTGCGGATCACCGTCGCGGTGGCGGGGGTGCCGTCCTCGTCGGGTTCCTCCAGCAGCTCCGCGATCCGCAGCGAGTTGGTGACGACGGTGAGGCCCTCGACGGCGCGCAGCTGCCGGGCGACCGCGAAGGTGGTCGTCCCGGCGGCCAGCCCGACCGCCGAGCCGGGCGGCACCAGGGCGGCGGCGGCCCGGGCGATGGCCTCCTTGGCGGGGAGCTGCCAGTTGGCCTTGGTCTCGAACCCGGGCTCGCCGCTGGCCGCCGCCTCCGTCCGCACCGCCCCGCCGTGCACCTTGTGCACCAGGCCGCGGCGGGCCAGCGCGTCCAGGTCGCGGCGGATGGTCATGTCGGACACCCCGAGGTCCCGGACCAGTTCGGTCACCCGGACGCCGCCGCGCGCGCGGACCCGCTCCAGGATCAGCACGCGGCGCTGTCCGGCGAGCGGTTGGGCGCTGTCAGCCATCGGGGGGCTCCTCGGGTCGGTGTGGTCGGCGTGACCGTTCGGCCGGCCGTCCGTCCAGCCGTCCGTTCGACTGGCCGCCCGGCGGGCCACGGTCACCGCCATCATGGCAGGCGCGGGCCTCTTCCGGACAGCCGGGCTTGATGGATAATGTTGGATATTGTTGTTTCGTGTCGGATAGAGGGAAGAAGGCCATGGCCGGGACCCTGACCCAGCCCACCGCCAAGACCGCGACCACACTCGCGGACGGGCGACAGCTGATCTACTACGACAGCGGCGAGGCCGTCCCCCGGGACGCCGTCGACCGGCGCCCGCTCGACCCGCCCGCCCACGGCTCCGAGGTCCGGCTCGACCCGGCCACCGGAGCCTGGGTCACCGTCGCCGCGCACCGCCAGGCCCGCACCTACCAGCCCCCCGCCGAGGAGTGCCCGCTCTGCCCCTCCCGGGACGGCCGGCACAGCGAGATCCCCGCCGACAACTACCAGGTGGCCGTCTTCGAGAACCGCTTCCCCTCGCTGGCCGGCCCCCCGGCGGCGCTGGAAGGCGTCGGCGGACCGCGGGTCAGCGGCCCCGGCGCCGGGCGCTGCGAGGTGGTCTGCTTCACCGCAGACCACGACGCCTCCTTCGCCGACCTCGACGAGCGGCGGGCCCGCCTCGTCCTCGACGCCTGGACCGACCGCACCGCCGAACTCGCCGCCCTCCCCGGCGTCCGGCAGGTCTACTGCTTCGAGAACCGGGGTGCCGAGATCGGCGTCACCCTCGCCCACCCGCACGGCCAGATCTACGCCTTCCCCTTCACCACCCCGCGCACCGCCCGGATGGCCGCGCGCGCGGCCGAACACCGCGCCGCCACCGGCCGCAGCCTCTTCGACGACCTGCTCGCCGCCGAACGCGCCGACGGCGCCCGGGTGGTGCTCGCCGGAGAGCACTGGACGGCCTTCGTCCCCTTCGCCGCCCGCTGGCCGTACGAGGTGCACCTCTACCCGCACCGCCGGGTCGCCGACCTGACCGGCCTCGACGAGCCGCAGCGCGCCGAATTCCCGCGCCTCTACCTGGAGTTGCTGCGCCGCTTCGACCGCCTCTTCGGCGCCGGTCGCACCCCGTACATCTCCGCCTGGCACCAGGCGCCCGCCGGCCAGGAGCACGAACTCGCCCTCCACCTGGAGCTGTTCACCATCCGGCGCGCGGCCGACAAGCTCAAGTTCCTGGCCGGGGTGGAATCCGGCATGGACGCCTTCGTCAACGACGTCACCCCCGAGGACGCGGCCCGCCGGCTGCGGGAGGTAGCCCTGTGACCACGCCCGTGCACACGCCCGTGACCACGCCCGTGGAGACTCCTGTGAACACCCTCGCGACCTCCTTCGAAGAGCTCCACGGCCACGCCCCCGAGGGGGAGTGGGCCGCCCCCGGCCGGGTCAACCTGATCGGCGAGCACACCGACTACAACCTCGGGTTCGTGCTGCCGATCGCCCTCCCGCAGGCCGTCCGCGCCCAGGCCCGGCGCCGCGACGACGGCCGGCTGCGGCTCTGGTCCGCCCAGGGCGACGGGGTGGTCGCCGACCTGGCCGTCGCGGACCTGGCCCCGGGCTCGGTGCCCGGCTGGGCGGCCTTCCCGGCCGCCGTGGTGTGGGCGCTGCGCGAGGCCGGGCACCCCGTCGGCGGTGCCGAGTTCCGACTGGAGAGCGACGTGCCCGGTGGTGCCGGGCTGTCCTCCTCGGCCGCCCTGGAATGCGTCGTCGCGATCGCGTACAACGACCTGTACGGGCTGGGCCTGTCCGCACCCGACCTCGCCCTGATCGCACAGCGGGCCGAGAACGACTTCGTCGGCGTCCCCTGCGGGATCATGGACCAGATGGCCTCGATGTGCTGCCGCCCGGGCGCCGCCCTGCACCTCGACAGCCGGGACCTGGCGATGCGGCAGGTGCCGCTGGACCTCGCCGGTTCCGGCCTCGCCCTGCTGGTCCTCGACACCCGGGTCAAGCACGACCTCGGCGACGGTGCCTACGCCGCCCTGCGGGCCGGCTGCGAGCGGGCGGCCGCGCTGCTCGGACTGCCCGCGCTGCGCGAGCTGACGCCCGCCGCCCTGCCGGCCGCCCTGCCCCGACTCCCCGAGGAGCTGAGGCCGTTGGTGCGCCACGTGGTCACCGAGAACGAGCGCGTCACGGCCGCCGTCGCCCACCTGGACGCCGGCCGGTCCGCCGCGCTCGGCCCGATCCTCACCGCCGGCCACGCCTCGCTGCGCGACGACTACCGGGTCTCCTGCCCCGAGACCGACCTCGCCGTCGAGGCCGCCCTCGCCGCCGGCGCCCACGGCGCGCGGATGACCGGCGGCGGCTTCGGCGGCTCGGTGATCGCCCTCGTCGACGCACCGGCCGCCGACACCGTCGCCGCCGCCGTCACCACCGCGTTCCGCGCGGCCGGCTACGCCGCCCCGCGCACCCTCACGGCCGTCCCGGCCGAGGGGGCCCGCCGCACGGGCTGACCGGGCCCGTCGGGGTCGGCGCGGGGAGCACGCCTTCCCGGGGTCACGCCTTGTGGTCCGCCGGGCGCTCCGGAGACGCCTCCGCGAGCGCCCGGGTGACCGCCTCCACCCCGGCGCGCAGCCCGTACACCGGCGTGCCCGGCTGCTGGCGCCAGGACTCGTCGATCCCGCCCGCGTCCACCGTGTCGAAGCCCAACTCGTCGATCAGCGCCCGCACCACGTGCTTGGCCGCCTCGTCGTCCGCCGCCACCGGCAGGGCGATCCGCTCCGGGTCGCCCTCCGGCCGCGGCCGCTCCAGCAGGTCCTGCGCGTAGGTGCCGTTGAACGCCTTCACCACGGGGTGGCCGAGGTGCCGCTCCGTCCACCGGCTCTCGGTCAGCCCGTCGTCCTCGATCTCGTCGATCCGGCCGTCGCGCTGCTGCGGGTAGTAGTTGCCGGTGTCGATCACCGCCGCGCCCTCGGCCGCGCCGTCCAGCAGCCCGGCCGGCAGGTCCGGCACGTTCTTCAGCGGCACCGTCACCACCACGACCTGCGCTCCGCGCGCCGCCTCGGTGGCAGGCACGGCCGTCGCGCCCGTCTCCTCGGCCAGGGCGGCCAGCGACTGTGGACCGCGCGAGTTGGCCACCGAGACGTCGTGCCCGAGCGCCGTCAGCCGTCGGGTCAGGTTGCCGCCGATGTTGCCCGCACCGATGATGCCGATCTTCATGTCAGACCCCTGTTCGCGAGTGTCACACGCTTGTCGTCCTGCCCCAACCACCCGGTGGCGCCGTCGATTCCCGGTGCAGGGTGGTTCTTCCGGACCCAGGGTCGGGCCGGGCCTGGTCCCGGCTCCACGGCCGTCGGGAGAGTGGCTGCCATGACCGACAACGCCCCGTCCGACAACGCCATGACCCGGGATCCCGCCGACCCCCGGGAATTCGCCGACCGCACCGTCCTGATCACCGGCGGCACCAGCGGCATGGGCCTCGCCACCGCCCGCCGCCTCCTCGCCGCCGGCGCCCGGGTGGTCATCACCGGCCGTGACGACGCCCGGCTCGCCCGCGCCGCCGAACGGCTCGACGGCGGTGACCGGCTGCTCGCCGTCCGCGCCGACGTCACCGCCCGGGCCGACCTCGCCCGGCTCGCCGCCACCGTCCGGGAGCGCCACGGCGCGCTCGACGGCGTCTTCGCCAACGCGGGCGTCGGCGTCTTCCAGCCCGCCGCCGACGTCACCGAGGACGACTTCGACCACACCGTCGACATCAACTTCAAGGGCGTGTTCTTCACCGTCCAGCACGCCCTGCCCCTGCTGGAGGCGGCCGGCGGCGGCTCCATCGTGCTCAACGCCTCCTGGACCCCGCACCGCGGCCTGCCCGACGCCCCCGTCTACGCCGCGACCAAGGCGGCCGTCCTCAGCCTCGCCCGCACCCTCGGCAGCGGCCTCGCCGCGCGCGGCATCCGGGTCAACTCCGTCAGCCCCGGCTACATCGCCACCGAGATGTTCCACGCGGTGATCCCCGACCCGGCCGCTCACGAGCCGATCCGCGCGCGCATCCCGCTCGGCCGCCTGGGCCGGGCCGAGGACGTCGCCGAAACCGTCGCCTTCCTGCTCTCCGACCGGTCCTCCTACATCACGTCCCAGGACATCGTCATCGACGGCGGCCTGGTGCCCGCCGTCCAGGCCGTCGCGGGCTGACGTCCGGTTGATCCCCGGCTGCCCCCGGCCGCGCCCCGCTACCGCCTGCCCCCGGCCGCGCCCCGGTGCCGGCCGTGCCTGGTCCTGGCAGGGCCAGGCACGGCCGGCCGCCTCCGGGTGAGAATCATCCCCATGAACCCGACCAGTGCCCTGAGCGAGTTCCTCCGCACCCGCCGCGCCCAGCTGCGGCCCGAGGACGTCGACCTGCCCGACTACGGCGGACGCCGCCGGGTCGCGGGGCTGCGCCGCGAGGAGCTCGCCCACCTCGCCGGGGTCAGCGTCGACTACTACACCCGCCTCGAACAGGGCCGCGTCGGCAACCCCTCCGAAGCCGTCCTCGACGCCGTCGCCCGCGCCCTGCAACTCGCCCCCGACGAGTCCGGCCACCTCCACCGCCTCGCCCGCCCCACCCGCCGCGCGCCCCGCCGCCGCACCGCCCCGCAGCAGCCCCGCCCCTCCCTGCTGCGCCTGCTCGACCAGCTCGACCACGTCCCGGCGCTGGTGATGGGCCACCGGATGGACGTCCTGGCCTGGAACCGTGCGGCCGTCGCGCTGTTCGGCGACTACGGCGCCCTGCCGGTCGAGGACCGCAACATCGCCCGCGGCACCTTCCTCGACCCGGCCTCGCGCGAGCTCTACGGCGACTGGACGGCCTGCGCCCGCGAGAACGTCGCCTTCCTCCACCTGGAGGCGGGCCGCCGTCCCCACGACCCCCTCCTCGCCGAACTCGTCGGCCAACTCTGCGTCCACAGCGAGGAGTTCCGTCACCTCTGGGCCGAACACCCGGTCGCCGACAAGACCTCCGGCCGCAAGCTCTTCCACCACCCCATCGCCGGCCCCCTCGACCTCGCCTACGACACGCTCCGCCCCGCCGACGACCCCGACCAGGCCCTCGTCACCTACACCGCCGACCCGCACACCCCGTCGGACGACGCCCTGCGCCTCCTGCTCTCCTGGTCGGCGTCGGCGACCCGCTGAGCGGCCCGCTCCAACGGCCGTCTGCCCGGACGGCACGAGATCCTGGGCACAAAAAGGCCGGTCGTAGGCCCTCGCGGGGGTCGAGGGCCTACGACCGGGGTTCAGGGGGGTGTTAGTCGAGGTCGTCGCCGAAGTCGGGGCGGATGCCCTTGGCGAACTGGATCTCGTCGTTGCTGGTGCCGGCCGCGACCATCGGCCAGACCATGGCGTCCTGGTGGACGATGAAGTCGATGACGACCGGGCGGTCGTTGATCTCCATGGCCTGCTTGATGACGGCGTCCAGGTCCTCGGGGCGCTCGCAGCGCAGGCCGACGCAGCCCATCGCCTCGGACAGGAGCACGAAGTCGGGGATCCGGGTGCCCTGGGCCGGGGGCGCGATGCCGTCGTGGTCGGGGCCGGCGTGCAGCACGGTGTTGGAGTAGCGCTGGTTGTAGAACAGCGTCTGCCACTGGCGGACCATGCCGAGCGAGCCGTTGTTGATGACCGCGACCTTGATCGGGATGTCGTTCAGGGCGCAGGTGGCCAGTTCCTGGTTGGTCATCTGGAAGCAGCCGTCGCCGTCGATGGCCCAGACCGGGGTGTCCGGTCGGCCGGCCTTGGCGCCCATCGCGGCCGGGACGGCGTAGCCCATGGTGCCCGCGCCGCCCGAGTTGAGCCAGGT
>NZ_JBWKEQ010000023.1:10175-123722 GCF_056435365.1 Kitasatospora sp. NPDC043949 | reverse complement strand
AGAAGGGGTGGCTGGGGTTCAGGTGTGTGTTTTTCCGCTCTCCCGGCGATGCGGGGTACCCCTGTGCTTTCGGCCGGGTTTGTTTGCGCTTTTGGCGCGGCTCGGCTCCTTCGGCCCCGGTACTGCCCCGGCCTTCGGCCGGGAGCCTCGGACTGCGTCCGAGGCTGGCCCGCGCAGCGCGCGGGCAGGGCCGGCTGCGCCGGCCGGATCGGGCAGCGCCCGATCGGGAGAGCGGGCGCTGCGCGTCCTTGGTGGTGGCGGGTCAGCTCCTCCGCTTCGCTGCGGAGCTGGGGGGGTATGGAAGGTGGGGCCTTCGGCCCTTGGTGAGTGGGGGTGGGGGCCGGGCTTCGCCCGGGCTGTCTGGGGTGGTGGGTGAAGGCGCTTCGCGCCTTGGGGAGTGGGATGGTGATAGGTGGTCTTGGGGTGGGGTCACTCGTTGGGATGGTGGAGAGGGCGGGCTTCGCCCGTTCTCGTGCATCAAAGACAGCAACCCGCTAAGCTCTGGGATAGCGACAGGGTTACGGAGATTCTCGGCGGCTGTGCTCGCTGGGGTTGGCCGCTCCGAGTCGGTCCCGTCAAATTGCTCTCGAATTCGAGGGCGGAATACATGGAGGCAGACGTGGCGGGCGGCGAGACTGACGGAATTGAATTCGCGCGGAGGCTGGTGCAGAGGCGGGCTCAGGGGAGGTCGCCCGAGCAGATCGAGGCCGGCCGGTGGGAGGCGCAGGCTTGGGAGCGGGAGGCCGGCCGCGTGGAGGACTCGGGGCTTCGCCCCGTGTGGGAGGCGACCGAGTGGGAGCGGATCGCCGCTCTCGTCGGTGCCGAGGGATGGTCGGTCTACGACATGGCGCGCGACGAGCAGGCCCAGGCCTGGATCGCGGAGCGCGAGGTACGGCTTGCGGCAGAGCAGGAGTGGGCGGAGCGGGTGCGCCGGGAGCAGCAGGGGGCGGCGGGTCGGGTGCACCTGCGTCTGTCCCTGGCGGGTCCGGTGGGGCGGCGCCTGGAGGTGCTGGCGCGGGAGCTGGGCGTGATGCCGGAGCGGTTGGTGGCGGTGCTGGTGGAGCACGCCCAGGCCGGCGGCGAGGGCCTGGTCCACGTGCCTGCGGTGGCGGTGGCTGCCGAGGAGGACCCCTGGCTGTGACGGGCGGGAATCGGTGCGTCTTCACGCTGAATATCGAAGCTGGTTGGAAAAGGCTTGCGTCCGGCCCTGTCGGCACCTTACGAATTCTGGGAAGGGGAGATTCGAATAAGGAGCCTCGAATTATGCGAAAGGCCCCCGCCAGGGCGGGGGTCTTTCTGTTTTCTCTCCTTACGACTTTCGCCGCTGTTGTGGTCAGCTCAAGTCGAAGTCGTTGGGATCGAAGTCGAAGTCGTCAGCCGAGAAGCCTCCGTAGCCGACGCCGCCGTTGAAGTAGTCGGCGAGGGCCTGGCCGATGATGGCGCACGCTTCGTCCTCGTCCTCGGCGAGGGCCAGGGCGGCAGCCTGTTCGCCCGTCAGGTTCAGGTGGATGTCACGGGCTCGGACGGCGTCCGAGCCGCGGATCTCGAAGTTCACGGCGCGGCCGACCCTGGCTCCGATGCCCGAGACGGTGCCGCGCTGCGCGAGCTGCTTGGCCTTGCGCTCCCGGCCGCGCTCGGTGGTCTGCACGTCGACCGCCTCGCGCTGGAGCCGCTGGGCGTCCTCTCCCTTGGGGCGGCGGGTGCCGTCGATCCAGCGCAGCACGGTGCGCGGGGCGACGCCATAGGCGGATGCCATGGCCTTGGTGTTCCCGCCGTACTTGCGGTCCCGCACCTGCCCGGCCTGCGTGGTGGACTGCACCGGCGCCTTCCGGGAGGGGAACAGCGCCTCGCGCACCCGACCGAACAACCCGCCCGCCATCAGTTCCCGCCTTCCTCATCGTCGTTGCCGGTGCCGGCGGTCCCGTCGTTCTGCTCCGGGCCGATCGGGGTGCCGTCGGTGGTGTAGTGGTGGACCAGCTTGGAGGGGTGCTCCCGGCGCTCCATCGCCTCGACCACGGCCGTCAGCGGGATCGAGGCCTCGTGCTTGTGGCTGCCCGGGGCGATGCCCAGCCGCAGCGCGCCGGGGACCGGGGTGCCGTCGTCCTTGACCGGGAGCAGCTCCAGCGGGGACGGGGCGTCGGTGGCGTACAGGTAGCTGTCCACGTTGACCGCGATCGGGGCCCGGCCGGTGAGCAGCAGGGTCTTGCGCAGGCGGCGGTGGGCGGCGATGCGGGCGGCGGCGATGACCTGGAAGCGCAGCGCGGGGTCGTAGGACCAGGACGCGGCGATCTTCTCCAGCCACACCTGGTCGTCCAGGTGGCGGGCGGAGTCGGCCCACTTCCCGATGCCGCCCTTGTAGACGTTCTTGTAGCTGCCCGCGAGAACCATGGCGTCCGCGCGGACCGGGTCGGTGCCGACGTCCTTGTGCACGGCGTAGGCGGCCAGGAACTCCTCGGGGTTCTGGCCGTCGAACAGGCCGAGGTGGGCGTAGGTGCGCTTGTAGCCGCCGCGGATGCGGCCGGTCCATTCCTTGAGCAACGGCGCGGTGTGGGCGGCCAGGTAGGCGGCGCTGATGGTCGCCGGGTCAAAGTTGTAGGTGGTGGCCATGTAGGCGACCGTCACGGTGGCGTACCAGCCCGGGCCGGTCGGCGCCTGGCCGTGGAAGGTGGCCGGGTGCGGCAGCAGGGGATCGACCTCGATGCCGGTGAAGTCGCACCACCACAGGCCGGCGGTCTTGCCGCCGTCCCAGGCCGGGTGCTCCGCGTACGCGTACGGGCCGATGGGCAGGCGCAGGGAGTCAGTGACCGAGAGGTAGCTGGCGCAGACGTCGACCGCGACCGCCCACGGACGCCGGGCCTCCTCGGCGGTGAGGGTGCGGGCCCACCACTTGTAGTCCTCCTCCTCGCACACCGCCTCGCCGCGCGAGAGCAGTTCGCGGGTCAGCGGGTGGCGGGCCCCGGCGGCCGGCGGCACGCACAGGTCACCCGAGGGCAGGGCTCCCTCGCGCGGGTGCGAGGACCACTCCCCCGTCGTCTGGTCCTTGACCCACTCCACGCGGGGGCGCACCGCGTCCAGGAGCAGCATCGCGGTGGAGGCGGTGGTCGCGCCGGGGGCGACGCCGAGGTCGGCGGTGAAGGCGCGGTAGCGGCGGGCCAGGGTCAGCCCGTCCTTGGTGCCGTCGGGGGCGGTGGCCAACGGGGCGGCGAGGGCGCTGACGGCCTGCTGGCGGCCGTCGCCCTGGCCCAGCCACGGCGCCACCGTGACCCGGACCGAGGTCTTCGGGCCGCCGGCCGATCCGGTGCGGCGGAAGACGTGGAAGGACGGTCCGATCTGGTCGCTGATCTCCATGCCCACCGTGGCGGCGGCCTTCGCCAGCTTCGTGTGGAGCGCGGTCAGGGCCTTCTCCGTGGTCGGCAGGGCGGCGGGCAGTCCCAGCTGCTTGAGCGCGGCAGCGGTCAGGCAAACCATGCCGTCGCCGCCGCGCCCGGCCGAGTGGGCGCGCTCGACGCGCAACGGCAGCCCGGTGCCCAGCCACGCGAACCAGTCGCCCAGCTTCGGCCCGGCCGGGGCCGGGACCTGCGGCACATCCAGGACCCAGCCGCCATCCTCGGCGGCGTCCAGCGCGACCGCCGGCCACCAACGCGCGGCAGCAGAAGACGGGGCGGCTGGACGCGGCGCAGCCGGACGGCCAGCGGGACGGGACGCCGCCGGACGCGGCCTGGCCAACTGGGCCCGGGCCGCGGTCGGCGCGGGCCGGACCGGCACCAAGGAGACCGGAGCAGGAGCAGCTGCGGGCGTGGTCGGGGCGGCGACGGGCGCCGGAGCGGGCGGGGCCTGGGCCGGGGCCGGCTGCTGGGTGACCGCAGCGGCGGCCTCGGTCACCGGGGCTGCGGGGCGGCAGAAGCCGCCTAGGTGCATCGGGTGGCCCTGGGCGCGGTAGACGGAGGGCTGGCCGCACTGCACGCACGGCGCGGCCGGGCCCATCACCAGCGAGCCGTCCGGGTTCTGGTCGAGCACCGGGACAACGGGCGCCTCGGCGGCCTGCTGGGCGGGCGCCGAGGCGGGATGCGCCTGCGGCACGGCCAGGACCGGGGAGGCAGGCTGCGTGGAGGCGGGTTGCGTGGAGGCGGGTTGCGTGGAGGCGGGTTGCTCGGGCGCGGGAAAGCGGGCGGCGAGGCCGTCAAGGAGTCGCGCGTAGGACGGGGCGATGTCCGGGCCCGGGACGGCGCTGCCGTCCTCCCAGCCCGTCACCAGGGCCGAATCCACCCGCAGAGCCGCGGCAATCTGCGCGGGCGTCAGCCCGGCCGCCAGGCGCAGCCGTGCCCGCTCGGCCGGGAGCGGCAGGCCGGTGTGCACGGCCGCGAGCAGGGCGTCGACGGAGTTGAACAGGTCGTCGGACATCAGGGTCGGTCTCCTCAGCGTCCGTTGGGTCGGGTCGGGTCGATCCGCGGGTCGCCGAACAGGGCGTCGAAGACCTGCTCGGTGAGGCAGGCGATCGGGCCCTGCTCGGGGCGCAGGGTGTAGCCGGCGGTGCGTCCGAGGTCGGCCACCGCGATCGGGACCTGGGGGCGGTAGTAGAACTCGAGCTCCCGGCCGGCGAACTCCGTGGGTTCGGCCCCGCTCTGGGCGGGGTTGGGTGGCAGGGTGAACGAGGGCAGGCCGGCCACGTCGTCCTCGGCGGCCAGGTGGAGGACGCTGTCGTCGGTGGTGCGGAAGGCGACGGCCAGGTCCACTCCGCCGGCGCGGCGGTCGCGCGGGAGTCCGTGGCCCTCCAGGACCCGGCCCAGTTGGGAGGGTGCCATGGCGGCCGCGATGCCCAGGGCGCGCCGGTTGGAGTAGCTGTCGCTGGCGTCCGCGCGGGACATCGCCAGTTCCTTGACCACGTTCAGGTGCTGGGTGACCCGGCTGATGCAGGCCACCAGGGCGGTCAGGTCGTCGAAGTCGGCGGCTTGCGGCGGTTCCACCAGACGCTCGCCGCGCAGGGCCGCGAGCAGCGCCCGGCCCAGGTCGTCGGGCACCTCAACCCGCTCACCACCGAAGCTGACCCTCACCACAGACTCCCAAATAGTAGGACCTAACCAAATACTACACATATCTCCTGTGGGATCCCAAAAGGAAAGGGGGCACGCAGCACCGCCGCGCGCCCCTCGAAGTCTTCGTCGGTCTACCGGCTGTTGCCTTGATTCAGACCGTCAACCGGCATGTTGCCGGTCACGTCGGGCCGATAAGCAGCACCTACCGGCGGTGCCATGCCCCCAGGTCCCGATTCCGCTCCGGCAGGGCCCCGCCCTGGCCACGGGCATGGTCCGCGCCACCGGGTCCAACCGGCGCAGCCGCAACCGCAGTCAGCAGTCTTGGCCATGACGACCAGTCACAGGTTGGAGGATCCGGTCAACAGGGGAGCGTCAGCCAGGTCTTCCTTCCGACTGCGCAGAGGGCCTACCGGGCGGCACCTAACATGCAGCACTGGCACCGGAGGCCGCTTCCGGCGGCCCATGGTCCGTCAGCCGAGCCACCCCGGGGGAACGAGGGCGTTTCGGCTTCCGTCGTCATTGGGGCGCCAGTTAGCGATGACCGCGTCTTGGAACCAGGCGTCGGGCAGGTTGGCGTGGTCGCTGACGATGATCTGGAGGTTGCCCTTGTTGAGTTGTGCCACCTCGTTGAGGAGGCTGAAGTAGGCGGTGACAGTGGTCCAGTCGGCGTCCTGGATCTTCGAGGCGTCGCGCGGCTTCTCGGGGAAGAAGGCTTGCGTGGGCTGGTCAAGCATGAGGAAACCGGGTACAGGCCGATTGTTGCGCCGCAGATAGGTGTGCAGGGCGAGATGGGCCACGAGGTGGTAGCCGATCCAATTCTTGGCGCTGCCGATCCGGGTGAGTGGCAGTCGGCCGGCCGGGCGCCGGACGACGACGTTGAGCAGATTGAGGCTGATGCTCACCTCTGTCGCGTCTGCCGCCTGTCCGAGTTTGAGTCGCTTCGCCCAAGCAGTCATGTCGGTGGCGATGCCGGCCAGGCACCGTTCGGTCTCGGCGGCTACATCGTCCTCGTCCGCGAGGACTTGGAGCGCTGCGGTTCGTTCCTCGGCCAAGGCCAGGTCATGACGCAGTCGGCTGATGTCGCTGTCCGAACCAGTACGGGTTAGGGCTTCGGCGATTCGTCCCTGGATGTGCGCAATGCGGAGGTTCTGCTCCTGAAGATTGCGCATCCGTTCGTCGCTGGTCAGCAGTTCTCGCAGCTGCACACCGTTGAGCCGGAGGCGTTCGGCGACGCTGTCGCGTTCGGCCTGCAAGGCGCGTCGGTGCTCTTCACGAACAGGCTGCAGAGTCTGCGCGTGGGCGAGCTCCTCAGCCAGGTGCCCGGTGAGCGCGGCGATGTCCTGCGCTGACGGGTCGGGTTGCGGAAGAGGCTGGGTGCACATCGGGCAGACGCTCGTGTCGTGCTGGTGCTCGGGGCCGAGCAGCGCGAGCGTCTTGAGGCGGTCGAGCTGGAGGTGGAGTTCCCCGCTGAAAGCGCGGCCCTGCTGCTGCCAGCGGTCGACTGTCGCCAGGGCCTCGTCGTGCTCCTGGAGCTGATCGCGCAGCGTACGGCGCTCGTCGTTCAGCCCCTGGCGCTGGTCGGACAGGTTCAGCGGTGCTGCGGTCCGCGGCGAGGCGGCCAGTGCCTGCTGCAGAAGATCGACGACCTGGGCGGTGTTCGGTGCGGCGGGAACGTCGGTGAGCAGTCCCTCATTCTGTGCGAGGCGCACCAGTGCGAGCCCGTTCGCGTCGGTTGCGGCCTGGTGGCGCAGGGCATCGTCGTACTTGCGTTGCGCCGCGCGCTGCGCACGGGCGGCTTCCGTGAGGTGGTGGCGCCGGAGGGCTTGTTCGGGGCCGGCGGCTCCGAGGAAGTAAGGCAGTGTGTCTTTGAGCGTCTGCGCCATCCCAGTTTCGGTCTGCCGGTGGAACAGGGCTTTCTTGTCGGCGATCTCGTTCTGGTTCTGGAAGCAGAGGAGAGCAGCGTGGGCGATCGAGACGTCGAAGGGGTGTCGCCCGGCGCCGGAGGGTGGTTGGAAACGGAAGTCCTCGATCCCGAGCCGGGCGCTGACCTCACTGCGCAGAGCCGCCACATTGGAGTTGGGGGCGAGTTCGCCAATCGCGGGAAGATCGAGACGGCTGTCGCCGGTCTGCACCATGGCGTGGAGGGTGGAGGCTCCGGTGGGACGGGGCCGGGCCAAGACCATGCGGCTTTCGTCGTCGAAGACGACGAGGAGTGCGTACCAGCCGACGGTCTGGTCGATCGGTTCGTCGGGCAGGTTCGGTGTTCTCCGCCCAAGGCAGTAGTCGACGATGTCGAGCACCTCGGACTTCCCGGTCTCGGACTCACCCGTGATGACGTTCAGCGCCCCGGGACGGAAGCGCAGGACTCTCGGGGCTGTCCCGCCGTCGCGGTGGTACATGGCCAGGGCGAGCAGCTGCATGGCGGTTCTGGAACTCCTTGTACGGGGCGGGTCAGGGACGGACGCCGAGGACGGTGAAGGCGCGGGCCGGGTCTGTCGCGGCAAGCCAGCGGCCGACGAGTACGGCCGCGCGTGCGCATTCGGCGACCTCCTCTCCGGGGGCCTGTGAGGAGGGCTTCGGAGCGCGGGGGCATGTCAGGCCTTGAGGGCTGGTGCCTATGGCCTGGTGGCGCAGGGCAGTCCGCAGGCTGGCTCGGGTGTAGTCGGTCAGTGCAGCAGCTCGTTCAGCGAAGGCCGCCTGGTGGCGCGGGTTGGCGTGAGCCCAGGCCATGAGGGTCACGGTGGACTTGCCCGGCAGGGAGCGCCGGGTGTCCTCGGGAAGGATGAGCGGGAGGACGAGGAAGGCGCTGGGCCACGGCAGAGGGCTCTCCGCCTTCTTGACCGCAGCGTGGACGCTGCTGGCCAGGAGGTAGGCCCCGAAGGCGGGGTTGAAGAGGGCTTCTGCCTCAGGAACGCCGTGATGAAGGTTGGTGGTCACTGGTCCTGTGCCTCTTTCCGGGGCTCGCACAGGTTCCTGTAGTCAGGGTGCCAACCGATGGCACGGTCCGGGTCTGCGGTGTCCGCTTGATCGGCCAGGCTGTGCACGGTGCCGCGGCCGATCCACGGTGCGGTGATGCTGCCGGGGCGAGCAGGTCTGTCGGCGGCCCTGTCCATGGTGTCGTCCAGTACGTCCTGACCGAGGGACTCGCGTTCGGGTCCGGTCATGTCACCGTGGAGGCGGCGGGTGCGACGGCGGAAGACGTGTTCCCACTCGTCGTGTAGCTCCTGCTCGTACTCGCCGAGCCGCTCGGGTGTGATCTTGAAGGTGCGCAGCCATTCGGAGCGTTGGGCGCGTGCGTAGTGATACTCGCGCAGGTGCATGGCGATCTCGGGATCGGGCAAGCCGATCCATCGCATCTGAGTCACGACGAGCTGGTCCTCGTAGCCAGCGATCTCGGCCTGGGTGAGGTTGCGCAGGGTCTCGGTAATCGGAAGGTTCCTTCCGGCGTACCGGTCGAGGACTTCGTCCCTGCGGCACATGAGCTCCTGGGCGCTGACCGCGGGTCTCTTACGCTTGGGGTTCCTGCGCTCCAGCAGTCCGATCGCCATGCCATACCACCACCCTTTGATGTCGTCGAGAGCGGCTTGAGCATGGTCGCTCGGCGTGATCCCCAACTCTTTGGCCAGACTAGGGTTCAGGTCCGACATCACCGGGGCACCGTCATCGACCGTGATGGCGTCAACCAGTTGATGGCGCTGCGACGGGCTGAGCGACATGAACAGTTTGCGGTCTTTCGCCGTACCGTCCGCACCGTTCTCGTCTCCGGCGACCTTCTCCATCCGAGTCAGTGCGGCACGAGTGTCCCGATGGGCTCCGGAGCGGAGCATCGAGAGAAAGGTCCCTGCGGGAGCGACCTGGGTCGAGACCAGGCGCAGCAGCGGCATCGCTGTGCTCAAGGGGGTTGAGATGGCTTCCAGGGCATCGATCCAGGAGGCGACCGAGCGCCAGAGGTCCTTGCCAGCCTCGCTCAACGGACCCGCCGCTTCGCGGTGCTTGGACTGGATCAGCTCCAGTGGGGTGTGGTTGTCGGGGTCCAGGAACTCGATGTCGTCGAGGACTTCCATCCGGACGGAGCAGGAAGCGTCCTCCCAGCTACGACGCGCGAGTTCCAGCAGAGCCAGTTCGCACTGGTAGAGATACCCGGTCATCTGGCCTGCGGCCGAATGCGAACCAGCTTGCGCCACGTTGCCCACTATTGATCGCGCTTGTCCGAACGGCGCGCTCCTGCAGTCCGGCCGATGGTTTGCGACCGGCGTCCGGGCGCCTCTGCCGCTCCCCCGTGGCGACAACATAGCACTGGTTCGGCAGCCGTCACGCAGCTCTGCAAATAAGCTGTCGCATGTTCGAACGCCGCCCTGCAGGGGCCAGTTCGCCAGTCCGCCAAGCACCGTGGGCCTGTTTCCCGCCGGCCCCGGTGTCCCCGGTTTCCGGCCTGTCCGGCGCCTGGCGCACTGCGATGCTGCGACGGGCTCGATCTCCACAGCTGCGGCATGGCTCGCTGCTGTGGTGGCTGGCCAAGTCTCGCGGCTGTACCGAGTTTCCTGGTGGCTGGACTGTGGCCACCAAATCCGGCTGTGGCTCCTACCGTCCCCTGCTCACGCGGGCCTGATCGGCGACCAACCGTTCGCGCGCTGTGTGGGCGCTCAGCGGAACAGCGCCTCAACGAGGGCTGCGTGGAACTGGCGCTGCTGGACTCCGGTGGCGATGGCCTGTGGTGTCGGGTCTCCCGTCAGGCCGACGCACATGACGACGGCTCCGGTCTTCTCGAGCATGCGCCACATGTCGTCGGTGAGACGGACGGGTACCGCGATGCGGGCGATCTCCGGGTGGGCGCTATACCGTGACTCGTTGTAGAAGCCTTCGAAGGTGCGGTTGGCCGGGTTGAAGACGACCTTCCAGTCGCGGTCCTGGGTGGGTATGGCGGGCGCGTCCCACACAGGCCACCCGAAGTGGTCCTGCACGGCGGTGGTCATGGCGGATGTGTGACCGGACAGCACCAGGGTGACAGTACGCACCTGATTTCCCGTGATGACGGTTGTCCTGCCTCGGGATCGGGCACTCACCGCGCCAGGCGCTGACAGGCCAATGTGCGTGACCGCCGTGTTGAGTTGAGACCACAAATCCCGGGGACGTTCTGCCATGCCCCCAGCATCGGGTAGGCGGGGTGGCGCGTGGGACTGTATCCGGTTGATTCATTCTTTCAGGTGAGCACGTGTACGCGGCGGGCTGGAACGCGCTTGACCCCCGCTGAGAAGCCGATGCCCGAGCAGGCCGCAGATGTGGGCTGCTTCGTCCACGGCTCTCCTGTCCCAAGGGGCGAGTTGCATGCTTTGACGGCCGGGCGGCCTCCCGTCCAGCTCCGCGAAGCGGCAGGCTGCGGAAATCAGGTCGGCTGCCCAGGGCGGTACGGGAAGATCGCCACCGCCCTCGGCGCGGACGACGGACAACTGGAGCGGCGCGTCGGAGCGTCCGGTGGCAATCCGCTGTGCCAGCGCGGCAGCATGCAGCGGGTGGGCGATGCGTGTGTGAAGCCGGTGGGTGAGCAGGACCGTTGCATGGTCGGGTTCGGGTGGAAGTCGGCCGCCGACGGGCAGTGCGAGCAGCGTGCGGCCCAAACGGCGGCTGGCAGCGTCCAATCGGCCGTGGTCGGGCGGGCTGTGCGTGGGCTGGATGAGGCCCGGCTCGTCCGCGTGGGGTGGGATGTGTGTGGCGGCCTCCCACCAGGCGTACCGGTCGGTGGGCGGTGGCGGGAGTCGTGTGCTGACGGCGGGGCGGGCGCCGTCCAGGGTGTGCACGCCGTGATACGGCAGGACGGTCAGGGCGGAGGCGAGCGCGGGCGGGAGGGGGCCATGGCACAGCAGGGTCAGGTGGATCCCGGTGAGTTCCAGCAGGCCGAAGAGGTGCTCGAAGTGACGGGGGCTGATGCGGTGGGCGCGGGTGACGATGACGTGTCCGATGTGCAGGGCGGTGGTCCAGGCAACGACAACGCGCCAGGCGGTGGCGGTTCGACCGGCCCAGTGGTCGGCCTCTTCGCTTCCCGGGAGCAGGTGCTTGTTCAGACTGCGCAGGAGGTCGTGGGCCAGGGATGCGGGAGCGGTGGCCACGGAGGTGGGGTGGACGGTGATGCGGCCCAGCGCCGGGGTGTGGGCGGTCAGGGCCGCCGACATGAAGGCGTGGTCGTCGTGTGCGTCGTGCACCACGGTGAGCGCGGGCAGGTCCGGGTTTCCTGGTCGCGGTGACCAGGTGGGCCGCCACTGCCCGGTAGTGGCGGCGGGTGCGGCGGCCGGACGCGTCGTCATCGCGATCCCGGTGGCTGCGGTATGGCTCCGGCGGGCATGGGCCTGGCCACGGAATCGGCGAGAACCGCGGCCGGGTGGTCGGCATGCCGGAGCTCTTGCGGGTCTGCCACGGCGACGCGGTGGCCAGGGATTTGGCTGTCGGTTGGAGCGGGGTTGTCCGTGAGGGGATGGGGGGCCAGGCCGAGGGCGAACAGCACGTCGGGGTGGATGGTGGGCTGCCCGCCGGTGGGGGCGAGCAGGCAGCGGTTGGCCAGGCGCGGGATCTGCTCGGGTGACAGGTCCAGGGGCAGACCACAGGCGGTGCGGTGCAGCAGGTGAGTGACGGCCGCTGCCTCAAGTGGGCCGAGGGAGGCGGCGGTGTGGCCGGCGCCGTGCAGGTTCTGCCGTTGTCTGCCGGTGAGCAGCCCGGGCGTGGTGGTCAGGTGGATGCTGGTGTCGGTGTGGACGAGCCGGTGGGGGCTGTGGTGCTGCTCGAGGTGTGCGGCCAGGGCGGTGGCGGCGCGCCCCAGACGGTGGGCGGGCCATTCCAGGGCGCAGGCCAGGTCGTCGGGGTGGATGCGGCCAGCCTCCATGAGGGCCGCGTGCAGCACGGTGGCGTGGGCGGCCGCCGCAGGGGCGGGGCGTGGGTCCTGGGCGGGGGTGCGCAGGAGGGATTCCGGGGAGGTGGCGAGGGCGCGGGCCAGGTGGATCAGCGCCTCGGCGGAGAGGGTCTGCGGGGTGAGGTGGGTGTCCCAGTCGGCGGTGGGGATGCCGGTCAGCGCGGTCAGCTCGTAATCGCCCAGTCGGCAGTCCATGGCGCGCTCGCGCAGGAACGTGAGATCGAAGGCGAGCGGGCTGGCGCCGGGCGGCGGGGCTGGGGCGGTCACGGGCTTAACTCCACAAGGCGCGGCAGGACATCCGGGGTGGGCGAGGCGGGGGTGTGCAGGTGCCAGCAGCGGGCGGTGGTGTGCCAGTCGTCCCCGGGGTGGGGATGGACCAAGGCGGGGATCGCGATACCCGCGTCGGCGACGAGGGCCTCGAAGCGTGGCGTGGTGCCGAAGCAGTTCGCGAACAGGCCGTGGTGGTCGGCGGTGCGCGGGGAGCGGCGGCGGAACTGAACGGCGGCGCGCAGCAGGGGGCGGGCGCGGGGCGGAATGGCGTACATGTGCCGGGGACCTGACACCTGGCCGATGTTGATCCATGAGTCGCGGTCGATGGCTACCGGGGCGTTGTGGTCGTCGGCGCTCTCGACCTGGGTCATCGACAGAAGATCCCGACCGGTGCCGGTGAACAGCAGGGCGGCCACCGCGGCGGCACACCCGTGTCGGCGCCGCCAGCAGCGTTGACCATGCGGCGGCGCAGCTCAGCGATGTTGCCCCCCCGAAGCGGCCAGCAACGTCCACGTCTCATCCGACAATGCGTAGCCCTGACGGGCGGGCGCTCTGTCGACCTCCCCGGTCGCCTTCGCCGTCGCCAGCCACCGCCACACCGTGCGCACCGACACCCCCACCATGTCCGCCACCGCCCTCACGTGCCGCGACGTCAGCTCACCAGCCGCCTGCCGCTCCACCAGACGTCGCACCACCAACGCCCGCGGCAACCCCCGCCCCACACCCCCACCACCGCCGTCTCCCATACCCGAGATCCAAGCGACGCCCCACAGATCTGAGCGTTAGATCTCTCAAACCCAAGACAGCACCAGCCGCAGCGAGATAAAGCCCCACGACAGCACAACAGGCCCCTGGCCTCTCACCCCACGACAGTCAGCCTGTCAGCCGGCCACCCGCACCGAATCCAGCCCGACCAGCAAGAACCTGGACCACATGCCTCGAAGCACTACCGACTCTCACCACCACTGACACCAAACCGAGAAATCGCAGTCATGACGTCCTTTCACGGTCACCGCTGGCGGGTGGCCGTGGGCTTCAGGCCACGTCGGTGGCGGGCTCGGTGGCGTAGCGGCTCATCGTGCGCAGGCCGGCCTCGGGGGTCGGCGGCCTGCCGTCGGCGGTCATGTCCCGCAGGTCCCGGAAGTACTGCACGTACAGGTCGGGGGTGAACACGCTGAGCATGACGGCGCTGTGGTCGGTCACGTTGGCGAAGGTGTGCGGGGCGCCGGGCGGGACCATCACGAACGTGCCCGCGCTCGCGTCGTGGTGCCGGTCCCCGACGGTGAAGCGCACCGTGCCGGAGATGACGTAGAAGCCTTCGTCGTGGCGGGCGTGGCGGTGCTGCGGCGGTCCGGGGGTGTGCGGGGCGAGGAGGGACTCGGTCATCGCCAGGCGGTGCCCGGTGCGGCTGCCGTCCTCCAGGACGCGCATGCGCGTGGTGCCCAGGACGATCGTCTCGCCGTCGCCGGGGGCGACCACCGATACGGTGGGGCCGGCCTGCGGTTCGCTGGTCTTCGCTGTGTCGGTCATGTTCCGAGTCCACCGCCGGGGCCCTGCCGGTGTCCAAGACCCGTTGCGCCACGCCGATACCCGGGGGGTATCGTCGCAGCGTGGAGCTACGTACCCTGCGCTACTTCGTGGCGGTCGCCGAGGAACTCCACTTCGGCCGGGCCGCCACCCGCCTGCACATGAGCCAGCCGCCGCTGAGCCGGGCGATCAAGCAGTTGGAGGAGGAGAGCGGCGCCCTGCTGTTCGCCCGCTCCCCCGCCGGTGTCACCCTCACCCCGGCGGGGGCCGTGCTGCTCGACGAGGCACGGGACCTGCTCGACCGGGCCGAGCGCCTGCGCGCGCGCGTCGCCGCGGCGGCCGGCACCGCGACCCTGACCGTCGGCATCCTGGGCGACGGCACCGACCCCGGCATCACCAGGCTGGCGGCCGCCTTCCGCCGCGGCCACCCCGGCGTCGAGATCCGCGTACGCGACACCGACCTGACCGACCCGACCTGCGGACTGCGCGCCGCACTGGTCGACGTCGCCCTGACCCGCGCGCCGTTCGACGACACCGCCCTGGCGGTGCGCGTCCTGCGCGCCGACCCGGTCGGCGCGGTCCTGCGCGCCGACGACCCACTGGCCCGGCGCGGCCGCCTGGAACTGGCCGACCTGGCCGACCGCCGCTGGTTCCAGTTCCCCCCGGGAACCGACCCCCGATGGCAGTCGTACTGGAACGGCGGCACCCCACGCGAGGGCCCCGTGGTACGCGGCGTCCAGGAATGCCTCCAGGCCGTGCTCTGGAACAGCACCGTCGGCCTGGCCCCGCTGCTCGGACACGACCTGCCCGAGAACCTCACCACGGTCCCGCTGGCCGACATGGCACCCAGCCCGGTGGTCGCGGTGTGGAACGACGGCGACACCAACCCGCTGGTCCGCTCGTTCGCCGAGATCGCGACGGCCGCGTACCGCCAGACGTGAGCACCGCCAGGCCTGAACACCGCCAGACGGGAGCACCGCCAGGCCTGAGCACCGCCAGACGGGAGGGGACGGCGCCCCGCGGGAGGGCGGCGTCCGTCGAAAAAAGTGGTCCCGGTCCGCCCGCCGTGTCGATCCGCGACCACGCCGTTCGACGCTGCACATGGTCGACGAACTGGCCGCCTCCGGCCGGCTCTCGGGGTCGCACCTGCTCCCGGGCGTACACGGCGAACTGCTGACCTGGCTCGGCCGCACCACCGAGGCCCGGGCCGAGCCGGAACTCGCCGCCCGGCCGGGCCGCAACACCCGCGAACGGTCGGTACTGCTACGCAAGGCGGCCGCGTTGCCCTGACGCCCCCGGCCGGACGGCCGTCACGAGCCGGGCCGTCACGAGCCGGGCCGTCACGAGCCGGGCCGTCACGAGCGGGGGCAGAACTCCGCCTCCAGCTCGGAGGTGAACACCGCGATCGGCCAACTCCCCTCGATCCAGTCGCCGTTGACGTTGGTGGCGAGCAGGTGCCGGCCGTCGCGGGTGCCGAACGCGTAGGACCACGAGCCGTTGATGGCGCCGCCCATGCCCCAGACGGTGGGGCCGCAGTCGAGCCTGATGCCGGCGACGCCCAGACCGTAGTCCGCCTGGTCGATCCACTGGTGCCCGGTCGGGACCATCGTGAACATCTCCCGCTGCTGGACGGGCGGCAGGAGCCGCCCGCCCAGCAGGGCGGCGAAGAAGGTGTTCAGGTCGCGAACGTCGGAGATCATGTCGCCGGCGGCCCAGCCCCAGGACGGGCTCAGCTCCGTCACGTCGTAGGCGGTGGCGTTCGCCCCGGTGAGCCCCAGACGCGAGTACTCGCGCCCGTGCGGCCCGTGGACGGCGGTGTCGCCGGAGGAGGGCTCGTAGGTGCCGGTGAGGCCCAGCGGGGCGGTGATCCGCTGCCTGATCTGCGCGGCCAGGGTGGCGCCGGAGGCCCGTTCGACGATCAGGCCGGCGAGGACGTAGTTGGTGTCGGAGTAGGTCCAGCCGGCGCCGGGCGCGAAGTCGGGCCGGTGGGCGACCGCGATCCGGACGAGCTGTTCGGGGGTGTAGCCGTCGAAGCGGTGCCGGAGGAAGGGCCGGCCGCTCGCCTCCTGGCGGACCTTCTCGTCCATCGCGTAGTTGTAGATGCCGCTGGTGTGGTTGAGGAGTTGGCGCACGGTGGTCCGGTCGCCGTCGTAGCCGGGGGCGCCCAGGAGGCCGGGCAGCCAGCGCTCCACGCTGTCGTCGAGGCTCAGCCGCCCCTCGGCGGCGAGCTGGAGGACGACGGTGGCGACGAAGGTCTTGGTGGTGCTGCCGATGCGGAACCGGTCCTGCGCGAGACGGGCCCGCCCGGTGGCGAGGTCGGCGACGCCCGCGCTGCCGAACCACCGGCGGTGGCCGTCCCGGACCTCGGCGACGGCGCCGGGCAGACCGCCCGTGGCCACCGCCCGGTCCAGCACCCGCTGGACCCCCGGGTGCCCGCCCCCGCCGTCCGGCGCGGGCGCGGCGAACGCCGGTGCGGTGGCGGCACCGGCCAGCACGGCCCCGGCGAGCACGGCCCCGGCGAGCAGGGTGGCGACGGCGGCGCGCGTGGTGGTTCCCATGGCGTGTTCCCCCTCGATGTGGTGTCGCGGTTCGGGAAGGAAGCTACGAGCAAATTCACATAATGGTCAATGCGAAACCCGCCAATGGTGGATGTATTCGCAGCTAGATGCCGCAATATTCTTGTAATGACTCTCCCGGTGAATGCAACAGAACGTCGCGACTCCATTGCAACAGTGGGCGAGCCGGACGGATACTGTTCACGCGACGGAAGGAGACGAGGACGGATGCCCGGAGCCAGGCTGACCCCGCAGGACCGCCACCGGATCGCCGCCGGACTGGCCGAAGGGCTGGGCTACGGCGAGATCGCCCGGCAGATCGAACGGCCGACCTCGACCGTCACCCGCGAGATCGCCCGCAACGGCGGGCCCTGCGACTACCGGGCCGAACACGCCCAACGCGCCACCGCGCAGCGCTCCCGCCGCAGCGGCACGACCGCCCGACGGGCCGCCGCCGCCACGCCGCCGGCCCAGGGCCGCGACCCGCAGGCGGTCCGCGAGTTCGCCGACGAACTGGCCGAGCTGCTGGTGCACAGCGGCCTGCCCAGAATGGCCGCCCGGGTCCTCGCGTGCCTGTACGTCACCGACGACGGCAGCCTCACCGCGGGCGAACTGGTGCAACGGCTGCAGGTCAGCCCGGCCGCCGTCTCCAAGGCCGTCGGCTACCTGGAGGGCCAGGCGCTGATCCGCCGCGAACGCGGCGAACAGCAGCGCCGGGAGCGGTACGTCATCGACGACGACGTCTGGTACCGGGCGCTGCTGGCCAGCGCCGAGCGGAACACGACGCTCGCCGGCGTCGCCCGCCAGGGCGCCGAAACGCTCGGCCCCGGCACACCGGCCGGCGCCCGGATGGACGACGCCGCGGCCCTCCTGGACCGGATCGGCCAGGACATCGTGCGCTCCGTGCGGCAGTGGCGGGAGGAGAGCCGGCCCGGATCGCGGACCGGCTGATCCCGGGCACCCCCTGCGGGGCGGTCGGGTGAGATGCGCAATGGTCCGGGCGGGTGGGCTCCGCACCCGACCGGGTGCCGTATCCGCGGATCCGCGGCCGGTCTTCGACAAGGCGGTCGCGGTGGACCGGCAGCCCCCCCGGGCGTGCCGGCGGCCGGGCGTGCCGACGGCCGGGGCCGCCGGGGACGGGCCGGACGGCGATGGCGGGCACGCGCAAACGACCGGAGGACTTCCCGCTGCCGAGGCTCAGCACCCGTCAGCTGATGACGATCTCGACCGCGACCTCGCTGGTGATGGCCGCGGTGTCGATCTTCCAGGCACCGGAGGGACGGCGGAGCACGATCACCGGCCCGTACGTGCCGCCGCCGTACAACCCCGACCAGTCCACCGGTCCGGCCGGCGGCCAGGCCCCCAACCGGCCCGCCCAGGCCCAGCAGCACGGCAACCCCTCCGCGTACCACTGAACGGACCGAGGAAGGACCGATCGATGAGCACCCAGGTTCAGATGACGACGGCGCAGGAGGCCACCGCCGAGGACCACACCGCCACCGAACTGGAAGAGGAACGCCGCCGCCGGGAGAACACGATGCCGCTCGCGGTGGGGGGACCGGCGGCGGCCGGCCTCGGAGTCGCGCTGCTGTCGATGCTGATGAACAACCAGCGGGGCACGGTCGTGGTCCGCATGTGAGTGCACACCCCCCGGACCCGGCCGAACGACACAGGGACCCCCGGCACGTCCGGCGGCCCGGCAGGAGCTGGTTCAGACCACAGGGCCGGAAGCCCGGGACCGACCGACGGGGCAGAGCCGGGTACGGAGTCGCGTCTCCGCCCAACCCAGATCGACACACAGGCCGAACCAGACCCGGCCCTTGCACACACCCGACCCACCGAGACCCACCGCGACCCAGGAGAACACACCCTGGAGGACATCGCACCGACGCCCGGGGGCGGCCACGGACAGAGCGAAAGGCAAAGCGATACCGGCCCGAGCGACGATCAGACGGCACGGGTGACGATCAGACGGCCCGGGTGACGATCAGACGGCCCGGGTGACGATCAGATGGCCCGGGCCGTCCCGCTCCGGGCAGCCCCCAGCGAGGTAACACGGAACACCGACGACCTCGAACCACCCCACGACCACACCCGACACCTGCCCATCCACAATCTCCACAATAGAGCCGCGCACCGCGGGGGCGGCCGGAGGGCGGCAAACGGCTGAACCGGGCCTGTCCGGTGCCCCGTTCCTCCGTGAAAGGCAGCTCTGTCGTGCTGCCGTCACTGCCGATTTCCGTGGAGGACCGCAGTGCACCACCGTTCCCGTTCAGTGGCCAGGGTGCTCGGCTCGGGCGCCGCCTTGAGCCTGGCGCTGGCGCTCACCGTGACCGCCTCCCCCGCCCTGGCCGCGCCGCCGGGCCCCACCGCCGAGTCCGATCCCGTCCCCGGCCTGGTGGCCGGCGAGGGCACCGCCGCCCCGCAGCTGGTGACCGGACTGTCCGAGGCGGCGCCCGGCGCTCCGGCCGAGGCGGCCCGGGCCCATCTCGCCGCCCACCTGGACCGGTACCGGGTCGATCCGGGGCAGCTGGCCGAGCTCGCGGTCGAGCGCACGGCCGCCGACCGGCGCACCGTCAGGTTCCAGCAGTACCACGGCGGCATACCGGTGCTCGGCGGGCAGTACCTGGTCCGCCTCACCGGCGAGGGGGCCGACCAGCGGGTGGAGTCGGTCGGCGGCAAGTACTTCACCGGGCTGACCGCACCGACCGCCCCCACCGTGCCGGACGCGGTGCTGCGCACGCTGGCGCTCGGCTCGCTCCAGGACCCGCGCGCCCGGGCCGGGGCCACCGCCGAGGACCGCGGCCTGGTCGTCCTGCCGGGCGGCACCGGCCGGCTCACCCGGCACTTCACCGTGCACACCGCCGACCCGGGGAACGGCGAGCCACTGGTCCGCGAGGTCTACGCGGACGCCACGCTCGGCGTGGTCGCCCTCGCCCACGACTCCTCGGCCCCCTACCAGGTCAGCGGCGCCGACGACACCGGGGCCGGCGACACCGGGGCCGGCGACACCGGGGCCGGCGCCGCCCGTGGCGCGGCCGCCGCCCAGCCCGCCACCGGGACCGCCCCCGACCTCCTGGGCCGTACCGTGCCGGTGAACATCTCCCGCCAGCTGGACGGAAGTTACCAACTCGTCGACCTCACCCGGCCCGTCACCATCACCACCTACGACGCGACCGGACGGGACTACAACGAGTTCAGCGGCCGACTGCCCGACGGCAGCCTGCCCGTCGGCTCCCCGGACCCGGCCTTCCCCGCCTCCACCGGCACCAGCGGCGCCACCGACGCCCACCTCAACGCCGCCGCCGTGTACGGCTTCTACCACGACCGGCTCGGCCGCGACGGCCTGGACGGCAAGGGCGGCGCGATCACCTCCGTGGTGAACGTGAGCAACCGCGGCAAGCCCTTCCCCAACGCCGCCTGGGACGGGCAGAAGATGCTCTACGGCAACGGCAACGCCAGGTTCCTGCCGTTCTCCGCCGCCCTCGACGTGGCCGGGCACGAGATGACCCACGGCGTCATCCAGCACACCGCCAACCTGGTCGGCGACGGCCAGTCCGGCGCGATGAACGAGGGCATCGCCGACTACTTCGGCAACGCCATCGAGGTCACCGCCCGCGGCATGTCCATGGACGACCCGGCGGCCCCGCTGATGGGCGAGAACCTGTGCCGCACCGGCACCCCGCAGGACTGCGCGAACCGCCGCCTGGACGACCACCGCACCACCGTGGACGACTACCTCGGCGCCGGGCTCGACCTGGACAACGGCGGCGCGCACCTCAACTCCACCATCTTCAGCGGCGCCCTGTGGGACATCCGGCGCACCCTCGACCCGCTCACCGCCGACCGCCTCGTCTACCGGGCGATGGCCGAATACCTCACCCCACTGGACGACTTCGTCGACGGACGCAACGCGGTACTCGCCGCCGGCCGGGCCCTCAAGCTCAGCGGAGCCCAACTGCGCAAGGTGGCGGCCGCGTTCGACGCACACGGGATCAAGGCCGGCTGGCAGAGCCGACTCGGGACGGACACCCGTCCGCTGCTGCCCGGCACCTCCGCCCCGGTCGGACCGGCCGCGGGCGCAGGCCACTGGGTGATGGGCAACACCGACCCGAACGGCAAGGGCGCGACCGCCCTGTACACCGGCTCCACCACCACCGCCGCCACCCCGACCCGGCTCAGCCCGGACGACGGGCGGATCCACGGCTGGGCCGCCACCGACGGCAAGTCCGCCGTCTGGCTGGCGATCGGTCCCGACGCCACCGGCACGTGGGGGACGGAGGTGCTGACCCGTCCACTGTCCGGCGGCCCGGTGCGCAGCGTGTTCCACTCCTCCGACCAGTCGCCCGGCAACGTCCAGGTATCCGGCGGGGACATCGCCTTCACGGTGACCGACAACGACACCGGCCGCACCCGGGTCCGCCTCTCCCACGACGGCGCCCCGCCCGTGGAACTCCCGCTGCCCGAGGGCCACAACCTCACGTCCCTCGCGTTCAAGGACGGCCTGCTCGGCTGGATCGAGTCCTGGACGGCCGACGGGGCCACCGTCCAGGCGCCGACGGCCTTCTCGACCGCCACCGGCAAGGTCACCGCCCAGTACCCGGTGAGCACCCCGAACGGCACCGACCCGCCGTACCTCGCCTCCCCACTGCTCGCGGGCGACCGGCTGCTCTGGCTCGCCGCCCCGGCCGACCGCACCCGCCCGACCGCCCTGCGCTCCGGCGCCCTGGACGGCTCCGGCGTGCGCGACCTGCTCTCCACCGACTCGCCGTACACCCCGGCGGACATGGAGCTCACCGCCACCGACCAGGCCGTCACCTTCACGCACCGCAGCGCCCAGCCGAGCAGCGGCTGGTCGAACGCCGCTCTGCCCAAGCTGTACCAGCTGCCGGTCAGCGGCGGCACCCCCGTACGGGTCTCCTGCAACCGGGGCAGCCAGTTCCACGCCGCCGCCGACCAGGGCACCCGGGTGGTCTGGCTGGACGCCACCGCCGGACGCAACGACCTCGTGGTCCGCGACCGCCCGGCCGGGTCCTGCTGATCCGAGCGCGGCAGCGTCGTCCGCCCCGGTGCCGGCGGGCACCGGGGCGAACAGCGAGGCGGGCACCCGATCCGGGGTGAACGGCGGGCGCCTGACAGCGCGCTGTGCGCGGTTTGCCAGCGGCGGGCCACAGGCTGGGCCCGTCCAGATCACCCGGCAAGCAGAGGGAACCGCATCCATGCCGTCAGCTACTTCTCCTTCTTCCACTCCTTCTTCGGCTACTCCTTCTTCGGCGGCCCCTTCGCCCTCCCGCGCGGGGTGGTCGCGCCGCCTGCGGCTGGCGCCGCTCGTGCTGACGGCGTCGGCCCTCACCGTGGGGCTGGCCGCCGGACCGGCGCTCCCGGCCCCCCTCCCCGCCGCCGCAGGGTCCGCGCCCTCCGCGACCCGGGGCGGGGCCGAGGCGCAGCGGGTCCAACTGGAGAAGCTGGCGCGGCAGTTGGTGGCCGCCGGGGCGCCGGGCGTGGTGGTGCGGGTGGACGACGGCCGGGGCCGGCCCGTCGAGATCGCCGAGCAGGCCCCCTGGGCCGCGGCGGACCAGCGGCTCGCGGCGGGGGACGAGTTCCGGATGGGCTCCAACACCAAGACCATGATGGCCGTGATCGCCCTGCAACTGGCCGCCGAGGGGCGCCTCGCGCTGACCGACCCGGTGGAGGCGTGGCTGCCGGGCCAGGTGCCCGACGGCCGGGCGATCACGCTGCGGATGCTGCTGAACCACACCAGCGGCCTGCCCGACTACACCGAGGACCCCGCCGTCCTGCCGTCGATCCTCGGCAAGGACCCGCACCGGTGGACCTCCGCCGAACTGCTCGCCGTGGGCGTCAAGCGCCCGGCGCTGTTCCCGCCGGGCACCCGGTGGTCCTACAGCAACACCGACTACGCGGCGGTCGGCGCCATCCTGGAACGGATCACCGGAGCGAGCCTCGCCGACCTGATCCAGGACCGGATCGCCCGTCCCCTGGACCTGAAACACACCTACCTCGCCACGGACGGCAACTGGCACGGCCGCTACGTCCGCGGCTACGAGCCGGACTCCGCCCACATGCCGGCGGGGGTGCCCGCGGCGTTCCAGGACGTGGCCGGGGTGCACCGCGACGGCCGGGTGGACGTCTCCGGCAACGACCCGGGCTGGGGCGGGGCGGCCGGGGCCGTGGTGTCCACCGCGCAGGACTGGTCCCGCTTCTACAACGCGCTGATGTCCGGCAGGCTGCTGCCCGCGGCCCAGCTGGCGCAGCTGCGCGCCACCGTGCCGATGGACCCGCGGAACCCGGTGGACGGGCCCGGCTCTGGCCTGGGCATCGGGACGGTCCGCACCCCCTGCGGCACCGTCTGGGCCCACGACGGGGGGATCACCGGCTACTCCAGCACCAACCTCACCGACGGCACGGGCAGCCGTACCGCCACCGTCCTGATCTCGACCGAGTTCCTGTTCGAGTTCGGAGCCGACGCGGAGCTCACCGCGGCCGGCCAGGCCCTGCAGAGTGCGGTGACCTGCGCCATGTTCGGCAAACCGGCCCCTGCCCCGGCCCCGGCCCCGGCCCCTGCTCCGGCCCCTGCTCCGGCTCCGGCTCCGGCTCCGGCTCCGGCTCCGGCTCCGGCTCACTGACCGGGCGGCCCGGCCGCGGGCGCGGGTACGGGTGCGGCCGAGGGTGCGGGTGAGGGTGAGGGTGAGGGTGCGGGTGCGGGTGAGGCCGAGGGTGCGGGTGAGGTGATGATCGCGGACAGCAGGTCCCTGGCCTCGGTCCGCGCCATCGCCGCACCCGCGGCGTGCGCGGACGCGAACCCGGCGGCTCCCAGGTCCGCCGTGGCCCGCCCGGCGATCCTGCGCACGTCGGTGTCACCGAGGTCGTCCGAGCCCCGCAGCAGGTCGGCGGCGCCGAGCAGGAGCGCCGCCTCCCCCGGCCGGCCGCGGCACAGCTCGATGTCGGCGGCCGTCACCGCGATCCGGGCCGCGACCGCCGAGTTCCAGGTCAGCACCAGGTGCACCGCCGGGTGGTCGAGCCGGCGCACCGCCGCGCCGGGCAGGCCGTCCGCCGCGTCCAGCTGCGCGAGCACGCCCAGCAGCAGGGCGGTGAGGTGCGAGGGCGCCGGCTGGCCGCCGGGGGCCTGGTCCAGGGCGGCCAGGGCGTGCGCGCGGGCCGGCTCCCGTCGCCCGGCCCGCCATTCCAGCTGGGCCAGGCCCAGGCACACCACGGCCCGGGGCTCGGCCCATCCGGCCCGCGCCACCTCCTCGAGCAGGCCCGCCAGCTGCCGCCGCGCACCGTCCGCGTCCCCGGCCTGGGCCCGCATCAGGGCGGCCTGGACATCGCTGTCGACCGTGTCCTCCCGCATCCCGAGTTCCTGGAAGTACCGGGTGGCCCGCTCGTTCATCGCCAGCGCGTCGGCCAGGTCGCCGCAGCGCCGCCGCAGCGAACCGAGGGTGCTCAGCGCGGTCGCCATACCCCACCGCTCGCCGAGCGCCTCGAAACCGGCCAGCGCGTGGGCGAGGAAGCCCGTCGCCTCGGTGACGTCCCCGGTGTGCAGGGTCAGCAGGCCCCGCACGAGCAGGGTGAACGGGCCGCTGGAGGGGTCCTTGCGCTCGCCGTCCGGGAAGTCCGGGGAGCCCGGGGAACCCGAGGGGGCTGGGGGGTCGGGCGTGCGCGGGGGGTCGGGCGGGCGCGGCGGCGGCTGCGGGCCGGCGATGGCCGCGGCCAGCCGGGCCAGCTCCAGCAGGGGGTGGACACCGGGGTCGACACCCGCCATCGCCGCCTCGATCCGGCCGAAGGCGGCCGCCCTGTCCTCCGGCCGGCCGATGGACTCGGTGCCGACCTCGTACGTCGCGACCACCAGCGCGCGGGCCCCCGGATCGGCCGGCCCGGGGACCTCCAGCACCCGTTCGAGCAGGTCCAGCGACTCCGGCGGATAGCCCCGCATGGACCAGAACCAGCACAGCGCGGCGCCGAACCGGACCGCCGTCGCGGCGTCCCCGGACTCCACCGCCCAGCGGACCGCGGCCAGCAGGTCGTCCCACTCGGCCGACAGCCGGGCCAGCCAGCGCAGCTGGTCGCGGGTGCGCAGCCGCGGCTCCGCCGTCTCGGCCAGGGCGAGGAAGAACCCGCAGTGGCGTTCGCGGGCGGCACCGTCCTGCCCGCGGCGGGTGAGCTGCTCCAGGCCGTACTCCCGGATGGTCTCCAGCATCCGGTAGCGCGGCTCTCCCGTGGCGGCGGCTCCGAGCGGGTGCAGCAGCGACTTGTCGACCAGCGCCGCCAGCAGCTCCCGGACATCGCGGGTGGGGGCGTCGTGGTCGCCGGGGTGGTGGTCGGCGTGCGGGGCGCCGAGCCCGCCGACCGCCTGCGCCGCGTCCTCGGTGAAGCTGCCGGGCGCCACCGACAGCCGTTCCAGCAGCGCCCGTTCGTCGGCGGCCAGCAGCTTCCAGCTCCAGGCCACCACGGCGCGCAGCGTCTGGTGGCGGGGCAGGGCGGTGCGGTTGCCCCGGGTGAGCAGCCGGAACCGGTCGTCCAGCCGGGCGGCGACCACCTCGGCGGGCAGGGTGCGCAGTTGGGCGGCGGCCAGTTCGATCGCCAGTGGCAGGCCGTCCAGGCGGCGGCAGATCTCGACCGCCGCCGCCGGCGAGCCGTCCTCCTCGGCGAAGCCGGGGCACACGGCGGCGGCCCGGTCGTGGAACAGCCGGACCGCCGCGCAGGCGCGGGCCTGTTCGGGTGTCGAGCCGGGTTCGGGCAGTTCCAGGGGGAGCACCGGGTGCAGGTTCTCGCCGTCGATGCGCAGCGGCTCCCGGCTGGTGGCCAGTACCCGCAGCCCGGGGCACCGGCCGAGCAGGGTCTCGGCCAGCGCGGCCGCCGCCTCGATCACGTGTTCGCAGTTGTCCAGCACCAGGACCGGGTCGTCGTGCGTGAGCACCTCGGTCAGGCGGTCCAGGATCTCCTCGGTGGTACCGGGGGTGCCGGGGCGGCGGGCCGGGGTCGCGGCGCTCTTGGGCAGGTCGGCCTCGCGCGTCCGCAGGGCGTCGAGCACCGCGCGGGGCACGTCCGCCGGGCCGGCCGGGGCCAGGGCGGCGAACCACACCCCGCCGGACGGTGTGAGCCGGCGGCCGGCGGTGGTGGCCAGCCGGGTCTTGCCGGACCCGCCGGGTCCGACCAGGGTGACCAGGCGGGCTCGGCCGAGCAGCTCGGCCACCCGGCGGATGTCGTCCTCGCGGCCCACGAAGCTGGTCAGCGGCGCGTCCAGGTTGCCGGGCGGCCGTGCTCGGCGGGGTTCCGGCCGTTGGGGTTCCGGCCGTTGGGGTGGCGGCTGTTGGGGTGGCGGCTGGTCGGCGGGCGTGCGGTGGCCGGGGAACTGCTGGCGGTCAGGGGGCGTGCGGTGGCCGGGGGGTGCCGGGAGCTCGCCGCGCAGGACCGCGAGATGGGCCGCCCGCAGCTGCGGTCCGGGGTCGCTGCCGAAGGTGTCGGCCAGCCGGGCGCGCAGCCGCTGGTAAGCGGCCAGTGCCTCGGCGCCCCGGCCGCCGGCGGCCAGTGCCCGGATCAGCTGGGCGTGCAGCCGTTCGTGCAGCGGGTGCCGCGCGGTCAGCGATTCGAGTTCGGCGATCAGCTCCGGTCCGGCGCCCAGCGCGAGGTCGGCCTCGATCCGGTCCTCCAGGGCGACCAGCCGCGCCCGCTCCAGCCGCCGGGCCTCGGCGTCGGCGAACGGCGCCTCGCGCACGTCCGCCAGCGCGGGGCCGCGCCACAGGGCCAGGGCCTCCCGCAGCGCGGCGGCGGCCTCGGCCGGCCGGCCCTGCGCGTGCAAGTGCCTTCCGGAGCGGGCCAGTTGCTCGAACCGGGCGGTGTCCACCGCGCCGGCCTCGACGGCCAGCCGGTACCCGGCCGGTCCGAAGGTGAGCAGCGCGGGGTCGCCCAGGACGCCCCGCAGGCGGGACACCAGTGACTGCAGGGCGTTCGTCTGGTCGGCCGGTGGTGCCTCGGCCCACAGCGCGTCCGCCAGGGCCTGCGGCCGGACGGCGCGGCCGGCGTCCAGCGCGAGGTAGGCCAGCAGCGCCCGCAGCCGCGCGCCGCCGATCGGCAGCGGGCCCGCTCCGGCGTCCAGTACCAGGGGTCCGAGCAGGCCGACGCGCACCGGGTCACTATCGCAGCACCACCGGTTTGATCGTCAAGTCGCCGGCCGGCGCCCACGCGCCCGCCCCGGCCGTGAGCGGTGTCCGGGGCGGTGTCCCGGCGGGGCCGGCGGCCTCGCCGGTCGCCGGGCGGCCCGTCACCGGGGCTGCGGCGCCGCGCGGGCGGGGCGCTCCCCGGGCTCCGGCGGGCCGCCCGTCACGTCCTCGGGGCGGCGATGGGGGGCCCGGGTGAACCGGTAGCCCCGGACAGCCATCCCCGGTCGCGCTCCGCATACGAATGTGTGTGGATGGTGACAGGCCGCCATTTCGTGGCGGTCCGATCGACCATCACCACCCTTATCTGGAAGGGCTCTTCCCCCATGCGTACTGCGCGCCGTGTCCTGACCGTCTCCGCCCTCTGCCTCCCGCTCGTGCTCGGCGGGGCGACCATCGCCTCCGCCGCCACCCCCGACAACATCCCCTCCCTGAACTACGACCACGGGGCGTTCTCCGTCGGCCCGAACGGCAGTGCCCTGCACATCACCGACGTCCAGTTCGGTCCTGACGGCGCCTCGTTCCTCGACGCCGCCGTCGCGGTGGGCCCCAACGGCGTCGCCGGCTACGCCACCGAGACCGGTATCGGCATCGGGGGCTGATCCCCGCCGCTCCCCCATGCCGGGTGCCCCGGGGCGGTTCGTCCCGGGGCACCCGCACGCCCGGGGCCGGGCCGCGCGGGGCGCGCCGGCGGGTGCGCGGCGCTCACCCGGCCCCGCGCGGGCTGACGAGCATGCGGATGTCGTCGGCCGCCCAGAGGACGAACCGTTCGGCCGGGACCACCCGGTGGCCCGGCACGGGCCGAAAGCGCAGGCGCTTGAGGAGGACGGCCAGCAGCAGTTCGCACTCGACCATGGCCAGGGCGGCGCCCTCGCAGCTGCGCGGGCCGAACCCGAAGGGGACCCAGGCCAGCCGCGCGCGTCCGGCCGCCTGCTCCGGGGTGAAGCGCTCGGGGCGGAACCGTTCGGGCTCGGGCCAGTGGTCGGGGTTCAGGTGGACGGCCCAGAACGGGTAGAAGACCACCGCCCCGGCCGGGACCTCGTACGCGCCGAGGGTGAGCGCCTGGGTGGTCTGGCGCGCGCCGTACGGGCCGGGCGGGTAGAGGCGCATCGACTCCTGGAGGACCGTCCGCAGGTACGGCAGGCGCCGCAGGTCGGCGTACCCGGGGGCCGGGCGGTCGCCGAGCACGCGGTCCAGTTCCCCGGTGACGCGTTCGGCCGCCCCGGGGTGGCGGCCCAGCAGGTGCAGGGTCCAGGAGACGGCCACGCCGGTGGTGTGGTGGGCGGCGAGCATCGCCGCGAGGACGGTGTCGCGGATCCGGGCGGGGCGCTCGCCGGCCTCGACCAGTGCGCCGACCAGGTCGCTGCGGTCGGCGCGGGCTCCGTCGCGGTGGGCCGCGATCACCCGGTCGACCGTCGCGCGCAGGAGGGCGAGCGCCCGCGCGGTCCGCTCGGCGCGCTCCTGCGGGTCGACGGCGGGGGGCACCTGGTAGAGCCGTTCCAGGTAGTCGGCGAGCACCTCCTCGAAGGCGGCGGCGACGACGTCCGGGCCCTCCACCTCGCCGCCCAGGGCGTACGCGCAGATCATCCGCAGGGACAGGGCGGTCAGGTCCTGCTGCAGCGCGACGGCCTCGCCCCGCGTGCCCCGCGCGGCCCAGCGGTCCGCGAGGCCGGTGGCGAGCGCGGTGAAGCGGTCGAAGGCCTGCTCGTGCGAGGGGCGGCCGGCCAGGACCGAGAGCAGGGTGCGGCGCCACGGGGCGTGTTCGTCCGCCGGGAGCACTTGCAGGTTGCCGGCCTCGAACAGCGGGTCCAGGAAGGAGAACAGGCGCTCGGGGCGACGGTCCAGGTGTGCGGTGGCCTCCAGCAGCACCGGGTCGGCGACCGACACGGCCGTCTCGGCGCCGGGCAGCTGGAACCGCGCCACGGGGCCGTACTCGGCGTGCAGCCACAGCTGGTAGGCGTGCAGCCCGCCGGCCTGCGCGATGGCGCCGACCCCGCCGTCCGGCCGGGGGTCGGGACCGGGGATCTTCATCGGACCTCCTGGTGACGCATGGTCGGATCCGCCGCCCGGACGGTGGACACGGGCGGCGCAGCGCCGACGGCCGTGGGGACCAGGATCGCGCGGGAGCGGGTCCGCCGGCAGGTGGCGACACCGGATGAAATGGCCAGCGCTTGCAAGCAATCAGCGTGCACAACTATTGTGGTGTCACACAAATTGCACTTGCAATCATTCGAGAAGGTTTCCCCCGGCCCCGCCTCCGCCGACAGGAGTCCGCCCATGAGCACCACCCTCTTCACCCCCTACACCCTGAGGACCCTGACCGTCCCCAACCGCGTCTGGATGGCGGCGATGTGCCAGTACAGCGCCGCTCCGGACGGCGACGCGGCCGGAGCCCCGACGGACTGGCACTTCGCCCACGTCGCGGCACGCGCCACCGGCGGCACGGGGATGATCATCATGGAGGCCACCGCCGTCAGCCCCGAAGGCCGCATCACCCCCTACGACCTCGGGATCTGGAACGACACCCAGGTCGCGGCCTTCCGGCGGATCACCTCCTTCCTGACGGCACAGGGCACCGTGCCGGCCCTCCAGCTCGCCCACGCCGGCCGCAAGGCGTCCACCGAGCGCACCTGGATCGACCGCGGCCGCGCCCTCGCCCCGGACGAAGCCCACGGATGGACGCCGCTCGCCCCCAGCGCCCTCCCCTTCGCCCCCACCCGGACCAGGCCCGACGAACTCACCGAGGAGCAGATCCGCGGGATCGTCCGGCAGTTCGCCGACGCCGCCCGGCGCGCGCTCGACGCCGGCTTCCGGGCCGTCGAGATCCACGGCGCCCACGGCTACCTGATCCACCAGTTCCTCTCCCCCCACAGCAACCACCGCACCGACGCCTACGGCGGCTCCTTCGAGGGCCGCATCCGCTTCGCCCTGGAGGTCGTCGACGCCGTCCGCTCGGCGTGGCCCGAGGACCTGCCCGTCCTCTTCCGCGTCTCCGCGACCGACTGGCTCACCGAGAACCCGCAGGACGGCCGCACCGGGTGGACCTCGCAGGACACCGTCCGCCTCGCCGAGGAACTCCTGGCCCACGGCGTGGACCTGATGGACGTCTCCACCGGAGGCCTCGTCCCCGACGCCACGATCGACGCCGGACCCGGCTACCAGGTGCCCTTCGCCGAGGCCGTGCGCAGCGGGGCCGGCATGCCCGTGGCGGCCGTGGGCCTGATCACCGACCCCGTCCAGGCCCAGGACATCCTCGCCGCCGGCAGGGCCGACGCCGTCCTGCTCGGCCGCGAACTGCTGCGCGACCCGTACTGGGCGCGCCGCGCCGCCGCCGAACTCGGCGCCCGGGTCTCCACCCCCGTGCAGTACCACCTCGCGTAGCGGCGCCCCGGTACGGGCGGACGGGGGCCCCGCGGTTCCGGCGGCCCGGTTCGCCGTGGAGGCCCGCCGGCCCCGCACACCCGTGACCAGCTCTTCGGGCACCGCGGCGGGGACCGCGGCACAGGGCGAACCGTCAGCGGGGGGCGGCCACATGGCCGAACTGTCGAACGGTGCGACGACCTGGGTGGCGGCCGGGGACAGCATCACACCCCCGGTCCGCCGGGCCCGGGGGTGCGGGCGGGCAGTTCGCGGGGACGGAGGACTTCGCGCGGTGTCGGACGGCGTTGCGGGCGGCGGTCGCCGGGCTCGCCGGTCCGGCGCCGCGGGTCGGTACGCGCGGACAGGTGCTCACGGCGGGCGACCACCTCGACGCGTACGTCCTGGAGTGGACGCTGCACCATCTCGGCCTGGCCGCGTTCCTGCCCGGGGTGCCGGGGCCGCCGGCGCAGGGGCTGCGGCGCTCGCGCGCGCTGCTGGAGGGGATCGCCGGGGGCGCGTTCCCCGCGTCGTTCTCCGACCGGGACGCACTGCTGGTCGGGACGGGACGGCGCGCCTCCACCGGTGCGCAGCGGGCCGCGCTGGGCGCTCTGGCGGGGCGGTTGCCGCTGGTCCTGGGCTGGGCGGCGGCTGGGCGGCGGCTGGGCGGCGTCGGAAATTTTTGTCGGGTCCCTGTCTAGTTCGCTTGCGTCCTGGTGTGGTGGGATGTGCCCGTCACGGGATTGAGGGCGCTGACGGGGGTGCGCGGTGAGGGGTGGACGGCTGTGCGGGCTGGACGGGGACGCGGCGCGGCTTGCCGCGGCGGGCCTGGTCCGGCTGGGTGCGCAGGAGTGGGTGGGCGACGCGGCCGGGGCTCCGGCGTGGCTGGGGCGGATGCGGGCGGCGTCGTTCGCGGACGCCTGGCTGGCGTTCGGCGAGCCGCCGGTGCCGGGGCTGCGGGTGCCGGCCGGGGAGGTCCTGCGGGCGCTCGCGTACCGGGCGGCGGAGCTGGTGCTCCAGGCCCGCGAGGGGGATGTGCCGGCGGTGCTGGAGTGGCTGGGCCGGCGGTCGGCGGAGGCCCGTGAGCAGGCGGGCCGGGCGGAGGTGACGCACCCGGCCGAACCGGCCGCGCTCGCCCTGGTGTGGCACGGCGTCCAGGCGGTCACCGCCGGCGAGGGGGACGGGGGCGGGGGCGCTTCGGCGGCCGGCCGGGAGGCGCACGGCCGGGAGGCTGAGGGCCGGGAGGCGCACGGCCGGCGTATCGACGAGCGGGGCGAGGCGTACGTCCGGGAGCGGCACCGCCGCCGGGACACCCTGGCGCTGATGCTGGCCTGTGCCCGGATCGCGGCCGCCGCGCTGGTGGAGTCGTGCGGCGGCGATCCGGGCCGGGTGGACGGGTGGCTGGAGGAGGACGCGGCCCGGTACATGGCGCTCGGCGGCCCGGCGCCGCTGTGGGTGCCGGGCCGGCCCGGGCAGCCGACGGGGTGAGGCCGGGGCTCGGCGGCCGGGCTCAGCGGGCGGGGAGGCTGAGGGTGGCGTGCAGGCCGCCGCCGGGGGCGGGGGCGAGGCCGAGGTCGCCGTGGTGGGCGTCGGTGACGGCCACGACGATGGCCAGGCCGAGGCCGTGACCGCGGCGGGCGGGGTCGGACTGGGCGGTGCGGCCGCGACCCCGCAGGAAGGGCTCGGTGAGGGTGGGGACGGTCTCGGGGGCCAGGCGGGGGCCGGTGTTGGTGACGGTGAGCCGGACCCGGCCGGGGCGGTCCGGATCGGCCCCGGTGGTGACGGTGACGGATCCCCCGGTCGGCAGGTTGTGGCGCAGCGCGTTCTGCAGCAGGTTGACGGCGGCCTGGCGCAGCAGGACCGGGTTGCCGGTGGCGGGGGCGGGCCGGCAGTCGGTGGTGACGGTGACGCCCAGGGCGGCGGCCTCCTCCTGGACGGCGGCGAGGGCGTCGCGGGTGGTGCGGGCCAGGTCGAGGGGTTCGAGTTCGGGGGCGGTGTGGCCGAGGTCGGCGAGTTGGAGGAGGGCTTCGCTGATCTCGATGCCGCGCTGGTTGGTGTCCTGGAGCCGGGCGACGAGGGTGGTCCAGTCCTGGCGGGCCGGGTCGGCGGCGGCGACCTGGAGCATGGTGCGGGTGATGGCCAGGGGGGTGCGCAGTTCGTGGGAGGCGTTGGCGGCGAAGCGCTGCTGGGCGTCGAAGGAACGCTGGAGGCGTTCGAGCATCTCGTCGAAGGCGTCGGAGAGGTCGGTGAACTCGTCGCGGGGGCCGGCGAGGGCGATGCGGTGTTCGAGTGCTCCGCTCGCGGCGCGGTGGGCGGCCCTGGTGATGTCCTGGAGGGGCCGCAGGACGCGGCCGGCGATGAACCAGCCGCCGATCGTGCCGACGGCGGTGAGCAGGGCCAGGGCGTAGCCGGAGATGGTGAGCAGGGAGCGGAGGATCTCCTGGCGGGAGGGGGCGGAGAGGCGGTCGCGGGGGTTGGAGGAGGTGAGCGGGTAGTTGGGGATGTAGCGCATGCCGACGTAGACGACGGCCAGGCAGAGGGTGCCGGTGATGACGGCGAAGAGGGTGTAGCTGAGGGTGAGCCGCAGGCGGGCGGTCAGGCGGCGCGGTCGCGGCGCGGGGCGGGTGCGGGGCGGGGCGCTCACGTGGGGGTGCCGTCGGTGAGGCGGTAGCCGACGCCGGGCACGGTCTGGATCACCCAGGGTTCACCGAGTCGTTTGCGCAGGCCGGAGATGGTGATGCGGACGGCGTTGGTGAACGGGTCGGCGTTCTCGTCCCAGGCGCGTTCGAGGAGGTTCTCTGCGCTGATGACGCCGCCGCGTGCGGTCATCAGGACCTCCAGGACGGCGAACTGCTTACGGGAGAGGGCGACGTAGCGGCCGTCGCGGTAGACCTCGCGGCGAAAGGGGTCCAGGCGCAGTCCGGCGTATTCGAGGACGGGGGGCGCGGCCTGGGCGGGGCGGCGGGCCAGGGAGCGCAGCCGGACGACGAGTTCGGCGAGGTCGAAGGGTTTGGTCAGGTAGTCGTCGGCGCCGAGTTCGAAGCCGGCGACCTTCTCGTTGAGGCGGGCGGCGGCGGTGAGCATGAGGACGCGGCAGCCCAGGCGGTGCTCGACGATGGTGCGGCAGACGTCGTCGCCGTGGGTGCCGGGGATGTCGCGGTCCAGGACGACGACGTCGTAGGTGTGGACGGCGAGGCGTTCGAGGGCGGCGTCGCCGTCCGTGACGATGTCGCAGGCGATCGCCTCCAGGCGCAGGCCCGCCTGGACCGCCTCGGCGAGGTAGATCTCGTCCTCCACCACCAGGACCCGCACGCGCTGTTCTCCCGTCCCGCTCTTGCTGTCGTTGCCGTTGCCGTTGCCGTTGCCGTCCATTGGACACGAACGGGCCTATCGAAAACGTATCGGCTAGTGCAGACGTCCTGGTAACACCGCTTTTCCTCCCATGGTGTGGCCGCCGGGTTTCCCCGTCGCGGCGAAAGTGACGAGCGCCGGGAGGCAGGGATGGACGGGACGACGCGCCAGGAGGCGACGCGGTGGCGGCCGGTGGGGGGCGGCCGGCGGGCGGTGGCCGTGGGCACCGGGGCGGTGGTGGTGCTGGCGCTGGCCGGCGCCTGCGCGGCCGCCGATCCGCCGGCGACCGAGGCGGCGCTGCGGACCCTGGCGGCCACCGTCGCGCCGTTCTCCTCCTCCCTCGCTCCGGGGTCCGGTTCCTCGGCGGGGGCGGACGGCGACATTCCCGACGGCACGACGCTGACCCCGTTCGACACCGGGGCACCGGCGGTGGGCAACCTGGACGGACCGCTGCTGGCAGCCGTCCAGCAGGCCGCCCGGGACGCGCGCGCCCAGGGCATCGAGATGACCGTCACCTCGGGCTGGCGCAGCAAGGAGTACCAGCAGCGGCTGCTCGACAAGGGGGTGGCCAGGTACGGGAGTCTGGAGCGGGCCAGGCAGTTCGTGAACACGCCGGAGAAGTCGGCGCACGTCTCGGGCAAGGCGATCGACATCGGTCCGACCAATGCCGACTACTGGCTGATCCAGCACGGCGCGCGGTACGGGCTCTGCCAGGTGTACGCCAACGAGATCTGGCACTTCGAGCTGCTGACCAGCCCTGGCGGGACCTGTCCGGCCCAGTTGCCCGACGCGGCCGGGTAGGGGGCGTTCATGATCCGATCGCAGGAGGGGCTCGCGCCGGGGGCGGGGGCGGTCTCAAGGCCGGGAGCGGTGGCGGGGGCGGGACAGGGGACGGTGGGGGGCGCCTCGGCGGGTGTCTCCCGCCCGGGCGGCCGTCGATGCCGTCGGCGGCGGCAGCGGCGCCCGCCGGTCGGGCGCTGGCGGCGCGGCCGTGTGGCCGCCGCCGTGGCCCTGCTGACCGCTCTGGCCCTGGCCGGTCACCGGCGGGTGCCGAGCCTGGGCGTCCAGTTGGGGAGCCTGTGGGAGAGCGCCCTGCCCTGGGCCGGTGTCGTGGTGCCCGCCGTCCTGCTCGCCGCCGCGCTGCGGCGAGCGCCGGTGCCGGCGTGCGCCGCGGTGGTGCTGGCCGCGGTGTGGGCCGTCGTGCTCGGGCCGGTGCTCGCCGGCGGCGGCCCGCCGCCGGGGGGCGGTGCGGGCCCGGCCGGCGGTGCGGGCCTGACCGTGGTCACCCACAACGTGAGCGCGCAGAACCCGGACCCCGCCGGCACGGCCCGGGCGCTGCTCGCCGCCAGCCCCGACCTGGTCGCCCTGGAGGAGGTCACCGACGCCGCGCTGCCCGTCTACCAGCGCGTGCTGGACGCCGAACTGCCGCACCGCACGCGGATCGGCACCGTCGCGCTGTGGAGCCGCTACCCGGTGACCGACGCACGGCGGCTGACCATCGACCCGGGCTGGAGCCGCTCACTGCGGGCCGAAGTCCAGGCCCCTGGTGGGCCGTTGGCCGTGTACGTGGTCCATCTCGCCTCCGTCCGGCTCAACGTCACCGGCTTCGCCACCGCTCACCGCGACCGCAACCTCGCCGCGCTCGGCGCCGCGCTGGACGAGGAGCCCCTGCACCGGGTGCTGCTGCTGGGCGACCTCAACACCGCCGCCGGGGACCACGCGCTCACCCCGGTCACCAGCCGGCTGAGCTCCGCGCAGGACAGCGCGGGCGGCGGCTTCGGGTTCACCTGGCCGGCGGTCTTCCCGCTGGCCCGGATCGATCACGTCATGACCCGGGGCCTGCCCGCCACCGCCGCCTGGACCCTGCCCGCCACCTCCAGCGACCACCTGCCCGCCGCCGCCCGGCTGACGGTGTGAGGGGCGTGCGGGCGGCGGGCGCGGGGGCGGCGGGCCCGGGGGCCGGTGTCAGGCGAGGAGGTCGGACTGGAGGGTGACCACCTGGCGGAAGGCCGCGTCCGGGACGCCGTCGGGGTTGGTCATGGTGACGACGGCGACGAGGTCGGAGGCGCAGAGGTAGGCGATGCGGGCGTTCGGGGTGCCCTTGGCGCCCTTCGCCGAGCTCTCCTGGGCGTCCAGGTGGACGCCCTCGACGGTGTCCCAGGCGCTGTGGGAGGTGCTCTTCGCGCCGGGCAGGGCATTGGGCTTGGCGTCGGAGCGCAGGGAGGAGAAGACGTTCCAGGACTCGAAGGAGGCGCCGAAGCGCAGCAGCCGGATCTGGGTGCGGGTGCCGTCGGAGGCCGTCCACTCCCGGACGGTGGCCGCCCGGCAGGCGTCCTGCAGGAGCAGCGCGCGGAGCTCGGCCGGGTCCCGCTGCTCGGCGAGGATCGCGTCGCAGGTGACCCAGTCGGCCGGGGCCTGGCCGGCGGGGGCCGTGGACGGGCTCGCGCCCGCCGACGCCGAGGCCGAGGCCGAGGCCGAGGCCGAGGCGGTCGGGCTCGGGGTCGCGCTCGCCGACGGGGTGCCGGTGGCCGAGGCGGTGGGAACCGGGTAGAGCGCCGGGGTGAGGCTGCCGCCGGCCTCCTTGGGGGCGGGCAGCAGCAGGTAGCGCAGGTCCGCGGCGTGCAGGGCGTTCTTGCCGCCCGTACGGTCCGGCGTGCTGCTGCCGGAGGGCAGCGGCGGCAGCGTCAGCGGCGGGAAGGTGTAGCGGCCGTCGCCCGGGGTGGCCAGGCCGGGCAGGTCGGTGCGCTCGGGGGCGGTGACGGCCAGCGCGGCGCCGGTGCCCGCGAGGGCGAACACCAGGGTGGCGGTGGCCCAGCGCGCGGCCGCCCTGCGGCGGGCGCTGCGCCGGGCAAGGCGGGCCTCGTGCTCCTCGGGGGTCTCCGCGGCGGGAGCGGCGGGGAACTCGGCGAAGGTGCCCGCGGGGGTCTCGACGGCGGCCTCAGCGGGGGTCTCGGCGGGGGCGGCGGGTTCGTGCGGGGTTGCGTGGTCGGTCATGCGGACGCTCCCGGGCGGGCGAGGCGGTCGAGCTGCAGGGTGAAGAGGGCGACGATCCGGTCCTTGGGCAGCGGTGCCACGCCCTCGACGTTCATGACCACCAGGAGGTCGCCCTCGGCGGCCGAGCACTCCAGGTAGTCGATCGGCGCGGACGGCGGCGCCGGCATCAGGTAGCAGTGCGCCTCGGGGTGGCCCGGGATCTCCGGGCCGATCCGGAACAGGCCGGTGTCGCCGGTGAAGACCGCGGTGTACTCGTTGAGCTTCTGCACTTCCTGCTGGTTGAACTGGCGCAGCTTCAGGCCGACCACCAGGTCGTCCTCGCTGGTCCGGTACGTCCGCACGCCGGTGGCCTTGACGTGCAGGCCCTCCCAGTAGGAGCGGAGCTTGTCGCGCTTGTCCTTGGGGATCTGCTGGAGTTCGTCGTCCAGTTCGGCGGACAGGAACTCGGCGCCGAGTTCGGTGTCGTTGCCGTAGCCGCCCTCGTCCGGGCCGGGTTCGTAGCCGGCCGGGACGGGCAGCAGCAGGTCGCGCAGCGAACCGAAGTGGTTGCCGTTGGACTTGGCGCCGAACGGCGTGGCGGTCGCGGTCGGGACGGGCGCGGCGGACGGCCCGGCGGCGACGGCCGGGGCGGGGTCGTCGTACTGGGTCTTGATGATGCCGACGCCGATGGCCACCCCGGCCAGCGCCGCCGCTGCCGTCGCGGCGCCCGCGCGCAGCAGGCGGCGGGAGGCGGGGCGCGGGGCGGCGGGATCGGCGGCGGTCGGCGCGGCGGGATCGGCGGCGAACTGCTGCTCGGCGGCGGACTGTTCGACGGCGGCCGGGGCCGCCTCGGGGGCGGTCGGCGCCGGCGTGGCGGCCGGGGTCCCGGTCATGCTGTTGTCGGTCATACCAGCCGCTCCCATTGCTGCTTGGCGAGGTCCTTCACGACATCGGGGTTCACCGGCTTGGGGTCGAAGACCTCCACCACCATCGCCACCGTGCCGCGCTGGGCTACGGCCTGGCCGTAGTAGTACCGATCGGCGCTGTCGGCCCAGTACCTGGGTGCCTCGTCCACCCGGTAGCCGCCGTTGGCGCCGTCGGCGAACGGCTTCAGGTTGCGGGTGGTGCCGACGGCGTGCGTGGCGGCTTCGTTGGCGCGGTCCGGCGCGTACTGGACCAGCGACACGCGGTACCTGGTGTCGCCCTTCTTCCAGTCCACCTCGGCCGCGCGCCGGAAGCCCCGGGAGTTCAGGTCCTTGAAGTCGCGGACCGCGCTGTCGCTGTGCTCGGCGAGCTCGCCGACCGACACCCAGCTCGGCTTGTCCGGGAATTCTCCCCAGGCGGCGCTGCCGTCCGGGGCGCCGATCAGCAGTTTGAGCAGGTCGCCGTCGATGGCCAGCGGCTTGGGCTGCTGGGCGGCGAAGGCGGTCGGGTCGACCACCGCGGCCGGGTAGGACGGGCGCGCGACCTGGATCGGCGGCAGCGGCGTCGGCGGGCGCTGGGCCTGGACGGCGTAGCCGACGCCGCCGCCGGCCAGGGTGCCCAGCACCAGGCCGGACACCGCCAGCAGCACCGGGCGCGGGCGGCGCGGGGCGCGGGGCGCCCGCTCGGGGGCGGGCGGCAGGAGCTCGGAGGCCGGCGCGTCGGACGGGAACGCCTCGGCGACGGACGGCGGTTTGGTGGTGAACTGCGGTGCGGCGAAAGGCAGTTCAGCGACGGGCGGTTCGGTGGCGGGCGGTTCGGTGGGCGCGGTGTGGGGCCGCGGCGGGGCGGCGGGCGCCGGCGCGGTGCCGGGCGGGGGCAGCGCGGGTTCGGTGGTCACGGGGTGGCTCCAGAGGAGGGTGGGAAGGACGGCGTCGGGACGGGCGGCGGCGCGGGTTCAGCCGCGTTCAACCGCGTTCAGCTGCGTTCAGCCGCCGGAGGCGAGCCACTCGCGCTGGCGCTTCATCAGCCCGCTCAGCAGCGCCTTGTCCGGTGTCCCCTTCACCTCGACGTCGATCGTGTACTGGACGTCGCCCTGGCTGGAGATGCCGGTCATCGAGCCGGTGTACGCCTGCTGCTTGGGCTTGTGCAGGTAGCCGTGGGCGTTCGGGTCGCCGTCGATGTCGATCGGGTCCTGCGACTTGAGGGTGTATCCCTGGACGAACTCGCGCGCCATCGAGGTGGAGCCGAAGCGCAGCAGGGTGACGGTGACCTCGGCCTTGCCGTCGGCCGTCCGGTACATCCGGGTGGCGCCCGACTGGTAGCCGTACGAGCCGAGGATGTCCATGATGCCGTCCTGCTTGCCGAACAGGTCGGCGACGTCGTCGTTGGTCATGGTCATCCCGTCCGCGGGCCCGTACGACTCGCCGCCGTCCGGGATCGGGAGCAGGAAGTAGCGCAGGTCGCCCTCGTGCTTGCCGCCGTTGACGGTCCCCTTGACGGTGCTGGCCGGCTTGGGGGTGGTCGGGGCGGCGGTGGGCGTCGGCACCGGTAGCGGGGTGGCGGAGGCCGTCGGGCTCGGGCTGGAGGTGGTGGCGGTGGTGGCCGGCGCGGGTGCGGCGGCGGCCGGGCGGGTGTCCGGCCTGCCGACGGCGACGGTCACCGCGGCGCTGGTCGCCGTGACGGCGAGCAGGCCGGCGGTGGCCAGCGCGACGCCGACGGCGCGCGGCAGCCGGCGCGCGGCCGGTTCGGGTGCGGCGGCGTGCTGCGGCGCAGCGTCGGGCTGCGGTACGACGGGGTGCTGCGGTACGACGGGGTGCTGTGGCGCAGCGGGGTGCTGCGGTACGGCGGGGTGCTGCGGTACGGCGGCCGGTTCCGGCGCGGCGTCGGGCTGCTCCGGAACGGCGGCTGTTTCGTTTTCGGGCGCGGACAAGGAACTCCCCCGGGAAAATGTGGGATCTCGCGCACGGACTTCCTCGCAAACCGCTCCCCCGGCGGTTCTCCGGACCGTCCATCACGCGTCTCAGCAGGCATTATGAGAGACCGTTCGCATCACTGCCAACAAAGTTAATCGCCGCACTCCGGTCCAATACTCGATGAATCGGACACGTCGTGATGTAACCGCAACAGGCGGTCCTGGCGTGGTACCGGGGTACCGTGCCCCCTCCGATGATCGGTCCGGGGTACCACGGATCGCGCCGGCGCCGCGCCTAGCGTGGAGTGTGAGGGAGGCCGGGACGGTCCGGCCCCGGAGCGTAGGGGTGAGCGATGATCGAGGCGCACCAGCTGACGAAGCGGTACGGGGAGAAGACCGCCGTCGACCGGCTCGACTTCATGGTCAAGCCCGGCACGGTCACCGGCTTCCTCGGGCCCAACGGCGCCGGGAAGTCCACCACCATGCGGATGATCGTCGGGCTGGACGCGCCCACCAGCGGCTCGGTGCGCGTCAACGGGCGCCGTTACGCCGCGCACGCGGCGCCGTTGCAGGAGGTCGGGGCGCTGCTGGAGGCCAAGTCGATCCACCCGGGGCGCTCCGCGTTCAACCACCTCATGGCCCAGGCGCACACCCACGGCATCCCGCGCTCGCGGGTGGAGGAGGTCGTCGAGCTGACGGGGCTGCAGTCGGTGGCGAGGAAGCGTGCCGGGGCGTTCTCGCTGGGCATGGGCCAGCGGCTGGGGATCGCGGCGGCGCTGCTGGGCGACCCGGCGACGGTGATGCTGGACGAGCCGGTCAACGGTCTCGACCCGGAGGGCGTGCTGTGGATCCGCAACCTCCTCACCTCGCTGGCCGCCGAGGGCCGCACCGTCTTCGTGTCCTCGCACCTGATGAGTGAGGTCGCGCTGGTCGCCGACCACCTGATCATCGTCGGGCGGGGCCGGCTGCTGGCCGACACCACCGTGCAGGACCTGGTCCGCCAGGCCGGCGGCGACGTGGTGAAGGTGGCCAGCGCCGATCCGGCCCGGCTGCGCACGGCGCTGGCCGGGCCCGGGGTGGAGGTCACCGGCCGTTCCGGTTCGGAGGAGCTCCTCGTCACCGGCCTGGCCGCGCGGGAGATCGGCCTGCGGGCCGCCGAGCAGGGCATCGCGCTGTTCGAGCTCACCACCCGCACGGTCTCCCTGGAGGAGGCGTTCATGGAGCTGACCAGGGACGCCGTGGAGTACCACGGCACCACCACCGCGACCGGGCCCGCCGCCAGTGCGGGTGCCGGCGCCGAGTCCCCGAGGAGCGCGGCATGAGCACCATCGCACCGAGCCAGACGTCCGCGGCCGCCGACCGGCGGCCCGCGCGCCCCGCCTACCGGGTGACGCCCGTGCGCGTGCTGCGCTCGGAGTGGGCCAAGCTGTGGTCGCTGCGCTCGACCTGGATCACGCTGGGTCTGGGCCTGCTGTTCCTGGTCGCGTTCGGGTTGATCGCCGCGTTCCAGTTCAAGTCGAGGATCACCTCGGGGCGCCCGATGGATCGGGGGGACTTCGCCGACGCCAGTGCCCTGAGCCTGTCGCTGTTCGGCACCAACTTCGCGCAGCTGGCGTTCGGCGTCCTGGGCGTGCTGGTCGCCGCGGGCGAGTACTCCACCGGCATGATCCGCTCCACCCTGGCCGCGGTGCCGCGCCGGCTGCCGGTGCTGTGGTCCAAGGCGGCGGTGTACGGCGTGGTGGTGCTGCTGCTGGGCACCGTCGGGGTGTTCGTCGCCTTCGCGACCGACAGCGGCATCCTCTCCGGTACCCGCCCGGCGATGACGTTCTCCGACGCCGGCGTCCTGCGCGGCCTGCTGGGGGCCGGGCTCTACCTCGCCCTGGCGGGCGTGATCGGTGTCGCGCTGGGCGCGCTGCTGCGGTCGGTGGCGGGCGGCATCTCGGTGCTGGTGGCCTCGCTGATGCTGGTCCCCGGCCTGATCTCGCTGCTGCCCTCGTCCTGGCAGGACCACATCAGCCCGTACCTGCCCAGCAACGCGGGCCAGGCGATGTTCGCCCTGCACCACGACGCGGCCACGCTGTCGCCCGCCGCGGGGCTGGCGGTCTTCCTGCTGTGGACGGTGCTCGCCCTGGCGGGCGCGGCCGTGCGGCTGATGCGCAGCGACGCCTGAGGGCTGGGAGACTGCGTGGACGTCCCGGTGCGGTGCCCGTTCGAGTCGGGTGCCGCACCGGGCCCGTTTCGTATCCGTATCCGTTCCGGGGTGAGCTGGACGAAGGTGACGACCGTTTGCGGATGGGCTGGACGAAGGTGACGACCGTTCCGGACGAGCTGGACGAAGGTGACGCCGTGAGCGAGCACGACACCGCCGCGGGGGCGGGGGGCGACCCGCTGTCGGGGTACCCGGTGTTCGCGCGCCTGGCCCGGCTGGGGCAGCGGGCGCGGCAAGCGGACCGCGACCACCCGTGGGTGCTGGACACCGCGGTGGTGGCCGCGGTCTTCCTGCTGTTCTGCCTGCCGGACCTGCTGCCCTTCCACGACGGCGGGGAGCGGGCGCGCGAGCACCGGATCGTCTTCGCCCGCCCGCCGCTGGCGGCGCTGCTGGCCTTGCAGGCGGGGCTGCTGCTACCGCTGCTGTGGCGCCGGCGGCGACCGGCGACGGCGTTCGCGGCGGTCGCGGCCGTGTTCGTCCTGCAGTGGTCCCTGGGGGTGGCGCTGCGCGCGGACGTCGCGCTGCTCGTCGCCCTCTACAGCCTGGCCCTGCACGGGAGCCTGCGGCACCTGGCGTGGGCGTGCGCGGCGATGACCGGCGCGTCGGCCCTGGTCGCGGTGGAGCTGTCCGGCGGGCTGCCGGTCGGGGACGCCCTGTTCTTCCTGTTCAGCGCGGCGACGGCGGCGGTGGCCGTCGGCATCGCGGTGCGCATCCGCCGGGCCCAGCTCGCCGGGCTGCGCGAGCGGGCGGCGCGGCTGGAGGTCGAGCGCGACCAGCGCAGCCGGCTGGCCACCGCCACCGAGCGCACCCGGGTGGCCCGGGAGATGCACGACATCATCGGCCACAACCTGTCCGTGATCATCACCCTGGCGGACGGCGGCGCGTACGCGACCGAGGCCTCCCCCGAGCGGGGCCGGGAGGCGCTGCTGCTGATCGGGGAGACCAGCCGCCAGGCGCTGGGCGAGCTGCGGCGCATGCTCGGTGTCCTGCGCGACCAGGGCGAGCAGGGCCCCGAGTTCACGCCGCAGCCGGGCATCGCCGACCTCGACGGACTGTGCGCGCGCATCCGGGCCGCCGGGCCGCAGGTCGTGTACACCGCGCGCGGCGAGGTGGAGCGGCTGGACCGCGGGGTGCAGCTGATGGCGTACCGGATCGTCCAGGAGGCGCTCACCAACACCCTCAAGCACGCCGGGCCCGACACCCGGGCGCACGTGACGCTGGCCGCCGAGGGCGGCCGCCTGCGGGTGCGGGTGCGGGACGGCGGTCCGCCCGGCGGGGCGGTGCGCGGCGGTGCGGCAGGCGAGGAGGGGCACGGGCTCACGGGCATGCGCGAACGCGCGGCCCTGTACGGGGGCACCGTCACCGCCGGGCCCGGGCCCGGGGCAGGATGGACCGTGGAGGCCGTCCTCGACCTCACCCCCGACGGACCCGACGGACCCGACGGACCCGACGGACCCGGCGGCCCCGGCGGCCCCGGCGCCTTCACCCCCGACCCCGACCCCGACCCGACAGGCGGCCTGACGTGACCACGGTCCTCATCGTCGACGACCAGCCGCTCCAGCGGTACGGCTTCCGGATGCTGCTGGAGAGCCAGCCCGGCACGGAGGTCGTCGGCGAGGCCGCGCACGGCGCCGAGGCCGTGCGCCTGGCGGCCGACCTGCGGCCCGACGTCGTCCTGATGGACATCCGGATGCCCGGCATGGACGGCATCGAGGCCACCCGGCGCATCGTCGCCACCGGCGGGCGCTCGCGCATCCTCGTCCTGACCACCTTCGACCTCGACGAGTACGCCCACGCCGCGCTGCGCGCCGGCGCCAGCGGCTTCCTCCTCAAGGACGCCCGCCCGGAGGACCTCCTGGCCGGGATCCGCGCCGTCTCCGAGGGCGACGCCGTCGTCGCCCCCGCCATCACCCGGCGCCTCCTGGACGCCTACGCCCACCACCTGCCCGTGCGCCCGCCCGGCACGGCCGCCGAGGACGATCCGCGGCTGAACGCCCTGACCGAGCGCGAGCGCGAGATCCTGGTCGCGGTCGGCCGGGGCTGGACCAACGGCGAGATCGCGCAGCGCCTGGTGCTCGCGGAGTCGACCGTCAAGACGCACGTCAGCCGGGTGCTGTCGAAGATCGGCGCCCGGGACCGGGTGCAGGCCGTGATCTTCGCCTACGACCGCGGCCTGAACCGGCCGAACCCGCCGGCCTGAGCCGTCCCGCTCCTGCCGTGGGGGGCGCGGCGTCAGGGGCGCTTCTTCGGGGCGGCTTCGAGGTCGGTGGCGGCGGCGGCCAGGATGGCGCCGAAGACGTGGGCGATGACGGGCTTGCCGACCCGGCGGGCGAAGGCCGCGCCGACGAGGGGGATGGGGAGCGCGAAGCCGGTCGTCCAGACGACCAGGGTGCCCTCGGGGACCTCCTCGAAGGCCATCCGGCCGAACTCGTGCCGGGCCGGCGGGAAGCTGCGGTCGACGGTGTAGTCGAAGCCGTGCGGGGCGTTGTAGGCGGTGATCCGCTCGTTGAACCAGCCGATCAGCCAGGTGTGCAGCCGCACGGCGCCCACCCCGTAGGGCGCGCCCTCGCCGGGCCGGGCCAGGCGCGCCCTGAGCACGAACGGGGAGCGGGTGTAGTTGGTGCTCGTGGCGCACCAGTCGAACACCTCGGCGATCGGCGCCGCGATGACCCGTCGCACGGTCACGGTTTCCATGGCTCGTCCCTCTCCTGCAGCGGGGGGCGCGGGTGTCTGCCGCGCCCTGTTCACCGATGAAGACCGGGCGCGGACCGAAACCGTGACATCGGGTGGGGGCGTCCTCGGGGGTGGCGGTGTCGGGCGGGTGGGCGGCGGGGAGAGGGGGCGGGGTGGGGCGCGAGGCTTCCGTGGAGTGGGGGGCGCTGCACCGGCGGTGTGCGGTGGGTGTGGTGGCGGGGGTGGCGGTGCTGGGGGGCGCGGCCGGGCCGGTGGTGTGGGCGGGGTCGCAGGATCTGCCGGGCGATCGGCGGTGGTGGCTGGTGGTGTGCGGGGTCGCGCTGCTGGCGGCCGTCGGTGCCTCGCTGCCGCTGCTGCGTCGGGTCTCCACCACCGACTACGTCGTCTCCTGTGTGGCGCTGGTGCTGCTGCTGGTGCTCGCCCTGGGCGCGGTGTTCGCGGCGGCGCAGGCCGCCTACGCCGTCCGGACCAGGCTGCACGAGCCGCCCGGCGTCACGGCCACCGTGACGGGCTGCCGGACGACGGGCCGGGAGCTGGACGACCAGAACCAGGGCCGCGACATCTACGGCTGCACGTACCACTGGAGTGCCGGCGGCCGGGAGTTCAGCGAGGAGCGGCCCACCGGGAAGCTGTATCCGGACGGCCACGAGACCAGGGTGTGGCTCGCCGGCGAGCGGATGATCACGGGCCGGCCGAGCCTGCTCGGGATCCCGCTGTGGATCGCGCTCGCCCTGGCCGGGCTGGTGGGCACGGTCCGGTTCGCGATGGCCCTGGCCTGGAAGGCCCGCGAGGTGGGCCTGCGGCGCTAGGGGGTGGCCGGAATCCGGGGTGGCGGGTGCGGCGCTCTGGCAGCATCGGGCGGATGGGGCAGCGGGAGGGGATCGGGCGGCGCTTCGTGGTGGGCGCGGGGTACGCGCTGTACCGGGGGCCGTTGGCGGACAGTACGTCACATCGGCACGCCGCGTTCCAGGTTGCCGTCGCGGCGGCGGGCGGCGAGGTGACGATCGTGGACGGGGCCGGGGTCCGCCACCGGGGTGCGGCGGTGGTGGTGGCGCCGATGGTGTGGCACCGGATGGCGCCGGTCCGGGAGGTGTCGGCGTTCTTCGTCGATCCGCACTGCGCGTTCGCGGACCGGCTGCGGGCGGGGTGCGGTGACGGTGTCACCGTGGCACCCCAGTGGCGGGACCTGGTGGAGGAGGACCTGTGTCCGTCCGGGGTGCTGCCGTCGGCCGAGGTGGACGTGCGGCTGTGGGCGGCGATGGAGGCGCTGACGGACCACCGGGTCGCGCTGCCGGGGCTGGCGGCGCGGGTGGGGCTGTCGCCGCAGCGCCTGCGGGCGCTGGCGCGGCGGCAGTTGGGGGTGCCGCTGGCGCGCTGGCGGATCTGGCGGCGGCTGGCCCGCGCCGCCGAAGCGCTGGGCGAGGGGCGCACGCTCGCCGAGGCGGCGCTGGCGGGCGGCTTCGCGGACCAGGCGCACTTCAGCCGGCAGATGCGGGAGATGACGGGGCTGACGCCGTCCGCGGTGCTCCCGGTGCTGCGCGCCTCGGGCCGGGCTGGTGCCTCGGGCCCGGCGTAGCCTCGTCCGCATGTGTCTGATGGTGTGGATCGGAACCGAACAGCCCGTGCTGCCAATCCCCTGCACCGCCGGTCCCCAGCTCGGGACCTGCTACTGCGGGGTTCGCGAGATCGCCGCCGACGCGCCCGTTCGAGCCCGCTTCACTTCACCGCACGTGACCTACGTCGGCTCGCACGAGGGCTGCGGCTGCGGATTCAACAGCTCCCGGTTCGAGTGGGAGGGGTTCACCGACACGGCCGACGCGATGGCGCTCGTCGACGCGATGCGGGACGAGGAGCGCGAGGAGTTCCTCGCTCAGAAGCACTCCCGGGAATTCCTGGCGGCGCTGGTGTCCGCGGCCCTCCCGCACGGGACGGTCGACATCTACATGTGCTGGGCCGGGGACGAGGACGAACCGCCCGACCGCGTGGAGAGCATCGAGACACGCCGGCTGACGGAGCGTTTGACCCCGCTCCAGGAGCGGGTGAAGTACACGACGCCCGGCTGAGCAGGAGGCGCGGGCCCGCCGGCGTACCCGTGGTCACCGGTCGCACGGGGGACCCGACGGGCGGCCTACGCGCGGCGGGCGACGTAGAACGACAGCGAGCCGGTGAGCGTGGAGACGGTCTCGGTCTCGCGCACGCCGTGGAAGCCGGCCTCGGCGATCAGCCGGGGCAGGATGCCGTCGGCGTTGGGCTGGGTGTCCTCCTTGCCGTCCGCCAGTTGCACGATGCGGAACGCCAGGCGCATGGCGGCCGTGCGCTGGCGTCCGAAGTCGGCGATGACGAGCTTGCCGCCGGGGCGCAGCGCCGTGTGCATGGAGGCGAGGACGGCCTGTTTCATGGGGATGGGGCACTGGTGGAGGACGAGGCTGGAGACGACGGTGTCGGCCGTTTCGGCGCCCACGAGGTCGGCGACGGCGTCGCCCATGCCGATGTGCCATTCGGGGGTCACTCCGGCGGCGGCGGCCTTGCGGCGGGCCACTTCGAGGGTGGTGGGGTCGGGGTCGACGCCGATGACGCGGGCGCGGGGTTCGACGCGGCCGAGGAGGACGGCCAGTGAGCCGGTGCCGCAGCCGACGTCGAGGATCACGTCGTCGGGGCGGGGGGCCACGTGCATGGCGAGCAGGCTGCGCCACAGGCGTTCGCGGGTGAGGGAGACGATGGGGTCGTAGAGGCGTACGGGGCCGAGGCGGCCGGCGGCGGGGGTGAAGGCGCGATCGGTCATGCGGGTCAGTGTCGGCCGGGGGGTGTGGTGGCGTCTTGAACGAATCGCTCGCCGGGCGGGGCGGGTTGGGGTTTCCGGGCCGGTTGCGGGGCCGGTTGCGGGGGTCGGGTTCCGGCCCTCCGAGGGCACATAGAAAGTCTATCGACATATGACGTTGGATGACTTATCGTGATCGTCGCGGTGGTCCGGCGCGGCCGGCCCGCCGCGACCACCGTTCGGCCCTGCGAGAGGACCTCCGTGCCCCGTCGTTCCCGCACGTCCACAGCACTCGGCATCGGCGCCACCGCCGTGGTGGCGCTGGCCCTGGCCGCGCCGCCCGCCCTGGCCGGGCCCGCGGCCACCCCCGACCCGGTGCCCTCCCTGGTGGCCGGTCAGGACACCGCCGCCCCACAGCTGGTCACCGGCCTGGCCGAGCCGGCCGTCGGCAGCCCCGCCGACGCCGCCCGCGCCCACCTCGCGGCCCACGCCGACCGCTACCACGTCGACCCCGGCGAGCTGGCCGAGGTCGGATCCGAGAGCACCGCCGACGGCCGGCGCACCGTCAGGTTCGAGCAGCGCCACGACGGCGTGCCCGTGTTCGGCGCGCAGTACCTGGTGCACCTGACGGGCGAGGGCGCCGGGCAGCGCGTCGAGTCGGTCGGCGGCAAGTACTTCACCGGCCTGACCGTGCCGACCACCGCCACCGTCCCGGCCGCCGCCCTGCGGGACCTGGCGCTCGGCTCCGTCCAGGACCCGAAGGCCCGGGCCGCGGCCACCGCCGAGGACCACGGCCTGGTCGTCCTGCCGGACGGCGCCGGCCGGCTCGCCCAGCGCTTCACCGTGCACGCCGCCGACCCGGCGACCGGGGCGCCGGCGGCCCGCGAGGTCTTCGTGGACGCCACCGTCGGCGTGGTCGCCCTCGCCTACGACACCCGCGCCCCGCTCCCGACGGGCGGCAATGCCGGGAGCACCGCCGCCGGAAGCACCGCGGCCGGCCTCGAACCCGCCACCGGGACCGCGCCGGACGCCCACGGCAACTCCGCCAAGGTGAACATCGCCCGCCTGCCGGACGGCAGTTACCAGCTCACCGACCTCACCCGGCCCGCCACCATCACCACCTACGACGCGGGCGGCCGGGACGAGATGGACTTCGGCGGCGGTATCCCCGCCGACCTCCCCCCGGCCCACTCCCCCGGCCCGGACTTCCCGGCCTCCGCCGGCACCAGCGGCGCCACCGACGCCAGCGTCAACGCCGGTATCGTGTACGACTTCTACCACGACCGGTTCGGCCGCAACGGCCTGGACGGCAAGGGCGGCGCGATCACCTCCGTCGTCAACGTGACCCAGGACGGCGCCCCCTACGCCAACGCGTACTGGGACGGGAAGAAGATGGTCTACGGCAGCGGGGGCCCCAACTACTACCCGTTCTCCGCCGCCCTCGACATCGCCGGGCACGAGATGACCCACGGCGTCATATCGAACACCGCCGACCTGGCCGGCATGGGCCAGGCCGGCGCGATGAACGAGGGCATCGCCGACTACTTCGGCAACGCCATCGAGGTCACCGCCCGCGGCATGTCCATGAACGACCCGGCGGCCGCGCTGCTCGGCGAGAGCAAGTGCCGCACCGGCACCCCGCAGGCCTGCGCGGACCGCCGGATGGACGACCACCGCACCACCGTGGACGACTACCTCGGCGGCACGGTCGACAACGGCGGACAGCACCTCAACGCCACCATCTTCAGCGGCGCCCTGTGGGACGTCCGGCGCACCCTCGACCCGCTCACCGCCGACCGGGTGGTCTACCGGGCGCTCACCGCCTACCTCACCCCGCTCGACGACTTCGTGACCGGGCGCAACGCGGCCCTGGCGGCCGGCCGCGACCTCGGCCTCAGCCACGCCCAACTGCGCACCGTGGCAGCCGCGTTCGACGCGCACGGGATCAAGCCCGGCTGGGAGAGCCGGATCGGCATGGACAGCCGCACGCTGGCGCGCAACCTCTCCTACTCGATGGCGCCCCCGGCCGCCGGCGGCGGGCACTGGGTGGCGATGGCCCCCGCCCCCGACCCGGTCAAGGGCACGGGCGGCACCCGCCCCGACACCACCGCGCTGTACGCCGGCTCCACCACCGGGCGCGGCGCCCCCGTCCGGCTCAGCCCCGACGACGGCCGCTACCACAGCTGGCCCGCCACCGACGGCACCACCGCCGTGTGGAAGGCCATCGGCACCACCGCCCAGAACCACAGCCGCGAACTGCTGGCCGCACCGCTGTCCGGCGCCGGCCCGGTCCGCAGCCTGTTCCTCGCCGACGGGACGGAGCCCGGCAGCCCCCAGGTCTCCGGCGGCGACATCGCCTTCACCGTGAACGACTTCACCACCCACCGCACCAGCATCCGGCTGTCCCACGACGGGGCCCCCGCGGTCGAACTGCCGCTGGCCGACGGGCACCACCCGGACGACCTCACCCTCAAGGACGGCTACCTCGCCTGGACCGAGTCCTGGCAGGACGGACAGCAGTACGTCACCGCGCCGACCGTCTACTCGATCGCCGCCGGCAAGGTCACCGCGCAGTACACCGCGCACGCCGCTCCCGGCGCCGCCGCGAGCACCGCCTCCTCCGCCCGGCTCGCCGGCGGACGGCTGCTGTGGCTGGACACCCCCGACGGCGCGACCGCCCGCGCCTCCATCCGCTCCGGCGCCCTGGACGGCTCCGGCGTGACCGAGGTGCTGGCCGCCGACTCGCCGAACGCCCCGACGCGCGGCGGCAGCCTCACCGCCTCCGACCAGGCCGTCACCTACAAGGTCGAGGGCACCAAGCCCGCCGGCGGCTGGACCAACGCCGCACTGCCCAAGCTCTGGCAGCTGCCGACCGGCGGCGGCACCCCGCAGCGCCTCTCCTGCGACCGGGGCGGCCAGGACCAGCCCGCCGCCGACCAGGGCACCCGGGTGGTCTGGCTGGACTCCACCCCCGGCCGCACCGACCTGGTCGTGCGCGACCGCGCGGCGGGCACCTGCTGACCGCCTTTCCCTGACCCCCACCCCCCAGGGGTCCGGCCCGGCACGGACGGCTCACAGCCAACCGCGCCGGGCCGCCTGCACGCCCGCCTGGAAACGCGTGGTGGCCCCCAGCTGGGCCAGCAGCGCCGAGACCCGGCGCACCACCGTGCGCCGCCCCAGCCCCAGCCGCCGGGCGATGGCGTCGTCCGTGGCACCGCTGGCCATCAGGGTCAGGATGCGACGGTCCCGCTCGCCGATCTGCAGGTCGGCGGCGGACACCGACGCCGGGACGGCCAGCCGCCAGAGCGTCTCGAACACCGCGGCCAGCGCCCGCAGCAGGCCCGAGGGCCGGATCAGCAGCGAGACGACGCCCGGGCGCCCGTCGGCCGCCAGCGTGACGATCGCCAGGTCGTCGTCGCCCAGGGCCAGCTTGAGCGGCGGATCGTCCAGCGTGCGGGCCTGCTCCCCCGCCTCCATCATGCGCGCCATGTTGGGGCCCGCGACCGGGTCGTCGAAGGCGCAGCCGTGGTAGATCGAGCGGTAGACGACCCCGGCGGCCATCCGCTGGCGCTGCAGCACCTCCTGGTCGAGGTAGTAGGCCGAACTGCCGGAGTAGGGCGGCACGTCGATGACCCGCACCTGGTGGCGGGCGGCCAGCTGGAGTCGCCGGCTGGCCGCCAGTACCTGGGCGGCGTCCTCGACCACCTCCAGGGCGCCGTAGGTGCCGGCGTCGCGCCGGGCGAAGCGGTAGAGGCGTTCCAGTTCCGCCCCGGCCCGGCGCGCCGCGGCCTGCCGGACGGCGTCGCTCTGCAGCACCGCCTCGACCACCCGGCCGGGCGGCAGCGCCTCCCAGGCGCGGTCGCGGTGAACGTCGTCGCGGTGACGGTCGTCGCGCGGGCCGTCGCCGCAGTGGCCGTCGTCGCGCGGGCCCTCACCGCGCGGGCCCTCACCGTTGCAGGCCACGACGACTCCCTCGTCGGCGAGTTCCCTGAGCACGGCCAGGACGACGCCCTCGCCGAGGCCGACCCCGGCCGCCAGCTCCGCCGCCCGCGCCTGCGGACGGCCGACCAGGCAGCGGTAGACCCGGCCGCGTTCGGAGTCTGGATCCAGCACGTCGTGCACGACGTCCCCCGTCATCGTGTCGGTGTATCGGTGTGTCGGTGTGTCGGCTCATCAGCTCGGCGCTGTGCCGTTGTGTCGACCCGTCCGCTCGTCGGTTTGTCGGCTTGTCGTTGTGCTGGTGTCGCCCGGACGGGCCGTCGGAGGCTACCCACGCCGGTGGCGCACATGCGCCAGTGGCCCAGGTGCGCCGCAGGGCGCTCTGGCGGACCGCGAGGTGATCTCGCAAGAGTTGTCGGTGCTCAGACAGTTCCAGCGGTTCCCCCCGGGAACAGCGGCACCCTCACGGCCAAGGACGACCCATGACACCAGCCCAGCCCGCCCGGCGCCCGCCCGTACGGCCCCCGCGCGCCCGGCTCCGGCACGCCAGGACGGCCGTCGCCGCCCTGGCCGCCTGCCTCCTGCTGCTGGGCGTGCCCGCCGCGCCCGCCGCGCCCGCCGAGGCCCCCGCCCCGCCGCCGATGAAGGACGGCTTCGGGCTCACCCAGGTCGGCGCCCCCACCGGCAGCGCCACCAACTTCGTGCTCACCGTCACCACACCCCAGGTCGCCGGGGAGCACACCATCCGGATCCTGCTGCCCGCCGACTACGCGGCCAGCCCGGCCAAGCGCTACCCGGTCCTGTACTTCCTGCACGGCGCCTCGGACAACCCGAGCGACCCGGCCCTGGCCTACCCCGCCCTCACCGCCGCGCAGTCGATGATCACCGTCATCCCGGACGGCGGCCTGCGCGGCTGGTACACCGACTGGCTCGACCAGAACACCGCCGCCGGGGCGCAGAACTGGGAGACCTTCCACCTCGACCAGGTCGTCCCGTTCATCGACGCCAACCTGCGCACCCTGACGGGCCGCAGGAGCCGGGCCGTCGGCGGCCTGTCGATGGGCGGCTTCGGCGCGCTGCACTACGCGCAGGACCGGCCCCAGCTGTTCGGCCAGGTCCTCACCATGTCCGGCGCGAACGACCTCTCCGTGAACGAGATGATCATCCGCGGGGCCGTGGTCGCCACCCTGACCAACGCCGGCACCGTGCTGTGCGGGCCCAGCGACGGCAAGCCCTGCGGCCTCGACTTCGGCCCCACGGTCTCCAGCGACGCGATCTTCGGCTCGCCGTACCCGGTGTTCAACGCCGACTGGCGCTGGAACGCCGCGGACCCGGTCTCCCGCGTGGGCGCGCTCGCCGACACCGGCATCGCGGTCTACACCGGCAACGGCAACGGCAGCGCCTCCGACATGGAGTTCTGGGCCGAGGGCACCGCCAAGCGCCTCAAGGACCGCCTGGACGCCCTCGGTTACCGCTACCACTACGTCGACTACGGCAACGGCGCCGGCTGGGGCACCGCCTGCAACGGCGGCCACAGCGCGGGCTGCTGGGCGCAGGACCTCGTGGACTACGTCCCGCGCCTGGAAGCGGCCTTCGCCGCCGCCTGACCGGCCCGCCCTCCTTCCTTCCTTCCGCCTCCTCTCCCCTCTCCCCCCTCTCCCTCTCCCCGTTCCCGACGAAAGGACCCGACCCCCGTGCTTTCCGCCACGACCCCGAGCCGAACGGCTCCCTGGCTGCGCCTGATAGCGGCCGTCCTGGTGGCCTGTTGCGCCGCCCTGGGCTTCACCGCCTCCCCGTTCGCGACCGCGCGGGCCCACGCCGCCACGGCGCCGGCCGCCGCCTGCGCCTCCCCGCAGCAGTGTCTGACCATCAAGTCCCTCAGCAACGGGCGCCAACTCGACGTCCAGAACGGCACCATGGGCGACGGCGCCTACATCGTCACCAACTCGGCGCCCGGCTACCACCAGTCCTGGCGGCTGAGCGTCGACCCCTCCGACTTCTCCTTCACCATCGTCAACAACGACACCGGCAAGTGCATCGACCTGGCCTTCTTCACCCCGGCCCTGCGCCAGCAGACCTGCGCCGGGCAGGCCAGCCAGCGGTGGTTCCTGCAGCCGGTCGCCGGGGCCGCCGACGCGTTCATGATCCGCCACCTGGGCGACAACACCTGCCTGGACCTGCTGCTCGGCGCCCAGTACGACGACGCCTGGACCGACCAGTACACCTGCAACGGCACCGCCAACCAGCAGTGGTCCACCGGCTTCCCGCAGGCCGCCCGCAGCCTCGCCGTCGACCACGCCGCCAAGCAGTGCCAGAAGGACGTCTCCTCCTGCTCCTGGGCCGTCAAGAGCGAGGCCCCCGCGGCGCCGCTGCCCAAGATCTGCGTCTCCTCGATCTGGTTCAACAACACCAGCAGCGCCGCCCAGCAGAACTTCGCGGTCACCAACATGACCGGCTGGTCCAGCACCCTCGGCGGGGAGATCGGGGCGGAGATCTCCGGCGGCGCGCCCGGCGGCGTCTTCACCACCGCGGTCAAGACCGCCGTCAACTACAGCAACGTCTGGCAGGGCTCGACCACCGTCAACAACGCCGTCACCGTCAACGTCCCGCCCCAGCAGTACGGCTGGGTGACGCTGGCCGAACTCGCCCGCAAGGTCACCGGCAACTGGACGTTCGACGCCCGCGGCTTCCCGTGGACCGCCGAGGACACCGTCACCGTCCCGCTCACCTCCGACCCCAGCGGCGGCGCCACCCTCTACATCGCCAACACCAGCCCCACCTTCACCAGCTGCACCTGAGCCCCACCGCACGACCGACAGCCAGCCGCCGCCCGGCCCCGCCGGGCGGCGGCCCCGTTTTCCCCCGGCCCTTCCCCGGCCCTCCCCCCAACCCTGACCTGCCCTGACCTGCTGACAATTGTCACGGTCGGCCGGTGCGGCAGCACACTGCCGGGCGGGGGCGCGGCGCGGACAGCATGGGGGCATGACCTCCACCGACGTGAACCACCCCGACACCGTTCGGGCCTTCCGCACCGTCAGGCGACTGGTGTTCGCCTACCTGGGCCTGAGCGTCGTCACCCTGGCGGCCGCCTACGTCCTGCGCAACCACCCCGACCTGGTGAACCCGGCCGTGTGGATCCGCGGCACCCTCGTCGTGGCCAGCGCCGTGGTCACGTACCTGTTCACCACCCGGGCCGCCCGCGGATCGCACGCGGCGTACCGGCGGCTGCGGATCATCTCGGCCGTCATGATCGCCGCGATCGTCGTGATCATCTGCGTACCGGGGGCCTTCCCGTTCTGGATGAAGGCCGAGCAGGCCCTGTGCGGGCTGGTGCTGGCGGGGGTGGCCGCCGTGATCAACGGACGCCACCTGCGTACCCTGTTCGCGCGATCCGACGCGACGTGAGGCGGGCGAGGGTGGACGAGGACACGCAGGCGACCCTCCCCGGGCACGCCGCCGCGGAGCGCGCCACAGGGGAGCGCGCCCCGCAACGGTGGGTGCAGGGCTGGCGGCGGATCATGCTGAGCGCCGGGATGCTGGTCTACCCGTGCCTGACCGCCGTCGCCGTGAGCGGCAACGTGTCCGGGGCGGCCCTGGTCGCCGGGTACGCGGTCGTCGGCGCGTTCTGCCTCTGCTTCGTCCTCACCGCCACCGCGATGATCCACCGCCGGCGGCGACAGGTGTTCCTGCTGCTGGCGGTGATGAGCGCGCTGTTCCTGGCCGCGCTGCCGTTCGCCCACGAGAACGCGTTCTACCTCGCCATCGTCGTCGTCTCCTTCGTCGCCGTGCTGCGGCGCCGCCACGCCACCCTGGTGACCGTCACCGCCACCCTGGCCGCCCTGCTGGTGCCGTGGGCGGTGCCCGCCTGGCACGCCGGGCCCGGCACCTTCCAGGCGCTGGCCCTGCTGTTCACCGTGCTCACCACGGGGGCGTTCGCGGAGATCGCCACCACCAACCAGGCCCTGGTGGCCGCCCGGGCCGAGGTGGCGCGGCTGGCCTCGGAGGCCGAACGCAACCGGATCGCGCGCGACCTGCACGACCTGCTCGGGCACTCGCTCACCGCGATCACCGTCAAGTCCCGCCTGGCCCAGCGCCTCGCCGCCAAGGACCCCGACCAGTCGCTGGCGGAGATGGCCGCGGTGGAGTCGCTGTCCCGGCAGGCGCTGGCCGACGTCCGGGCCGCGGTCACCGGCTACCGCGACGTCACGCTGGCCGGCGAACTCGCGCGCGGACGCGAACTGCTGCGCGCCGCCGGGGTGGTAGCCGACCTGCCGACGTCCACCGACCCCGTCGCCACGCGGGACGGGGAACTGTTCGGCTGGGTGGTGCGCGAGGGCCTGACCAACGTGGTCCGGCACGCCCGGGCCGACCGCTGCACCGTCACCGTCACCGGCTCCTCCGTGGAGATCCGCGACGACGGGACGGGCGCGGACGGCAGAACCGGCGGGACCGGCGAGGGCAGCGGGGTCGGGAAGGGCAGCGGGGTCGGGAAGGGCCTGAGAGGGCTGCGGGAACGGGTCGCGGCGGCCGGCGGTACCGTCGAAGCCGGCCCGCTGAGCCCGCGCGGGTGGCGGCTGCTGGTCACCGTCCCGCCGAGCGCCCGCCACGGGCGCGCCCCCGCCCGGAAAGGGACGACATGACGATCCGCCTGCTGCTCGCCGAGGACCAGGAACTGGTCCGCACCGCGCTGTGCGCCCTGCTCGACCTGGAGGACGACTTCGAGGTGGTCGCCGCCGTCGGACGCGGCGACCACGTCGTCGACGCGGCCCGCGAACACCGGCCCCACGTGGCCCTCCTGGACATCGAGATGCCCGGCCTCGACGGCCTGGCCGCCGCCGCCGTCCTGGCCCAGCAGGTGCCCGACTGCCGGGTCGTCATCCTCACCACCTTCGGACGCGCCGGCTACCTGCGCCGGGCGATGGAAGCGGGCGCGGTCGGCTTCGTCGTCAAGGACGCGCCGGCCGAAGTGCTCGCCGACGCCATCCGCCGGGTCGCGGCGGGCGAACGCGTGGTGGACCCGGAACTGGCCGCGGCCACCCTGGCGGCCGGCGCCTCCCCGCTCACCGCCCGGGAACGCGACGTGCTGAACGCCTCCCGCTCCGGGGCCGGCGTCGCCGAGATCGCCGGCAAGCTCTACCTCTCGGAGGGCACGGTGCGCAACTACTTCTCCTCCGCCATCGCCAAGACCGCCAGCCGCAACCGCACCGAGGCCCTGCGCACCGCCGACGACCGCGGCTGGCTGTGACACCGCCGGACGACGGGCGCAGGGCTGCCGGACTACCGTACTGCCGGACTACCGGACTGCCGGACTGCCGGACTGCCGGGGCAGGCGTCAGAGCCGCTCGACGGTGACCTCGGTGATCACGACGTCCTCCACGGGGCGCTCGCCGTCCGTGGGGACGGCCGCGAGGGCGTCGACGACGGCCCGGGAGTCGGCGTCGGCGACCTGGCCGAAGATGGTGTGCCGACGGTTCAGGTGGGCGGGCGTGCCGACGGTGATGAAGAACTGCGAGCCGTTGGTGCCCGGGCCGGAATTGGCCATGGCGAGCAGGTAGGGCCTGGTGAAGTGCAGTTCGGGGTGGAACTCGTCGGCGAAGGCGTAGCCCGGGCCGCCGGTGCCGCTGCCGGTGGGGTCGCCGCCCTGGACCATGAAGCCGGCCACCACGCGGTGGAAGAGCGTGCCGTCGTAGTACGGGCCGCTGCCGGGCCCGCCGGTGCGCGGGTCGGTGTACTCCCGGGTGCCCTCGGCGAGTTCGACGAAGTTGCGGACCGTCTTCGGCGCGTGGAACTGGAACAGCTCCAGCCGGATCGGGCCCAGGGTGGTGTGCAGGGTCGCGAACAGGCCCTTGGCCATGGCGGACTCCTTTGCTCGGGTGGTCAGTTGGGGGCGGGGACCGGCTCGACGGGGCCGAAGTCGCGGAAGGTGCCGTAGGTGCGCGTCGGGGTGCCCCTGATCTCGACGCGCTGGTCGAAGCGCACGGTGCGGCCCTGGGCGTCGATCCACTGGTCGAGCTGGAAGGACGCCACCCCCATGCGCTTGAGGTTGAGGTAGCGCTCGGCGTCCACGGCGCGCATCTGCTCCACGCCGAGCGTGCCGGACAGGTGGAAGGCGGGCGCGCCGTTCTGCTCCTCCATGCCCTTGCGGGCGGCGGGGCCGAGCGCCAGCAGGGCCTTCGCGTAGCCGTGGTAGTCGGCGATCCGGTCGGCGAGGGGGGACTTGCGCCAGCCGCTGCCGGACTTGATGTACGCCGCGTCCTCGGTGACGACGACCGGGTCGCCCGCCGAATCGCCGCCGGCGCCGAGGGACTCGGTGAGGCGGCCGGTGCGTACCTTGCCGTTGAGGTTGATCCGGCCGGTGGTGGTCGCGACCAGCGGGCCGCCCTCGGTGCGGAAGTCCTGGGAGGCCGCGTAGGGCGTGCGGGCGGCCTGGGCGAGGGCCTGCTCGGGGTCGATCACCCCGCCGGCGGGCGCCTCGGCCGGGGCCGAGGCAGGTGCGGACGCCGGGGCCGATGCCGATGCCGACGCCGACGCCGGGGCGGACGCCGGGGCCGATGCCGATGCCGGAGCGGACGGCGGGGCGGCGGGGGTCTGGGCCGCCGAGGGGGCGGCGTCGTCGTTGCAGCCCGTCAGCGCGGTGAGGGAGAGCACGGTCGCGGCGGCGGCCAGGGCGGTGGTGCGGCGAATCGTCAAGAAAGGTCTCCGGTCGAGGGGATCGGTGTCGGCATCCTGGCACACGGCGGGCTCGCCACCGCACTCGGCGCAGGGGCGGGGCGCAGGTCAGGGGGGTGGGTCGGGGCGCGGGTCGAGCGGATCCCGCGCGGCGCCAACTTCCCTGTAGGACAGGCCTGGTGTCCACTTGTATGGCGGATCGGCCCGGTTTCGGGCGGGTCGGGGGCGCGGGCGGGGGGCTCGGCTTGAGAGGATCGGCCCGGAAACGGGATGGACGGGAGAGGGGTGAGACGTGGTCGGTACCGTGCTGGTCGGTGTCCTGGTGATCGTGGTCGGCGGGTGCGTGTGCGTGGTGTGGGCCGAACGCGGCGGCCCCCGCTGGGTGCGCGCCGTGGCGTCCGTGACGCTCGCCTCGGGGTCCCTGCTGCGCCGCTCCTCGCGCAGCCGGCGCCGGAACCGGAGCCTGAGCGGCGGTGACAGCGGCGACGATGGCGATGGCGGCGGCGGTGGTGGCGGCGGCGATGGTGGCTGAGCGCCCCGCCCGCGGGCGCGACGACGACGAGCGGCTGCGGCGGGTCTTCGAGGCGGTGCTGGCCCAGACCCTGTCCGGGACCGGACCGCTCACCTGCACGGGCCTGGACGAGGACACCGAGAACGCGCTCTGGGCGGCCTGGGAGGCGTACCCGCACGCTTCGGCCGAGCTGGTGCAGGCCGCGCGGCGCGCCTTCGCGGGCCAGCTGGACGGCAGCAATGCGGCCCGCTGGCACGCGGACCTCGCCCGGGCGATCGCCGAGCGCAGCCCCCGCGGCTGAACGTGCGTCCCCGGACGTCCGGGCGTCCCCGGACGCGTGGGCGGCCGGGGACGCTCGGGGGCGTCAGCTCTCGGTGGAGCGGCGGCGGGAGGCGACGACGAGCGCAGCACCCGCGGCCAGGGCGGCGGCGGCGCCGCCGGCCTCCCAGCCGAGGCCCTCGGTGCCGGTGGCGGCGAGCTGGCCGGGGCGGGTGGTGACCGTGGTGGTGCCCGTGGTGGCCGTGGCCGTCCCGGCGGTGGTGCCCGCCGCGGTCGTGCCCGTGGTCGTGCCCGTCGTGGTGGTCAGGGCGGCGGGCTGGACGGCCGACTGGGCGCCGGTGGCGGTCTGCGGCTGCTCGGCGGGCCGGGCCGGCTGCGGGGCCGGCTTGTTCGCGGCGGCCTCGTCCTCGGCACGGGCCGTGAACTGGCCCTCCTTCAGGAACTTCACGACGTCCTCGTCGGTGCCGCCGTCCAGCGCCCGGCTGGCGGCCTCGCGCACGGCCCGCCCACCGGCCGCCATGATCTGGGCGAGCTTCACCCGGTTGTCGTCGGCCCGCTGCTTGGGAAGCTCGACGTCCAGGAAGTGCCGCACGTCGGCGGCGGTGCCCGCGAGGGCCTTCTCCCCCGCCTCGCGCACGCCCGGGCCGGTCTCCTTGTCGTCCAGGATGCCCTGCACCTTCGCACGGGCCTCGTCCTCGGCACGGGCCGTGAACTGGCCTTCCTTCAAGAACTTCACGACGTCCTCGTCGGTACCGCCGTCCAGCGCCCGGCTGGCGGCCTCGCACACGGCCCGCCCGCCGACCGCCATGATCTGGGCGAGCTTCACCCGGTTGTCGTCGGCCCGCTGCTTGCGGAGCTCGACCTCCAGGAAGTGCCGCACGTCGGCGGCGGTACCCGCGAGGGCCTTCTCCCCCGCCTCGCGCACGCCCGGGCCGGTCTCCTTGTCGTCGAGGATGCCCTGCACCTTGGCGCGGTCCTCGTCCTCGGCGCGGGCGATGAACTGGCCCTCCTTGAGGAAGGCCAGGATTTCCTCGTTGCTGCCGGATATCGCCTTCCCGGCGGCCTTCTTCAGTGCCGGCCCGGCGCCGTCGAAGATCCGGGCGACCTTCAGCCGGTTGTCGGTCTGACGCCGCTCGCCGAGCTCGACGTCCAGGAAGTGCCGCACGTCGGCGGCGGTGCCCGCGAGGGCCTTCTCCCCCGCCGCGTGCACAGCCGGGCCGGTCTCCTTGTCGTCGAGGATGCCCTGCACCTTGGCGCGGTCCTCGTCCTCGGCACGGGCCGTGAACTGGCCCTCCTTGAGGAACTTCGCGACGTCCTCGGCGGTGCCGCCCCGCAGGGCGGCCGTGGCGGCCTTCTTGACGGCCGGCCCACCAACGGCGAGGACCTGGTAGGCCTTCACCCGGTTGTCGATCACGCGCTGGTCGTGGAGCTCGACGTCCAGGAAGTGCCGCAGGTCGGCGGCGGTGCCGTTCAGCGCCTTCTGGGCAGCCTCGCGCACGCCCGGGCCGCTCTCCTTGTCGGCGAGGATGCGCCGCACCTCGGCGCGGTCGTGCTCCTCCTGGCCCGTCCCCTGGTCCTCGGCACCCTTGGACGCGGTGTCAGGTCCGGAGACACCGGCCGGCTGGGGGTTGTCGGCGGCGGAGGCCATCGACGGGAAGAGGACGGTGGGGGCCAGGACGGCGGCCGCGACGACGGCGGACACCCGGGGCAGCTTCATTCAGTACCTTGCGTTGTGCGGAGAGATTGTGAACGCCCGCCAGCATAGATCGTCTTTTACGGTTGCCATACCAAGTATTTGCCGTCGCCCGCACCGCACCCTCGCAGCACCCGCGGCACCCGCAGCCCCAGACCCTAGGGTGGGGCGGATGAGCTTCCACGTGGTTGTCGGATACGGGCCCGCCGGGGCCGCCACCGCCCGCCTGCTGGCCGGGCAGGGGCACGCCGTACGGGTCGTCACCAGGACGGGGAGCCCCGCGCGGGGCGGGGCCCCGGTGCCCGGCATCGAGCACGTGGCGCTGGACGCGGGCGATCGCGCGCGGCTGGCGGAGGCCGCACGCGGCGCAGCGGCGATCTACGGCTGCGCGGCGCCGCCGCTGCCGCAGTGGGCGGCGCGGTGGCCGGCGCTGGCCTCCTCGCTGTGCGCGGCGGCCGAGGCCACCGGGGCGGTGCTGGTCATGCTCGGCAACCTCTACGGCTACGGGCCGGTGCGCGGCCCGATGACCGAGGACCTGCCGCTGGCCGCGGCCGGTCCCAAGGGGCGGGTGCGGGCGGCGGCGTGGGAGCAGGCGCGGGCGCTGCACGGGGCCGGGCGGATCCGGGCGGTCGAGGTGCGGGCCTCGGACTTCTTCGGCCCCGGGGTGACGGACGGCGGGCACCTGGCCTCGCGGGTGATGCCGGGCCTGCTGAAGGGCCGGAACATCGCGGTGCTCGGCGACCCGGACGCGCCGCACAGCTGGACGTACCTGCCGGACGTGGCGCGGGCGTTGGCCGAGGTCGCGGGCGAGGAGCGGGCCTGGGGGCGGGCCTGGCACGTGCCGACGGCCCCCGCGCTGCCGGTGCGCGCGATGGTGGAGCGGCTGGCCGCGCAGGCGGGCGTCGGACCGGTCGCGGTGCGCCGGCTCCCGCAGGCGCTGCTGGGCGCGGCGGGGCTGTTCTCCCCGCTGCTGCGTGAACTGCGCGAGGTCCGTTACCAGTTCGACCGCCCGTTCGTGGTGGACTCCTCCGCCTACGAGGCCGCCTTCGCGGTGCGCGCGACCGCGCCGGAGGAGCAGGTGGAGGCGACGGTGCGGTGGTGGCGCGAGCGGGCGCAGGGGCGTTGAGCCCCCGGGCCGGTCAGTGCTTGAGGGCGTCGGCGCCGCGGTAGCCGGCGGGCACGCCCCGGGCGAAGACCACGTCGGCGGCCATGTGGCGGGTGCGCAGCGGGAGGATCTCCTGGTAGGCGGGCGAGTCGTACCAGGCGCGCAGGCGTTGGTGGTCGGGGAACTCGATGAGGATGAGGTCCTGTCCCCAGGTGCCTTCGACGGTCTCGATCCGGTCGCCGTGGATGAGGAAGCGGCCGTCGAAGGGGTCCAGGGTGGCGTCGATGCGCTGGAGGTACTCGACGATGTCGGGGCCGAACTCGACCGAGTGGACCTGGGCCATCGCGTAGGCGGTCATCGCTGTTCTCCTGGGGGTTGGTCCGGTGTCCGTGGTCTCCGACGGTACGGGTGGGGGTGGTGGGGGCGAATCCGTCGCGGATCGGTAGGGGGTACGTAGCGCGGCTGCCCCCGGCGGGTGCCGGGGGCGGGCTGGCGGGTGGTCAGGTCGTGGCGGGTGGTCAGGTCGTGGCGGGTTGGGTGGTCAGGTCGTGGCGGTGTCCTTGGCGGCGGGTGCCGGGTGGGTAGTGGCGGGTGCAGCCCCGGCGGGCGGGGCGGGGATGGTGGCGGCGACCGCGGCGGCGGCCAGGGCCACGCCGCAGCCGATCAGCAGGCCGACCCTGAAGCCGCTCTCCGAGGGCAGGGTGTGGCCGCCGAGGGTGGTGGTCAGCTGGGCGAGGACCACGCCGACCACGGCGGCGGAGACGGAGGTGCCGAGCGAGCGCATCAAGGTGTTGAAGCTGTTCGCGGACGCCGTCTCGGACAGCGGCACGGCGCTCATGATCAGTGCGGGCATCGCGCCGTAGGCCAGGCCGACGCCGCTGTTGCACACCAGTGTCACGACCAGGACGCCCCAGGTGGAGCCGATGAGCACCATCGAGAGTCCGTATCCGGCGGCGATCGCGAGGGAGCCGGCGACCAGGGTGAACTTGGGGCCGCGCGCGGCCGACAGGCGTGCGCCCAGTGGTGAGACGGCCATCATCATCAGGCCGGAGGGCGCCATCCACAGGCCCATGGCCAGCATCGACCGGCCCAGGCCGTAGCCGGTGGCCTCGGGGAGTTGGAGCAGCTGGGGGATGATCAGCGCCTGCGCGTACATGCCGAAGCCGACCAGGACGGATGCGGCGTTGGTCAGCAGGACCCGGGGGCGGGCCGTGACCCGCAGGTCCACCAGCGGTTCGGGGCAGCGCAGTTCCCACCGGCCCCAGGCGAGGAGCAGGACGGCGGCGGCGGCGAACAGGCCGAGGGTGAGGGGGTCGGTCCAGCCCCAGTCGGCGCCCTTGGAGACGGGCAGCAGGAGGCAGACCAGTCCGGCGCCCAGGCCGGCCGCGCCGACGGGGTCGAAGCGGCCGCCGGCGGGGCGCCGGGCGGGGGCGGGGACGAGGAAGCGGATCATCGCGGCGACGACGAGGGTGAGGGCGGCGGCGCCCCAGAACAGGGCCCGCCAGCTGGCGTACTGGGCGACGGCGGCGGCGATCGGCAGGCCGAGGCCGCCGCCGATCCCCATCGAGGCGCTGACCAGGGCGATGGCGGAGCCGAGGCGTTCGGGCGGCAGGACTTCGCGCAGCAGGCTGATGCCGAGCGGGACGACGCCCATGCCCATGCCCTGGAGGCCGCGGCCGATGATCATCGGTACGGCCGCGGAGGCGAGGGCGCACAGGACCGATCCGATGAACAGCGGTACGCAGCAGGCCAGGAGCATGCGGCGTTTGCCCAGCAGGTCGCCCAGGCGTCCGCTGATCGGGACGAAGACGGCGCCGGCGAGCAGGGTCGCGGTGATCGCCCAGGAGGCGTTGGACGGCGCGGTGTGCAGCAGTCGGGGCAGTTCGCCGATCAGCGGGGTGACCAGGGTCTGCATGATCGCGGCCACGGTGCCGGTGAAGGCGAGGGTGGCGACGATGCCGGTGGTGGGGGTGGTGCCGGCGGTCGGGGCGGTGCCGGCGGTGGGGGCGGTCGTGCCGCCGGGCTGGGGGCCGTCCATGGCGGGCTCCTCGGAAACGGAATGTGTATCGTGCATATTATGTGCATCGAGCACACTACATGGCCGGGTCCCGCCGTCACACCCCTTTGCCATACTGGACAAGGCCCGCGAAACCCGCAGGTCAGCGGTGCGGCGATGAGGGTGAAGGGCGAAGGACGACGGCATGGGCGAACGTACGGACCTGGTCGAGTTCGAGTACATGGTGCTCGGCCGCCACCACTACCTGAGCCAGTCCGCCGCCCGCCCGCGCGGCAGCACCCTGGAGCGCAGCGCGTACATCCTGCTCAGCCGCATCCGCATCCAGGGCCCGATGTCCATCGGCGAGCTGAGCGAGGCCTTCAACCTCGACGCCTCCACCCTCAACCGGCAGACCGCCGCCATGACCCGGGCCGGCCTGGTCGAGCGGATCGCCGACCCCGACGGCGGGATGGCCCGCAAGTTCCGCCTCACCGACGAGGGCGACCGCCGCCTCGACGAGGAGCGCGAGGCCCACGTGGAGGCCCTGGACCGGGTGATGGCCGGCTGGTCCGCCCAGGACGTCACCACCTTCGCCGCCTACCTGCGCCGCTTCAACACCGACATCGAGCACCTCGACGGGCGCCCCTGGCCGCGCCCCTGACCAGTCGGGTGTCGAACGACCCCCAGGAAACTGGGATACCGGCGATTGATCGCGCGCTGACAAGCTGACCGCGGCGGACGGACCGGGTGGCCCGGGGGCCCTCCGGACCGGCCGCCGCCCCTCGTCGTCTCCCCTCCTTGGAGAGCACTGTGCGTTCGCTAGTCCGGCGTATCGTCCTCGGCATCGCGCTCGCCCTGACCGGCCTGGTGCTGGTCCCGGGCGGCTCGGCCTCGGCCGACACCCCCTCGACGGTCCTGTTCAACCAGAAGTCCGAGCGCTGTCCCAACGGCGCGATATGGGGCGGACAGGGTCTGCACCCCTGCGCGCCGTCCGACAACCCGGGCCAGTGGGTGTTCAAGCCCGTCCCGGGCCTGCCGAGCGTCTACACCGTCAACAACGCCGCCGACCAGCGCTCCTGCCTGACCGCCGACAGCACCCCCTCCGGCGTCCAGTGCTACGCCAACGACACCTCGCAGATGTGGCGGGTCACGCCGTGGACCGCGGCCGACAGCACGCCGCGCTACGGCCTGCTCGGGATACGGCTGCAGAACATCTCCACCTCCCAGTGCCTGGACAACACCGAGCACCGGATCGGCGGCGGCTGGCGGCTCTACATGTTCGACTGCAACTACGGCGGGTACCAGGAGTGGGACATCGCCCGCAACACCTACGAGGCCCTGTTCGGCGGCGTCGCCACCCACAACGGCATGACCTGGGCCGCCCTTGAGCAGCGCGCCGACAACGTCGTGCACGTCGGCAACGACAACAGCAGCAACGCGTACAGCGGCGACACCCCCGCCACCGCGCAGCTGCCCGTGCTGTGCCTCAAGCAGGACGGCCGCCCCGCCCCCGCCGGCGTGCCCACCAGCGGCTACCACAGCTGGGCCGGCGGCGAGGTGAAGGCCACCATCCCCACCTCCGGCAGCCAGCTCACCAGCCGGGCCGCCGCCGACCAGCTCTGCGCCGGCTACTTCGGCACCGGCTTCCGGATGGCCGAGTTCCACGACGCCAACGGCTGGGGCCTGTGGGCCAACGGCACCCTGCCCGCCGGCACCCGCTTCTGGACCGCCATCACCGACCAGCCGGCCAACCCCTGGAGCTGACCGCAGCTGAACGAGAAGGGGCGGGCGCCTGGCGCCCGCCCCTTCTCGCTGCCGAAGCGCCCAACGCGTCACCGACTGGGCCGATGTGGGCGCCGACCCCAACCCGGCGGTGCCGATCAGGTCGCGCGCTGTCCGTGGAGGAGGACGGGCAGCGCGCGGCCCGCCAACGCCTCGCTGACGCGGGCGGCCTGGGAGGGCGCCATGACGTCGGGGAGCCGGCGGACGGGGACGAAGCGGGCGCCGAACAGGCCGCTGCGGTGCTGCGGCGGGACGGTGAGGCGGACGTCGTCGCGCACGGTGCCGCCGTCGAAGACCAGGTTGAGGCGCTCCAGGTGGCGATCGGCCGGGGTGAAGTCGACGGCCAGGACGTCGGCGAGACGCAGGTTGAGCCCGGTCTCGGCGTGGAGGTGGCGGGCGGCGGCGAGGTTGGGGGGCTCGTTGGGCTGGGCGGCGCCGCCGGGGAGGAGGAGGCCGTCCATGTAGTCCGGGTCGACGAGCAGGACGTCGCCGCGCGGGTTGCGCACGAGGACGAGGCAGCCGAGCCGGCACACGGGCGGCTTGGCGAGCAGGCGGGGGTCTTGCATCGGGCGGTTCACTTCCTGAGGGCGGCGAGGAGTACGAGGGAGAAGCCCGCCCACCACAACAGGCGGACCAGGAGTTCAGCCGTCACGCGTCAGGCGCTCGTAGCGCAGGCCCTTGCGCAACAGGTCCACGACCCGCAGGAGTTCGAACGGGCGGGCGCAGCCCAGGCTGATCAGGTAGCAGCCGGTCCTGCGGCCGTGCTCCCAATCCACCTCGATGGACGGCAACGTGACGCCACTCAGGGCGAGGACGGCCGTCAGGTCGTCCAGGACGTCGGCCGCCTGGCGCCGCTGGTCGGCGGTCACGCGGGAGAGCATCGAGGACACGCTCACTCCCCCGGCCGCTTGTGGACCTCGAAGACGCGCCAGGCACTCCAGGCCTCGGAGAAGGAGCCGAACCCGCCGAGCTCACCGTCCGGTTGACGCAGCCACTCCCGGGTGACCTCGTTGCGGACCCGGTAGAGGCGGGCCCCGGTGTCCCAGCGCACGCCGTAGCCATGGAGGCGGGGAACTTGGGTATCGGCCATGGAAATAACCTTCCGCAATCAGCGTTTCACGTTCCGTACACATGGTGGCCCGACATCACCTAGCATCGGAAGCGGTAGACGACTTGACCTCGGTAGCACTGAGAGTTGGAGCAGCCATGGTGAACATCAAGGAAATTGACCCGAAGTCATCCCCGTGGGCCGCCTTCGGGATCCAACTCCGCAGGTCACGCATGGCGATGGGCCTCAAGCAGGAACAGCTCGCGCGCAGGATCGGTGTCCACCCGTCCTACGTCTCGTTCGTCGAACTTGCGCAGCGCCCGCCGAGTGAGAAGTTTGCTACCAAGGCCGATGAGATCCTGCAGACGGGCGGGACCCTGCTGCTGATGTACTGGCAGCTCCGCCACACAGCTTTGGTGCCGGGCTTCCCCGAGTACGCGAACTACGAGGCCCGCGCAGAGAAGATCAAGCTCTTCGAAATCAACGTGATTCCAGGACTGCTACAGACCCGGGCATACGCAACCGCTTGGGAGCAGGGCAATCTCCGACGAGGAACCGTCACACCAGAACAGGCCCAGGAGCGAATCGAATTCCTGCTCGCCCGACAAAACATCCACGCCCGCACTTCGCCACCACTTCTGCACGCGGTGATGGACGAGAGCTGCCTCAGGCGGCCCATTGGCGGCCGCGACACCATGATCGAGCAGCTGATCCACCTCGAACATCTCGCCAAGCAGCCCAACATCATCATCCAGGTGGCCCCGTACTCGCTAGGCGAGGACAGGCCGTTCACGCGCCTGGTGCACCTCCTTACCATGCCAGGACGCAAAATGCTCTCTTACGGCGAGATCGAGCAGCGAGGCTACATCGATCGAGATACTGAGACGATTGCTGCGCTGGCCGACGACTACGATCGGCTCGTAGTCGAAGCCATGAGCCAGGCCGACTCGGTGGCCATGATCCGCGCGGTACGGAGGGACTTTGAATGGATGTCGACCTGACTGACACCGGCTGGAGGAAGAGCTCATACAGCGGTAGCGGCGGCACGTGCGTGGAGGTCGCCAACGGCTTCACCGATGTGCAGCCCGTCCGCGATTCCAAGGACCCCGACGGCCCGGTCCTCCTCTTCCCCTCCGCCGCCTGGCAGGCGTTCGTCACCGCCGTCCGCACCGGCGAATTCGGCACCAGCTGACGTCGCCTGACGTTTGCAGGCCGACGGGGTTCGTCGGCCCCGAACTCGGCAGCGGGAACGGGTGCCGGGTCAGTCCCACCAGAACGACCACTGGTGGGAGGCGACGAGGCGTTCGGCGTAGGCGGCCAGAGTGCCGGCGCCCTGGAAGACGAGGTCGGGGCAGAAGGCGGTGTGCTCGGCGGCCAGCGGAAGGGCCTCGGCAAGCGTGACGGGCGGGACGGCGACGCTCAACTCCAGGGTGTCGAATCCGACATGGCCCGGCAGAAGTTCCTGGAACGCACACCCTCGCCCCTGGTCTTCGTCGCCCTCGACGAGAGTGCTCTTCGGTGGCGACTCGGTGGCCCCGCCGTCATGGCGGAACAGCTCCAGCGGCTCGAAGACCTGGCGGAAGGACTGCCGAACGTCCTGGTGCAGGTCGTCCCCTTCACCATGGGGGTCCACCGGTCGTTCCGCTCGGCCGTCACGCTGCTGACCGTCGGGGACAACGCCCAGTTCGGGTACACCGAGACACTGCACCGGGGTTTCCTCGAACGCGATCGGGCCACTGTCGTGACGTGGCGCAGGAGATACGATCGTCTTCAGGTAGACGCGCCGCCCAGGGCCGAGTCCCTGGCCGTGATCAGAGCATCCGGAAGGAACTGGCACCATGAGCTTCCGCCCCGATCTGTCCTCTGCCCACTGGGTCAAGTCCTCCCACAGCTCCGACGGGGGTCAGTGCGTCGAGGTCGCGCCCGGCTTCCCGAGCGTCATGCCCGTCCGTGACTCCAAGGACCCCCACGGCCCGGCCCTCCTCTTCCCCTCCGCCGCCTGGCAGACCTTCGTCACCGCCGTCCGCACCGGCGAATTCGGCGCCAGCTGAAGTCCCTCGATGGCGTCGCCGACCCGGGCCGGGGCGGCGGCGCCTGACGGTGTCGCTCTGGATGACGAGCCGTCGCTGAGCCACCTCTGCCCAGACGGTGGGCGAGCCTGGCGGGGCACGGCCTGCGGTGGCTCGACGCCCCCGACGGCCCCGAACTCGGCGGTGGGAGCGGGTGCCGGGGTCAGCGCATCAGGCGAGGGGGGCTCTCACAGTACCTGTATCACCAGGGTCTCCCAGACGTTCAAAACGCCTGTCACCATGGACACACACCGCAGCTTCAACCCCATCGGTTCAATTCAGCTGCCCCGAATGCGCGACCGTGTCGGCGAATTCTTCCACGACAGAACAGACGGAGACCAATGGCGGACAACCAATTCACCACTCACGCGGAACTTTTCGATCTGAGTGGGAAGTACGCCCTTGTCACCGGTGGCACCAGGGGAATCGGGCTGATGATAGCGCGCGGCCTTCTCCAGGCGGGCGCCCGCGTCGTCATCAGCTCGCGCAAGGCAGACGCGTGCGCGGAGGCACAGCATCTGCTGTCCGAATTCGGCGACGTTCGAGCAATCCCCGCCGACCTGTCCAGGCACGACGAGTGTCAGCGCCTCGCCGATCTTGTCCAGGTCGGCTCGGAACGCCTGGACATCCTTGTCAACAACGCGGGAGCGATGTGGCGCGAGCCGCTGGCGACGTTCCCGGACGAGGCCTGGGACGCGGTGATCGACCTCAACCTCAAGTCGCCGTTCTGGCTGGTGCAGGCTCTGCTCCCCGCACTTCGCAGGGCGGGCACCGCCGATGATCCCGCGCGGATCATCAACATCGGCAGTATCGCCGCCATCCACGTCGCCCAGTCGCCCAACTACTCGTACGCCAGCAGCAAAGCGGCACTCCATCAACTCACCAGGGTGCTTGCCAGGGAGCTGGGCCCGCAGCACGTCACGGTGAACGCGGTGGCACCGGGAGTGTTCCCGTCGCGGATGACGGCGTCCACGCTCGATGCCGTCGGCGACACGATCGCGGCCGCGGCCCCTCTGCGCCGGATCGGCCGCGACGACGACATGGCGGGTGTCGCCGTGTTTCTCGCCAGCCGGGCCGGGTCCTACCTCACGGGCACCGTCATCCCGGTGGACGGCGGCATCGCGACGACCGCATCGGGCACCCCTTAGACTGCGGGACCGGCTTACGATGAGGGGATGGCCGCGATGGATCTGCGCACCGAGATCCGGGAGTTCCTCAGCTCGCGTCGCGCCCGCATCGCACCCGCGCAGGCGGGCCTGCCCGCTTACGGCGGCAACCGTCGGGTCAAGGGTCTGCGCCGCGAGGAGGTGGCGCTACTGGCGGGGGTATCGGTCGACTACTACGTGCGCATGGAGCGCGGCAGGCTCGCCGGTGCCTCCGATGGCGTGCTCGGCGCGCTGGCCTCCGCCCTGCAACTCGACGAGGCCGAGCGCGACCACCTGTTCCACCTCGCGCGCCAGTCCACGGCGCCCAGCGGCCCACGCCGGCGCAGGCCTGCCGTGACGGTGCGCTCGACGCTGCAGCAGGTGCTCGACGCGATCTCCGGTGCGCCGGCCTGGATCGGTAACGGCCGTTACGACGTGCTCGCCACGAACCAACTCGCTCGCGCGCTGTATTCACCGGTGCTGGCCGACGCGCGACGGCCCGCGAACACCGCGCGGTTCGTCTATCTGAACCCCGAGGCGGCCAGGGATTTCTTTGTCGACTACGACCACATTGCCGGTGGCGTGGCCGCGAAGCTGCGCATGGAAGCCGGCCGCGATCCGCACGACGAGGAGCTGATCGCCCTGGTCGGCGAACTGTCGACGTCCAGTGAGCTGTTCCGGCAGCGGTGGGCATCTCAGGACGTGCGGCTGCACCGGTCCGGCCGCAAGCGTGTGCGCCATCCGATCGTGGGCCGGCTCGACTTGGACGTCGAGTCCCTCGGACTGTCCGCCGAACCCGGCCTGCACCTCAACGTCTACACCGCACCCGCGGGCACACCGACCGCTGACAATCTGGCGCTCCTGGCGTCGTGGGCGGCCACCCAACGGGCGCCGACGACCGAGCTCGAAGCGCACAACGGATAGTCCCCGTACTGGTCCGGTGGATCCGGACTCGGTGGCGGGAACGGGTGCCGGGTCAGTCCCACCAGAACGACCACTGGTGGGCGGCGACGAGGCGTTCGGCGTAGGCGGTCAGGGTGCCGGTGCCCTGGAAGACGAGGTCGGGGCAGAAGGCGGTGTGCTCGGCGGCCAGCGGGAGGGCCTCGGCGAGCGTGGCGGGCGGGACGGCGACGCTCAACTCCAGGGTTTCGAACCCGACTTGGACGGCCTGGGCGCCGAAGCGGCGTTCCCAGTCGGCGAGTACGGCGGCGATCTTGGCGGTGTCGTCCTCGTGGTTGAGCGGGCCGCTCCAGCCGCAGGCGGCCAGCGCCTCGGCGCCGCTGCCCGCCTCGACCAGGCCCAGGCGCGCGTCCCGTACGGACAGCAGCACGTCGGCCAGGCCGCGGGCCTCGATGCCGGGGGCTCCGTCGGGGACGGCGGCGGCGGGGGCGGTGCCGGGCCAGGCGGGGCCGAAGGGGGCCAGGGCGGCGTGGAGTTCGGCGGCTTCCTCGGCGTCGAGCGGGCCCTCGAGCGGGCCCTCGGGCGCGTCCTCGTCGGTGCCACCGAGCTGCTGCCACCAGCGGCGCAGCAGGGCGTCGGGGTCGTAGAGGGTGGGGTCGGAGGCGGAGGCCGGGAAGAGTTCGCCGGACAGCCAGGGGCGGTAGTCTGCGCCGTCGCCGAGGGGGACGAGCAGCAGCGGCCACAGGCCGGACTGCGGGTGGGCGCGGTGGAGTTGCTGCCACAGGCCGGCGGGGGCGGGGGCGTCGCTGATCCACAGCAGCGGCTCCGGCCCGTCCTCGCCGCCGACCAGGCGGCCGGGCGGGAGGGTGGCGGGCAGGAGACGGGACAGGTCCGAGGTCATGCGGCCACCGTAGGGGCGGTCACTGACACGGGAGTTCGGGCGGCGGGGTTCGGGCCCGCGGTGCGGCGGGGGCGGTTCAGGACCAGGGCAGGGCGGCGCGGGTGCGCCAGTACTCCGGGGCGGGTTCGGCCAGGGTGGCGAGGGCGGCCAGGTCGTCGGGGGTGGGGTGCAGGGTGGCGGCGGTGAGGTTGGAGGCGAGCTGGTCGACGGTCGCCGCGCCGGACAGGACGAGGTCGGCCCAGGGCTGGGCGGCGGCCGCGGCCAGGGCGAGGGCGTCGAGGGGCGCGCCGGTGCGGGCGGCGAGGGCGCGCAGTGCGGCGGTGTCGTCCCCGGTGGCGTTGCGCCCGGCGAGGCGGCCGTTGGCCATGCCCTCCTTGACGACGACCAGCCAGCCGGCGGCGTGGGCTTCGGCCAGGGCGGGGGCGGCGGAGGGTTCGAGGAGGTTCCAGGTGGCCTGGACGGCGGTGAACAGCGGGCGGCCGTCCACGGTGACGGCCAGGGCGGCGCGGATGGTGTCCGCCTGGGCCGGGCCGCTGGTGGACAGGCCGACCCGTACGCCCTGCCCGGCCAGGTCGGCCAGGCGGGCGTGCAGGGCGGTGTCGGTCAGGGCGGGGCTGTCGGGGGTGACGGAGTGGACCAGGTAGACGTCCAGGTGCGGGCCCAGCAGGGAGCGGGTCTCGTGGAGCTGGCGGTCGAACACCGCCGTGGAGTGCTCCTTGACCTCGTGCGCGGCCACCCCGGTGGTCTGCCAGCCGGCCGTGTAGGTGTAGCCCCACTTGCTGCCGACCGTCACCTCGGCCGCGGCCGCGGGGTGTTCGGCGAGCCACTGGGCGACGAACTCCTCGGCGCGGCCGTAGGAGCGGGCGGTGTCGAGGTAGCGCACGCCCGCGGCGTAGGCGGCGTCGAGCAGGGCGTGGGTGCGGTCGCGCAGCGCCTCGACGGTGCGTTCGGCGGGCAGGTCGCCGTCACGCCCGAGGGTGATGTAGCCGGGCCGGCCGACGGCCGCGGTGCCCAGGCCGTACCGCGCGATCGGCGGGCGGTCGGCGGCGGCTCCGGTGGCGGGGTCGGTCGGCATGGCGGGGTCTCCTCGGGCGCGACGGTGCTCACCTGGGACTTTACCGTCGGGTCGGCCGGCGTATCCGGCCGCCGGGGTCAGGCGGTCGGCCGGATCGGCCGGTCAGTCAGTCAGTCAGTCAGTCAGGCCAAGGCAGGTCAGCCGGGTCAGCCAGGTCAGCCAGGTCAGCCGGCGGCGATGGTGGCCTGGATCCAGTCGGCGTAGGCGCGCACGTCGGTGTACAGGCCCGGGCCTCCGGTGCAGGGGACGCCCGGGGCGCCGGGGCCGGAGGTGGTGCCGATGAGCTCCCAGCGGCCGCCGCGGCCGCGCTGGAGCTGCGGGCCGCCGGAGTCGCCGACGCAGGCCATGGCCTTCGGGGTGGGGCTGGTCGTGCACAGGCGGGTGGGGCCGGCGTAGCCGGGGGCGCAGTCGGCCACGGCGCCGCGGCGGGTGTCGAGCTCCTGGAGGCGGTCGGGGAAGACCATCTCCTCGAACTTGGGGGTGTCGACGACGGTGCCGAAGCCGAGCAGCCGGGTCGGGGTGCCGGGCGGGCCGGGGCGCTGGGCGACGGGGAGGGGCCGCTGGGCGACGGGGCGGTCCAGGCGCACCAGGGCGAGGTCGTCGTAGTTGGGGCGGGTCTGGCCGTCGCCGAAGCTGAAGCCGGGGTGGACCACGGTGCGGGTGATGGCCCGGACGGTGCCGCCGCTCTTGCGGTGCGCGCTGCCGATGCGCACGATGCCGTCGAGCTTCAGTTCGTTCTCCGGGGGGCTCGTGACGCAGTGGGCGGCGGTCAGGACCCACTGGGGGTCGATCAGGGTGGCGCCGCAGGTGCCGTCGGCTATCTGCTTGGCACTCATCGGGATCGTGGCCATGAACGGGTAGCGCTCGGTGGAGTCGTGGCCGTTGACGATCGCTTGGGCGCTTCCGGTCATGGCGGTGGCGCCCAGGGCGGCGGCGAGGGCGGCGACGGCGGTGGCGCGGGCGGCGCGGCGGCGGACGGTCTTGCACAGGAGCACGGGTGACGGCCTTTCGGATCGGTTGGTTCGGATGCGTCCAGCCAACCCTGCGGCGCCCGTCCGGGACATCCGGGCAGCGGGCCACCGTGCCCGGGGGCTGTCCCCCGGGCACGGTGGCGGGCTACCAGGGGGTCGCGGCGGGCCGGGCGTTGGTGCCCGGGGCCTGCGCCGGCCTGGGCGCGGGAGTGGCCGCGGGCCGGGAAGCGGGGGCGGGCGCGCCGAAGTCGCCGACGTCGCCGGAGGAGGTGCGGATGGCCCGGGGCGCGGAGGGCCGCAGGGAGTCGGCGGGGCGCACGGCCCGGACGGGGGCGAGGACGGGGGCCGGGGCGAGGCTCTGGTCGAGGCGGACGACGAAGTTGACGTAGTCCAGGGGCTTGTCGGGCCAGTGGCAGTCGTTGCTGGTCAGCAGGCGGCTGCGGACGCCGTCGCGTTCGGTGACGGGCCCGGGGGTGACGCGCAGGTTCGGCTGCCAGCTGCGGCCCCACAGGTGGTGTTCCAGGGTCAGCGTCCAGCTGTCCTCGTCGACTTCCAGGGTGGCGCCGACCCGGCCGGGCAGCGTCCGGGTGCCGTAGGGGCCGCGCACCACCGCGCGCTGGTCGAAGCTGGCGTTCTTGCCGACCACGGTGATCCGCCATGCGCCGTGGAACCTGAGCATCGCCGCACTCCTGACGTCCTGGCGCGCCGTCCGGGCGGGCGCGCTTCCGTCGGGGTCAACGGCTGCGGGGCGGTGGGCGGCTCAGCGGTGGGCGGCTCAAAGGGCCGGGGCGGGCTGCGCGGGCCCGGTCCGGTCCCGGTTCAGGCGGCGTCGGGGCGGGCGGCGGGCCGAGCGGCGAGGGACGCGCCGGGGGCGGTGTGGGCGAGCGCCGGGTAGCCGTGCGCGGTGAGGACGAGGTCGGCGTAGCGGCGGTCGTCGAAGGGGACGCCGTGGCGCCGGAGCAGGTCGAACAGTTCGGCGAGGCGGCGGGGTTCGGTGCCGCGCGGCAGCCCGTCGCGGGTGGTGCCCAGGATGCCGAGGACCGGCCCGTACAGGTGTGCGGCGCGGGCGATGCGGGCGGCACGGGCGGTCCGGCGGGGTGCCGGGGTCAGGCGCAGCAGCAGGACGAGCCGGTGGGCGCCGGAGTCGGCGTCCTGCCCGGCGTCCATCGTGAGCCCCTGGATGTCCCGCCACCGGTAGCGGCGCGGGACGAACGCCCGTACGAGGGTGAGGCCGTGGTCGTCGGCGCGCAGCCAGAAGCCGTACGGGACGGGCAGGGCCACGCCCAGGACGGCCGCGCTCGACAGCAGCAGCGCGGGGACGGCGCCCATCCGGCCGGCGTCCCCGGTGTCGGCGAGCACGATGCCCATCGCCAGGGCGAGCACGCAGCCGATGGGGGCGCCGGCGGCTCGCCACAGGAAGCCCAGCCGCACCGTCTGGTGTCGCGGCGCCGTGCTCACGGGCGCCTCCTTCCCACGTCGTGCCGTCGGTGGGGCCGGCCGGTCCGGCCGGTCCCGTCTCGGGCGTCGATGCCTGGCGGTCCCAGGGGAGTCGGTCACGCTACCGGCCTGCCGAGATCGTTCGGCCGATCCGGGGGAAACGTCAAATGTCTTTAACACGAACGGACTTGATGGTCAGTCAGCTTGACTGGTCCGCCCGCGGTCCAGGATGTCAGCCGCCGACGGAGGGGTCAACTGACGTTGATTGGCGGTATCTTGTGATCCACGCCAGCTGATGCCGTTGGGTTATCGTGACCTGGCCGGCCCTGCCCGCCCGCCAGGAGGAGACGTGCGGGGCCCCGGTGAGGAGGGCGGGCCATGGCGGAATCGAACCGGGAGGACGGACCGGTGGAACTGTCCGGGCTCGCGGCCAGGATCGAGGCGCTGTTCCACACCGTCCGCAGACCCGACCGCGAGCAGTACACCAACGAAGAGGTGGCCCGGGCCTGCCGCGAGGCGACCGGGGAGTCGTTCTCCACCACCTACCTGTGGCAGCTGCGCACCGGGCGCCGGGACAACCCGACCAAGCGCCACCTGGAGGCGCTCGCCCAGTTCTTCCAGGTCCCGCCCGCGTACTTCTTCGACGAGCGGCAGGGCGCGGAGATCGCCAAGGAGCTCGCGCTGCTCGGCGCGCTGCGCGACGCGGGCGTGCGCAGCCTGGCGCTGCGCGCGGTCGGCCTCTCCTCCGAGGGCCTGGACACGGTCAGCGAGCTGATCGACGTCATCGCCCGCCGGGACGCGGCCCGCCGGAACCCGGCGCCCTGACGCCGGCGGCGCGGGCCGCGGGCGGGGCGGACGGGGTCCGGGGCTGACTGGGTCCGGGGCGGACGGGGCGCGGGGGGCTACGAAGACGGGGGCCAGGCACGGAGGCGGAGCCACGGCGGTCGGGAGATCGGGGGGAACGGGGCCGCTGATCGAGAAGGGGAACACAGCGTGCGGGACGACAGGTGCTACCGATCGGCGCTGCGCCGCTGCCGGCGGATGGCCGAACAGCTGGAACTGCCGAGCCCGTTCGACACCACCGTGCTACTGGAGCAAATCGCCCGCCGGCGGGGACGGCCGATCGACCTGCTGCCGGTGGCCGCCCGGCCCAACGCGCCCTGCGGGCTGCTGGTGTCCACCCGGGAGGCGGACTACATCCTGTACACCGCCGACACCAGCGCGCTGCACCGCCGGCACATCCTGGTCCACGAGATCGCCCACCTGCTCCTGGACCACGCCGGCTCCGCGCCGCTCGGCCCGGCCGCGGACCTCCTGCCGCACCTGTCCCCCGACCTGGTCCGGCGGGTGCTCGGGCGCACCGGCTACGACGAGCCCCAGGAACGCGAGGCCGAGCTGCTGGCCTCCCTCATCCTCAGCCGGGCCGCCAAGGCCGACGCCGCGCACCCGCCCGGCCCCGCCCCGCACCCGGACTCGCTGGACGTCCTGGACGCCCTGCTCACCGGCGAGCCCGGCCCCGCCGGCGACCGGGCGGCCGACGGCCGGGCGGCGGGGCGTCCGTGAGCGGCCTCGTCCTCTACGGCGTCGCGCTGTTCTTCGCCCTGAGCGCCTGCCACTTCGCCCGCGGCCGCCGGACCAACCCGCGCGCCATCGCCCGCTACAGCTGCTACGCCACCGCGCTGCTCGCCGCCGCCCTGCTGCTGCTCGCCCCGCCCACCGTCCAGGCCGCCGACCGGCTGCACCGGCTCGGGATCGCGCCCGCCGTGCCCGTCCTGCTCGGCGACGTACTGCGCATCGGCGCGGCCTGCGCGATCCGGCTGCTGGCCGGCGTCCTGCGCGATCCCGAGGGCGTGTCTGACAATTCGCGGCGGATCAGCGCGCGGCGGTGGGCGCCCGGCTGGGCGTGCCGGCGAAGCGTCCTCGTACTGGGCCGTACTTGGGCGTTTCGCCGGTGCGTCCAGGCGGGATGCCCGGCGTCGTGCGCCCGGCGGGAATTGTCAGACACGCCCGACCTTCCCCGCCGCGCGGTGCGGCGCCAGCTCGCCCTGCTGGCCGGCGTCCTGGGGGTGCGGGCGGTCCTGTTCGTCGCCGCCGCGCCGGGCCTGGATGCCTCCGACCTCACCGCCGCGCCCTCCACCGGCGCCCGTCTGGCACTGGCCGGGTACACCGCCGCCGGCGTGCTCTACCTCGCCTACTGCCTCACCGCCCTGCTGCGCCAGCTCGCCCGGCTCGCCCGCGCCGCCGTGCCCGGGCGCCAGCGCAGCGGGCTGCGGCTGCTCACGCTGAGCCTGGTCGCGGGCCTGCTGTGGAACGCCTGGGGCGTCGACGACGTCGTCCAGGCGGCGGCCACCGGCACCCAGGCCGGCGCCGAGGACGCCCTGTGCGGCGTCCTGGGCCTGCTGTGCGTGGCGCTGCTCGCGGCGGGCCTGGGCACCACGGTGTGGCCGGCCGCGCACGCCGCCGTCCGCGGCTGGCTGCGCGCCCACCGCCGCTACCGGGCGCTGGCCCCGCTCTGGCGGGACCTGCACACCGTGCTGCCGGAGATCGCGCTCGCGCCGGCCAGCCGCCTGCCGCTGCTGCCGCCGCGCGACCCGCAGTTCGCCCTGTACCGGCGGATCATCGAGATCCACGACGCCCGGCTGATCCTGCGCCAGCACCTCGACCCGCGGACCCCGCGGTGGCTCGCCGCCGCCGCCTCGCGCTTCCCCCCGTCCGCCGCCCGGGCCGGCGCCACCGCCGAGGCCGCCGCGCTGGCCGCCGCGCTGGAACGCGCGGCCGCCGGTGCCCGGCCCAACCCCGACACCCCGCGCACCGCCCCGGCGGCCGAACCGCCGCACGCCCTGGGACAGGACCTGGAGTCCGAGGCCGACCACCTGGCCCACCTCACCCGCGTCTACGCCACCTGCCCGGCCGTCGCCGAGGTCCGGGCCCGTGCCCGCGCCGCCGCCCCCTCCCCCGCCGCTCCCGACCCCGACCCGGTCGCGAGCCCCGCGCGATGAGCCGCCGGACCGGCCGGGGGCAGCCCGGCCGGTGGAACGACGGGAGCGGGCCGGGGCGGCGGCCGCTACCGGCGGACGGCCGCCAGCGAGCGCAGCTGCACGTGGACGGTGCCCGGTTCGGTGCCGGTCAGGGCGGCGACCTCGGCGGCGGGCAGGGCGAGGACCAGGTGCAGCAGCAGGACGTCCTGCTGGGGGGCGGTGAGGTGGGCGACCGGGCCGAGCGGGCGCGGGCCGGCCAGGGCGCAGACGCGTCGGCGGACCGCCTGCCAGGCGTAGGCGGCCGGGCTGGCGGTGGCGAGGGCGTCGAGCCAGTGGCCGCTGAGGTCGTCGAAGGCGCCCTGGACGGCCAGCGGGGCGTCGGCCGCGGGGAGCAGCAGGGCGGCGTAGTCGAGGTAGTGGCGCAGGTGGAGGTCGTACAGCGCCCACAGGCCCAGCGCCGGTCCGGTGGCGGTGGTCGTGGTGATGGTCGTGGTCGTGGTGGTCGGCTGTCGCGGTGGTGTCGGCATGGTTGATTCCCGAGGTGGCGCGGGTGGGTGCTGGTCCGCGGACGGGGCGCTGGTGGCGCGTTTCCGTCCGCGGACCGGGTCACACGAGTACCGGCGGGCCGCCGCCGGCGCCGTCGCGGCCCGTCCCGGCGGAGTGGCCGGGGTGGCCGGCGTCCTCGGCGCGGTCGGCGGCCAGGCTGTTGCGCAGGGTCACCCACAGTTTGAACAGGATGTCCGTCGAGGTGCCGCTGCTGGAGGACTGCATGGCCCGGGTGAACTCCCGCTGGTACGTGCGGGAGTTGACCGGTGCCGGGGTGCGGGCGTTGTTCGTCCGCTCCCAGGCCGCCGCCCACAGTGCGCGGCGGGCCTCCTTGACCCCGCAGACCTCCATGTAGGTGAGGAACACCGCCTTGCGCAGCGGGGCCTCACCCCTGAGGACCAGCGCCAGGGTGCTGGAGGGCAGGCGCCCTCCCCCGGCCCGGGCCCGGCGGTCCAGCTCCTCCAGGGAGGGCCAGTCGGCCTTGCGCCGCATCTCGTGCATCGCCCGTCGCAGGTCGGCGAGGGAGTCGACCTGCTCGGGGTTGAGCCGTCGGGGCGCCCGGCGCTGGGTCCCGGAGGGGCGCGGGACGTGGGCCCAGTAGTTGGCCAGGGTCCACTTGCGGCGGGCCGCCTTGAGGTCGCCGTCGCAGGCCCGGGTGAGGGCCTCGACGACCTCCCAGTTCGGCATGGTCCGGCCGCTGGTGGCCCGTTGCAGGGTGGTCGGGTGGTAGTTGGTCCGGTCGGCGAGCTGACGGTAGGTCAACCCTGCCTCTTCACGCTGCTCGCGCAGCAACGCGGCGAGTCGGCCCAGGGCCGGCTCGGTCGCCGCGATCGGTTTCTCCTGGCGTCCCATCGCGGTCCGGCGTTCCTTCTAGGCCCGCCCCTGCTGGAGCCTGGCATTCAACAGCAGCCCGCCGGTGGCCAGTTCGAGCGCCGCTCCCGCCGACATGCCCGTCCTCACCAGGGCGGCGGCCACGACGACCACGACGACGACCACGGCCGTCCGCACGGGGCCGGACGACCAGGGCAGGCCCGGTCGCGGCGGCGCCGGGTGGCCGGCGGCGCAGTGGGCGGGGGCGCGCTTCTTCTTCCGCTTCCTCGTCATCGAGGACCTCCTATATCACCGTCTACTCCAACGGACGGGCACTTCGGTGGTTGGCGTCACGCGAGGAACCCGTTTCGCGCAACACTCTGTCAGGCGTACGGGTGATTCCCAATCGGTTCGGTGAACATCGCGAAGATTGATGCGCCAGAATCCCGGGCCCGGCCCGCAATCTCGTCACAACCCTGTGACATCAGTGCAGTTCAGGAACTCGAAACCGGAATTTGATGCATTTTTGTGCAACTCGCCCTTGTAGCCGTCCTGGCTGAATGTGACGATGTGCAGCAGCGTCATCCAGACCTGCGGGTCAGGAACCCGGGGGCGCTGTCTACTCCAAATTTTCGGGAACACCGGCAGCGGGCCGTGTTGGCGCATGGGCCCGTCCGAACAGCAGAGACCGCCCGGCCCCAGCGGCCCGAGCGGTCTCTCTGCATTTCCCCATTTCCCCGGCCCGAGAGGACCCCGACCGGTGAACGGCTTCGAGTACCTGCTCGGCATGCTGCTGGCCCAGCCCGTACGGGCCCGGGACGCGCTGCGCGCCCGTCTGCCCACCACCCGCCGGCTGCGCGCACTGGCCTCCTCGCCGCGGGTCGAGGCGCTGCGGGCCGCCGAGCGCGAGCGGATCCGCCGGCTGGTCGAGGGCCTGGCCGCGGTGGAGGGCGTGACGCACCTGCTGACCCGCGTCGCCGACCACTGCGACCGCCCCTCCTCGCTCGGCCTGCTCACCACCACCGCCGAGGGCCGCGGCGTGCTGGTCTGCCGGATGAGCGCCGCCGCCTACTTCGCCACCGGCGAGGACATCACCGCCGTCCTGCCCAGGATCGAGGCGGCGGGCCTGGCCGACTGGGGCTTCCCGAACACCTGGGGCGACGAACCGCCGTACTCGCCGGGCACGGTCGCCTACGCGCTGCGCTACCACCGCGACCGCGGCCTCTTCCCCGACGGCCGGCGGATGCCCGGCCCGAGCCTGTCCACCGCCGACGCCACCCTGGTCTGGGACCTGCCCGGCATCCCCCGCCCGGACCCGGACTGGCCGCGCAGGGGCAGCGACGTGCGCTTCCGGCACGAGCAGATCCCGCCGGACGGCGACCCGGCCGCGCTGCTGCGCGCCGCCCGCGCCGAGGGGCCGGGCCCGGTGCTGGTGCTCACCTTCGGCCGCGACTGGACGGACACCTGCACGTACCACGCCGTGCCGCGCGGGCGCGAACCGGGCTGAGCGGCCGGTGCGGCCGGGGGCGGCGCCCCGGCCGCACGCACGGTTCAGGCGCTCAGCACTGGGGCCGGCGGCCGTGGTTGGCCCCGCGCCGGGCCCGGGCCTTCTTCTTGCGGCGACGCTTCGACGACATGGCCACTCCTCTCGCAACCAGGACACCCCCGGCTTCCACCGTTCCACACCCGGCCCGCACCGGCCCGCCGGGAACGGCCGTCACGGGCCCCGGGCGGGGCAGGGCGGTTTCTAGGGGGCGGGGCATCAGGCGCGGGCGGCGCTCCGGTCGAGGGCGGCGCGCCAGGCGGGGCTGTCGACGTAGTGGTTGTCGAAGCGCCCGGCGGAGGCGGCGATCGCGCCCGGGTCGGTCTCGCCGCGCATGACGCGGCCCAGCAGGCGCAGGTAGTCGAAGCGGTCCAGGCCCGGGGTGAACACGAACAGGACGTCGGCCTCGGCGCCCGGGGCGGCGGCGAAGGCGTGCGGGGTGTGCGGCGGCACGGCGAGGAAGTCGCCCTCGCCCAGGATCGTGACCTCCTCGCCGACCAGCACCTGCAGCGAGCCGCCGATGACGAAGAACAGCTCCCACGCCCGGGTGTGGAAGTGCGCGGGGGCCCCGACGGCGCCCTTGGCGAAGGTGGAGCGGTAGCTGGTGAACCCGCCCTCGGTGTGCGCCGAGTCGGCGAGCAGGGTCATGGTGCTGCTCGGGTCGGCGCAGGTCTCGGCCCCGGCGTGGCGGGTCAGCACGGGGGCGGCGGGGGCGGCGTTGCTCGTCGTCGTCATGGGACCAGGCTAGGGCCGGAAAGACCAGATATCAGGTGGCAATTCCATGCCGATTTCATGGGTCAATTCCCGGGGTCGGCGGCTGCTGGCAGACTGGCCCGATGACGACGGACGATCTTCTGCGGCACCAGGACGAACGGCAGGCCGAGGCCGGGGCGGTCAGCGCCGACCTGGGCCTGGACGAGCTGCTGGGCGCCCTCGGGGAGCCGGTGCGGGTGGGCAGTTCGGCGCTGGGGCTGATGGTGCGCCGGGACCTGGACGTCACCGTGGTGTGCCCGCGCCTGGACACGGCCGCGCACGAGCGGGTGGCCGCGCTCGGCGCGCGGCTGGCACTGCACCCGCGGGTGCGGCAGGTGCGCCTGCGCAACGACACCGGCACCTGGAACACCGACCCCGCCGCCTACCCCGACGGCCTCTACCTCGGCCTGGACTACCGCTGCCCGCAGGGCCGCGACTGGACCCTCGACCTGTGGTTCGTCGACGAGCCCGCCCGCCAGCCCGACCTCGCCCACCTGCGCGACCTGCCGCCGCGTCTCACCCCGCAGGCCCGCGAGGCCGTCCTGCGGATCAAGCACGCCTGGTCCGAGCACCCCGAGTACGGCCGCGGCGTGCGCGGCTGGGACGTCTACCGCGCCGTCCTGGACGACGGCGTGCGCACCCCGGAGCAGTTCGAGCAGTGGCGCACCGCCCGGGCCGCGTCCGCCTGACCCGTCCGCCCGCGCTACTCCCCCGGGCCCGCGGCCCGTCAACGCGGACGGCGCGGGTGCACCCGTTCGGAGGGCGGACGTGCGGCGCGGGCCGCTGTGCCCGTAGCGTCGTCGCTGCACACGGCGTAGGTCCTGTCCGGGGAGGGTGTCAGCGATGGCGGCAGTGCCGGTCATGAGGGGTGGGCGGCGGCCCGGGCGGGCCGCCGCGGCCCTGGCGGTGGCGGCGGCGCTGCTGACGGCGTCCGCCTGCGGCGCCTCCCCCGTGTCGGACGGCGCGGCCGGCGACGCGGTCGCCGCCGCCGACGGGCGGCCGCTCGCGCTGGTCTACCGGGGCCCGGCGGCCTGCGAGGGCTGCCCGGAGGCGGCGCGGGAGCTGCTGGAGCGCGACGGCTTCGCGGTGCGCTACGTCGGGCCCGAGGAGCGGCTGCGTTTCGGCGCTGGCGTGCTGGCCGGCGCCGCGCTGTACGTGCAGCCGGGCGGCACCAACGGGCAGGAGGTGAGCACCGCGTGGGGCCTGCTCCAGCGCGACCCCGGCTTCTCGCCGGAGCTGGTGCGCGACTACGTCCGAGGCGGCGGTCGCTACCTGGGCCTGTGCATGGGCGGCTACCTGGCCGGCGACCCGGGCTACGACCTCCTGCCGGGCGACTCCGGGCAGTACATCCGCTCCCGGGGGGCGACCGTCACCGACGAGCAGGACCGCCTCGTCGACGTCGCCTGGCGCGGCCGCCCGCAGCGGATGTACTTCCAGGACGGCCCGTACTTCGACGTCGACGGCCCGGGCGTGGACGTCCTGGCCCGCTATTCCAACGACCGCGCCGCCGCCGTCATCGCCCCCTACGGCTCCGGCCGGGTGGCGGTCAGCGGCCCGCACCCGGAGGCCCCCGCGGACTGGTACCGCGACTACCACCTGCCCGACGAGTCGAAGACCGGCCTGGGCCTGGGCGACGACCTGCTGCACGACCTGATGGCGGCCCCCGCGTCCTGACGTTCCGTCAAGTCCCCTACGGGCGGGCTGTGGTGTCACGCCCGCGCGGCGGGTCCTGCGGGGAACTCGGCGCGCAGCCGGGTGCGGGTGCGGGTGCGACGGGCCTCGGCGGGGGCGGGGCAGGGGCTCGGCGGGGTGCGGGAGCCCCCGGGCCCGGCCGGTGGCGCTACCGCCCGGCGGGGTGCAGGACGCGGTCGGCCACCAGGTCCGGCCGGTCGGTCGGCAGGGCGTGGCCGGCGCCGGGCACGATCTCCGTCCGGGCCGAGGGCACGAGGCGGCCGAGGCGCTCGGCGACCGCGTGCGCGTCGTGCATGGCGCTGCGCTCCCCGAGCAGGAACAGTGCGGGGACGTCCAGGCGGCGCAGTTCCTCGTCGGACAGGACCGGGGGCACCGGGAGCGCGCGGCGGAACCCCATCGACGCGCGCATCAGGGCCATCAGTTCGGTCTCCAGGATGGCGCTGTTGCCGACCAGGCGGGCCAGCCGGGGGCGCAGCGCTCGCGGCGCGGTGGCGGCGAGGCCGCCGGCGATCACCCAGGCGTAGAAGCGGGCGCCGATGTCGGCGAAGCCGGCCGGGTCCACCAGGGTGAGGGAGGCGACCCGCCCGGGGTGGTGGATCTGGTGGTGGAGCGCCAGCCAGCCGCCGTAGGAGCAGCCGACGACCTGGGCGTCCGTCACCTCCAGTGCGGTCAGGAGTTCGTCCAGCCAGGCGGCCGCGTCCCGGCCGTCGGCGATCGGGGCGCTCTGCACGCTCGCGCCCGGTTCGCCGACCGTGTCGACGGCGATGACCGGGCGGTGGCGGGCCAGCGTGTCGATGTAGCGGTGCCACATCAGTGCGTTTCCGCCCGAGCCGGGCAGCAGCACGATCGGCTCGCCGTGCTGCGGGCCGGTCCGGTAGACGCGGGTGGTCCCGAACGCGGTCGGGAGGTCCAGCGCCGTCCGCGGCCCGGGCCACAGTTCCGTCAGGGCCCGCTCGTAGGCGGCGCGAAACCGGTCCCCGGCCTGGTCGTTCTTGAACTGGCTGATTCGCATGATACATGTGTATCACGGCATGATACGGGTGTACCAGGGAGGTCGTTCATGAACGCGCGGGTCGATCACGAGGAACGCCGGCGGCAGATCGCCGAAGCGCTGCTGCGCATCGCCGACACCCAGGGGCTGCAGGCGGCCAGCATGCGGGCGGTCGCCACCGAGGCGGGCGTCTCCCTGCGGCTGGTGCAGTACTACTTCACGACCAAGGAGGGGCTGCTGCTGGACGCGCTGGAGCGGCTCGGCGCCCAGCTCCAGGCCCGCATGGCGACGTGGATCACCGAGGCCGCCACCCCGTCCACGCCGCGCGGCCTGGTGACCGCGGTCCTGTCCAGCGTCCTGCCCACCGACCCGGAGAGCCGCCGGATCACCCGCACCTACGCCGCGTACTACACGCTGGTGCTCAGCGATCCCGCGCTGGTGGAGAAGCACGGGACGCCCCAGCCCGACCTGCTGGAGGGCTTCCTCGCCAAGCAGGTCCGCGCGGCCCAGCAGGCCGGGCAGATCGACCCCGCCAGGGACCCGGAGATGACCGCCGCCGGGCTGCTGGCCATGGTCAACGGCCTCGGCTCCAGCGTGCTCGGCGGCCAGCGCACCGGCGACGCCGCGCTGGCGATCCTCACCCACCACCTGGACGAGCTGTTCCGCGGCCGTCCCCGCGGTGACGCCCCGGACCTGCCGGCCGCCTGACCTGTCGCCCCCCGGACCGGCCGGCCTTCCCCCGCCGCCGGGGGCGGGCCGCCGTTCGGCCGGATCCCGTCCGGCCGCCCCGCAGGCGCCCTGTCCGCCCCGCCGCCGGTGCACGAGAATGTGCCGGTCCCGCGCGAGGGGCTGGCGAAGCGGCCAACTCCCGTACCGGGCACTCCTTTTCCGTTACCGAATGGGGAGGTTCACCGACCGTGTACAGGAGACTTCCGCAAGCCGTGCTGTCGGGTGTGCTGGTCGTGGCCTTCGCGGGGACGACCGCGTGGGCCACGACGACCACGGCGGGCACGGCCCCCGCGCCGGGCGTCGCCGCCGGGTGCGGGGCCGACGCGACCGCCCAGGGCCTGGCCAGTACCGCCCTCCCGAACACCCTGCTGGAGACGCCGCGCTCCGACGGGCGGACCGAACAGTTCCAGCAGTTCTACGACAGTTCGGCGGCCTCCCTCCTGCCCTTCGTCTGGCACCGCTCCCAGGAAGCGCCCGGGGGCGCCTACGGCGGCTGGGAGCGCGTCAGCGCCACCCCCGTGGGCCCGAAGCTGTACCAGGTGAGCGCCGTCGAGAACAGCGTCGGCGCCCTGGAGGTGTTCTTCGCCTCCTACGGCGGCTTCTGCCACACCGTCCTGCCCGCGCCCGGCGACTCCTGGACCCCGACCGAGAACTTCGAGCTGTCACCGCCGCCCTACCACGGCGGGCTCACGCTCTTCAGGGAACGCGACGGCCGGCTGCACGCCTTCGCCTCCGGCGCCGACACGAACGCGGCCATGGAGGTGCGCAGCCAGGACGGCGACGCCCGGGACTCCTGGGGCCCGGTGCGCCGGCTGCCCCGGCTGCCGGACCCCAACGCGGGCCTGGGCGCGCCGTCCTCGGTCGTCCAACTGCCGGACGGGCGGCTGCGGGTGACCGTCCGCGAGTGGAACCGCGACCGCTCCTGGCGGACCACCGAGGTGGACCGGTTCGTCTCCTGGGAGCCGTGGCAGCTCTGCGCGGACGGCACCTGCGCCTGACGGCCGGGCGGCGGGCAGTCTGACGGCCGGGCCCGGGCGGGCGCTCCCGAGCGGGCACCGACCCGGGCGCTCGCCCGTCCGGGCGGGCTGCGCTGGCGGCCGGGTGGGGCCGCCGGTATGCCTGGGGGGACGGCGAGGCGGCGGAGAGGACGGCGGGGTGGGCGGCGCGGACGGGGACAGGAGCGGGGAGCGGGACGGCGGGGGGACGCGGGCGCCGGGCAACCGGGCGGTGGTGCTGGGGGTGCTGGCCTCCACCGCGGTGGTGCTGCTCGCCCAGGCGGCGAGCGGCACCAGCGCCCGGCTGGTGCTGCTGCTGGTGTTCCTGCCGGCCCTGCTGGCGGGGCTGGGCACCGTCGCGCAGACGGTCGCGGCCTCGGTGTGGGTGGCCGGGGTGGTGGCGGTCAGCACGGTGCTGTTCCCGCCGTCCTCGCTGGCCGCCCGGGTGGGCACCCTGGTGGGGGTGGTCGGCGCCGAGGCGGCCGTGGTCGGGCTGTGCGCGCGACGGGTGCGGCGCGAGCGGGAGCTGTTCCGGATGCGGCAGACCGCCGTCGCCCTGCAACGCCAGCTGCTGCGCCCGCTGCCGGTGCTCACCCCCGACGTCCAGCTGTACGGGCTGTACCGGCCGGTGGAGGAGGACGCCCTGGTCGGCGGCGACCTGTACGACGTCGCCGACACCCCGTACGGCACCCGGGTGCTGGTGGGCGACGTGCAGGGCAAGGGCCTGCCGGCGATCGGCGCGGGCTTCGCGGTGCTGAGCGCGTTCCGGGAGGCGGCCTTCCGGGAGCCGGCGCTGACCGGCGTCGCGGACGCCCTGGAGGCGGCGGTGGAACGGCACAACGCGTACGCGGTGCAGGGCGGCGAGAGCGAGCGCTTCGTCACCGCGACCGTGCTGGGCGTGGAGCGCGGCGCGGACGTGCAGGCCGTCAACTGCGGCCACCTCTCCCCCTACCTGCTGCACGGCGGCCGGGTCGAGGCCGTGCCGCTGCCGGCCGGGGTGCCGCTCGGGCTGGCGGAGCTGACCGACGAGGTGCGCACCGTCCGGTGGTTCGCGCTGCCCGAGGACGGCGTGCTGGTGCTGCTCACCGACGGGATCACCGAGGCCCAGGACGCCACCGGCGCGTTCTACCCCGTCGAGCGGGGCCTGGCCGCCCTCGCCGCCGCCCCCGCCTCCCTGCTGCCCGAGGCCCTGGACCGCGAGGCCCGCCGCTGGAGCGGGGGCCGCAGCCGCGACGACGTCACGGCACTGTCCCTGCGCCGCGCGCCCTGAGGCTGCCGGGGTTCCCCCGAAGCGCCCTCACCGCTTCAGGAACTCCAGCAGGTCGGCGTTGAAGCGCTCCTTGTCGCCGGGGACCATCGCGATGCCGTGCGAGCCGTTCTCGTACACCTTCAGGACGGCGCCGGGGATGATCCGGGCGGCCCGGCGGGCGGTGGCCTCGACGGGGACGATCCGGTCGTCGTCGCCGTGCACGATCAGGGTGGGGATGTCGAACCCGGCCAGGTCCTCGTGGAAGTCGGTGTAGCCGAAGGCGTCCACGCAGTCGACGCCGCCCTCGATGGTCTGGTGCATCGCCATGAACCAGAAGGCGTCCCGGTTGCCCTGGGTGGCGCGGGAGCCGGGGCGGTCGGCGGAGAAGAAGTCGACGGAGGTGTCCTTCCAGAACTGGGAGCGCTCGGTGAGGATGCCGGCCTTGAGGTCGTCGAAGACGGTGCCGGGCACGCCGTGCGGGTTGTCGGGGCCCTGGAGCATGGACGGGGTGATCGCCGACAGCAGGACGGCGGAGCGGATCCGCCCGGTGCCGTGGCGGCCGATGTAGCGGGCGAGCTCGCCGCCGCCCATGGAGTGGGCCACCAGGGTGACATCGCGCAGGTCGAGCCCGGTGAGCAGGCTGTCGAGGTCGTCGGCGAAGGTGTCGAAGTCGTAGCCGCCGTAGACCGGGGCGGAACGGCCGTGGCCGCGCCGGTCGTGGGCGATGGCCCGCAGGCCGGCGTCCGCGACGGCCTTCAGCTGGTCCTGCCAGGCGTCTCCGTTGAGCGGCCAGCCGTGGATGAACACGACGGGGCGTCCGCTGCCCCAGTCCTGGTAGAAGATCTCGACGCCGTCGCGGGTCCTGGAGATGGGCATGCTCCTGCTCCTTCGGGTGGTGCGCCGGGGGTGGGGTGGCCTGCCGGGGTGACCTGCCGGGGGCGGCCTGCCCGGGGCCTGCCGGGCCGCAGGTTCATCCAACGGGAGGCGGGTGGGGCCCGCATCCCGCGGCGGCCGGGGCCCGCGCGGGAGCGGACGCGGCGCTACGCCGTTCGGATGAGTTCGGGCGAGGGCGGGCGAGTTCGGGTGAGGACGGACGAGTTCGGGCGAGGGCGGTTCAGCCGCTCTCGCGCAGGCGGGTGCCGAGGGCGTCGGGGGGCAGCAGGGGCGCCGGGTAGCCGGCCGGGGGCTCGGCCAGCTCCCAGGGGCGGTGGACGGCGCGGGCGGGCAGGTGGGCGAGCTCGGGGACCCAGCGGCGCACGTAGGCGCCGTCGGGGTCGTAGCGGTCGGCCTGGCGCAGCGGATTGAGGACGCGGTTGGGGCGGGTGTCGGTGCCGGTGCCGGCGACCCACTGCCAGTTGAGCTGGTTGTTGGCGAGGTCGCCGTCGACGAGCAGGGCGAGGAAGTGGGCGGCGCCGGGGCGCCAGTGGTGGCGCAGGCTCTTGGTGAGGAAGGAGGCGGTGAGCAGGCGGGCCCGGTTGTGCATCCAGCCCTCGTGGGCGAGTTGGCGCAGGCCGGCGTCGACGATCGGGTAGCCGGTGCGGCCCTCGCGCCAGGCCTGGAGCTCGCGTTCGTCGTCGTACCAGCGGACGGGGCGGGGGCGGTAGTCGGCGTGGGCGGCGTCAGGGCGGGCCGCGAGGACCTGGTGGTGGAAGTCGCGCCAGGCGAGCTGGCGCACCAGCGCGGCCGCGCCGGGGGTGTCGGACTTCCCGGCGCGGTGGGCGAGTTCGGTGGCGGACAGGCAGCCGAAGTGCAGGTACGGCGAGAGGCGGGAGGTGGCGTCGGCGGCGAGGTCGTCGTGCAACTGCTCGTAGGCGTCCGGGTTCCAGGCGCGCAGGCGGCGGCGGGCGGCGCTCTCGCCGCCGGGGGCGCGGCCCGGGGAGGTGCCGGCGGGGGCGGCGGGCAGCGGGGCGCTCGCGGGGCCGTCGGGGGTGGCGAGGGTGCGCGGGGCGGGCAGGACGGTGCGCCGGGGTGCCTGCTGCCAGGCGCGGTGGTAGGGAGTGAAGACGGCGTAGTGATCGCGCCCGGCCGGGGTGACGAGGCCGGCGGGGACGATGGTGAGCGCGGCGTCGTGCAGGTGCAGGCGCTCGCCGAGGGCGCGGCGCAGGGCGTGTTCGCGGCGGGTGGCGAAGGCGGAGACGCCGGCGTTGGTGTGGACGGTGTCGGCGCCGCACTCGGCGGCCAGGCGGGCGGCCTGTTCGACGGGGTCGCCGTGGCGCAGGACCAGGCGGGAGCCGGCGGCGCGCAGCGCCCGGTCGAGGTCGGCGAGGCTCTCGGCGAGGAAGGCCTGCCGGTTGGGGGCGGCGAAGCCGGCCCGGGCGATGGCCGGGTCGAGGACGAACAGGGGGACGACCTGGTCGGCGCGGGTGCGGGCGGCGTGCAGGGCGGGGTTGTCGTGCAGGCGCAGGTCCTGGGTGAACAGGACGACGGCGGTGCTCATCGGGGGCCTCGTGCGGTGGGGTGCGGGTACGGCGGCGGGTGTCGGGCGGCGGGTCGGGGTGGGGGTGTCAGCCGGCGGGTCGGGGTGGGGGTGTCAGCCGGCGGGTCGGGCGCGTTCGGTGATGTTGCGGGCCATGGCGCCGAACACCAGGGCGTGGAAGGGCGCCACCGACCACCAGTAGAGGTGGCCGGCCAGTCCGTGCGGGTGGAACAGCGCCCGCTGCTGGTAGAGCGCGCCGCCGGCGCCGTCGGGTGTCACGCGCAGTTCGAGCCAGGCCAGGCCCGGCAGGCGCATCTCGGCGCGCAGCCGCAGCAGGTGTCCGGGTTCGATCTCCTCGACCCGCCAGAAGTCGAGCGCGTCGCCGACCCGCAGCCGGTGGCGGTCGCGGCGGCCGCGGCGCAGGCCGACGCCGCCGGCCAGGCGGTCCAGGCGTCCGCGCAGGGCCCAGGCCAGCGGCAGGGAGTACCAGCCGTTCTCGCCGCCGACGCCCTCCACCACCCGCCACAGCGCGGCCGGGTCGGCGGCCACCCGGCGCCGGCGCAGGTCCTGGTAGAGGCTGCCGCCGGCCCAGTCGGGGTCGGTGGGCAGCGGGTCGCTGGGCGCGCCGGGCAGGGAGGCGGAGGACCAGCGGGTGGAGACCTGGGCGTCGCGGATGCGCCGCAGGGCCAGTTCCACGGCCCGGTCGAAGCCGGTCAGGCCCTCGGGCGGGTCGGGGATCCAGCGGGCGATGTCGTGTTCGCGGCACACCACCTCGTGGCGCAGCGACTCCACCAGCGGTCGGGCGAGCGAGCCCGGTACGGGGGTGACCAGGCCCACCCAGTGGCTGGACAGGCGCGGGGAGAGCACGGGCACCGGCACGATCAGGCGCCGGGGCAGGTCGGCGACCTCGGCGTAGTGGCGCATCATCAGCCGGTAGGTGAGCACGTCGGGCCCGCCGATGTCGAAGGTGCGGTCGACCTCGGGGGGCAGGGCGGCGGCGCCGACCAGGTAGCGCAGCACGTCGCGTACGGCGATCGGCTGGATGCGGGTGTCGACCCAGCGGGGGGTGACCATCGCCGGGAGCCGTTCGGTCAGGTGGCGCAGCATCTCGAAGGAGGCCGAGCCGGAGCCGATGATCACCGCGGCCCGCAGTTCGGCGGTGGGGACGCCGCCCGTGCGCAGGGCGCGCCCCACTTCGGCGCGCGAGCGCAGGTGGGCCGACAGGTGCGGTTCGGGGACCCCGGCGGGCAGCAGTCCGCCGAGGTAGACGATGCGCCGGGTGCCGGCGGCGGCGGCCGCCTCGGCGAAGGTCTCGGCGGCCTGCCGGTCCCGGGTCTCGAAGCCGGGCCCGGTACCCAGGGAGTGGACCAGGTAGTAGGCGGCGTCGATGCCGTCGAAGGCCGCGGGCAGGGACTCGGCGCGGGTGACGTCCCCGGTGACGGCCTCCACGTCGGCCCGCCAGGGCTGGTCCCGCAGCCGGAGCGGGTCGCGGACCAGGCAGCGCACCCGGTACCCGGCGGCGAGCAGTTCGGGCACCAGGCGCCCGCCGATGTAGCCGGTGGCGCCGGTGACCAGGCAGTGCGGGCGCGTCCGGGTCGGCTCGTCCACCTGCGGCTCCTCTCGTGCGGGCGGGTGCGCCCCCCGTGCCCCGCCAGGCGCGGGGGGCGCTGCCGGGGTGTTCGGAGCGGACGCGGCCGGGGATTGGACACGGCCGGGGATTCGAGTCTTCCAGGGGTCTCCTGCGGGCGCCTGGGCGTGCGCGCGGGGGGGCCGGGAATCCGGGCGTGCGCGGGGGCCGGGAATCCGGTGTCCTTGGCGGGCAATCCGCGCCAGGTGCGGCTTCGAACGCCTGACGTCGCCGTGTTCCGTCGGCCCTGCCGGGTGTCCGCCCGGCCGGGATTCCCTGGAGGTCGTGCCATGCCCACCGTCCACTGGCCGGGGCCGTCGCCCGTGTGTTGCGAGCGCGAGGCGGCCGGATGAGTACGGTCGTTCACCTGTCCGGGCCGGGGCGTCCGGGCTCCGACCTCAAGGAGTTGCTGAGCAGGACCGCGCGCGGCGACCGGGAGGCGTTCGGTCGGCTGTACGACGCGGTGGCGGGCCCGGTGCTGGGGCTGGTCCGCCGGGTGCTGCGGGATCCGGCGCAGTCCGAGGAGGTCGCGCAGGAGGTGATGCTGGAGGTGTGGCGCACCTGCGCCCGCTACCGGCCCGAGCGCGGGGAGGTGCTGGCGTGGGTGCTGACCATCGCCCACCGCCGCGCCGTGGACCGGGTGCGGGCGGCGCAGGCGTCCGCCGACCGCGACCGGCGGGCCGCCGCCGCCTCGCACGCGCCGGCGTTCGACGAGGTCGCCGAGCAGGTCGAGGGGCGGCTGGAACGCGAGCAGGTGCGGCGCTGCCTGAAGGGGCTGACCGAGCTGCAGCGGGAGTCGATCACGCTGGCCTACTACCGCGGGTACACCTACCCGCAGGTCGCCGAACTGCTCGGCACCCCGCTGGGCACCGTCAAGACCCGGATGCGCGACGCGCTGATCCGGCTGCGCGACTGCCTGGGGGTGGGAGCATGAGCGGCGCCGACCTGCACACGCTGACCGGCGCCTACGCCGCGCACGCCCTCGACGCGGACGAGCGCGCGCAGTTCGAGCGCCACCTGGCGCAGTGTCCGGCCTGCGCCCGGGAGGTGGCCGAGTTCACGGCGACGCTGGCCAGGCTGGGCGCCGCGCAGGCCGTCGCGGTGTCCGGGGAGCTGAAGTCGCGGGTGATGGGCGCCCTGGACACCGTCCGGCAGGAGGCCCCGCGCGCCGCGGCCGGACCCGACGGTGCCCGGCGCCCCGGGCGGCTCGCCCGCGGCTGGCCGCGGCTGGCGCTGGCGGCCTGTCTGGCGGCGGCCGCGGCCCTCGGCGGCGTGGCCGTCCAGCAGCACCGGGAGGCGGACCGGGCCAGGGCCCTCGCCGCCGCGCTGCAGCGGCACCAGGACCAGGTCACCGGGCTGCTGGCGGCACCCGACGCCCGGCGGGCGAGCGGCCCGGCGGCCGGCGGCACCGGCACCGGGGCGGTGGTCTGGTCGCACGACAAGGGCCGGGCCGTCCTCCTGGCCTCCGGCCTGCCCGCCCCGGCGGACGGCACGGCGTACGAGCTGTGGTTCGACGACGGCGCCGCGATGCGCCCGGCGGGGCTGATGCCCCGGGGCGACGGCGCGTTCCTGCTGGACGGCCCCCTGGACGGTGCGCGCGGTATCGGGGTCACGGTGGAGCCCTCGGCCGGCTCCGCGCACCCCACGGGGGCGCCGGTCCTGCTGATCCCGTTCACCTGAGCGGGAGGGCCGGGCCGGGCCGGGCGGCTGGCCCGGCGGAAGGCCGGGTCGGGCCGGGGCCAGGAGACCGTGAGGGTGCCGCTCAAGGGCGCCCCGGACGTCCCCGGGCGCCCTTGAGCGGCCTCGGCCCGGGGCGCCGGGGCCGGGTCTCCCGGCGGTCCGGCCCGTTCCGCAGCCCGTTCCGCAGCCCGTCTGCGGCCCGTCCGCGGCCCTCAACCCTGGCCGGGCGGTGTCACCCGGCCAGAGCAATGTCACCCGATCGGGGGGTATCCGGACTCGCACCCATCCGGTGGAGCCGGACCGCCGAATGAGGACCGTGACCGATGAGACGAGCAGCAGCCCGCCGGGCGCCCTCCCCCGAGCACGCACCCGTGCCGCCGGGCCGGCCGTGGCGGCGCTGTGCGGGCTGGCGGCCGCCGCCGCGGCCGTGGGAGCCGGTGAGGCGGCGGCGGCGTTCACCCGCCCCCAGGCCTCACCGGTGGTGGCGATCGGCTCGGCGGCGATCGACCTCGCGCCCACCGCCGTCAAGACGTGGGCGGTCCAGCGGTTCGGCACTGGCGACAAGACGGTCCTGCTGGGCGGGATCTACACCGTCATGGGTCTCGCGGCCGCGGCCCTCGGCGTGCTGGCCGTACGCCGTCGCGGCGCGGCCGCCGCCCTGTTCACGGCCTTCGGCGGCCTCGGCGCCTGGGCCGCGCTGGCCCGCCCGCAGGCCCTCCCCACCGACCTGCTGCCCTCCGCCGCCGCGGCCGGCGGCGCGGTCGCCGTGCTGTGGTGGCTGGCCGGACCCGCCCTCTCCCCCGGCCCTTCCCCCGGCCCTTCCCCTTCCCTTGGCTCGGGCCCGGTCCGGCCGGCCGGGCCCGAACGGCGGCGCGTCCTGGCGGCCGGCGCCACGATCGGCACGGCCGCCGCCCTCGGCACGGCCGGACGCGTCCTGTCCGACCGGCGCGGCGACGCCAGCGCGGCCCGCGCCGCCGTCCGCCTGCCGCCGCCGCTGCGCCCGGCTCCACCGCTGCCGCGCGCCGTCGGCGCCACGGTCCCCGGCCTGCCCCCGTTCATCACCCCCACCGCCGACTTCTACCGCGTCGACACCGCCCTGACCCTGCCGCGCATCGACCCGCGCGCCTGGTCGCTGCGGCTGCACGGCCTGGTCGACCGCCCGCTGCTGATCGGCTTCGACGACCTGCTCGCCCTCGGGCTGGAGGAGCTGGACCACACCCTGTCCTGCGTCTCCAACGAGGTCGGCGGCCCCTACGCGGGCACCACCCGCTGGCTCGGCGCCTCGCTGCCCGCCCTGCTGCGCCGCGCCGGCGTCCGCTCCGGCGCCGAGCAGCTCGTCGGCCGCTCGCAGGACGGCATGACGATCGGCACCCCGGTCGAGACGCTCCTCGACGGGCGCCGGGCGCTGCTCGCGGTGGCGATGAACGGCGAGGCGCTGCCCGTCGAACACGGCTTCCCCTGCCGCACGGTGGTGCCCGGCCTCTACGGCTACACCTCGGCCACCAAGTGGCTCGTCGACCTGGAGGTGACCACCTTCGCCGCCCGCGACCCGTACTGGGTGCGGCGCGGCTGGGACCGCACCGGCGAGGTCCGCACCGCCTCGCGGATCGACGTGCCCGCGCCGTTCGCCCGCGTGCCGCCCGGCGACGTGACGGTGGCCGGCACCGCCTGGGCCACCCACCGCGGCATCGCCGCCGTCGAGGTGCGCGTCGACGGCGGGCCCTGGCGGCAGGCCGAACTGGCCGCCGACGCCGGGCCCGACCTGTGGCGCCAGTGGACCCACGCCTGGACCGGCGCCGCCCCCGGGACCCACCGCCTCGAGGCCCGTGCCACCGACGGCACCGGGGCCGTCCAGCCCGCCACCCGCACACCTCCCCACCCCTCGGGCGCGACGGGCTGGCACAGCGTCGTCGTCACCGTCACCTGACCCCACCTCATGACCTCCCCACCCCTTCGGCATCCGGGATCCGCCCGATGCCACCTGACAGGAGAATCCGTCCATGAACACGACCGTCCTGGTCCGCAAGCCCTTCGCCGCCGTCCTCGCCGCCGGCCTGCTGGCCGCCTCCCTGAGCGCGTGCAGCAGCAGCGGCGAGGCGAAGTCCTCGGACACGGCCAAGAGCACCAGCGCGACCGCCGCGGCCCAGCCGTCCGGTGCCCCGGCTTCCGGTGCCCCGGGCGCCGAGCAGGTGACGGCCGGGCAGCCGTTCGGCACCGCGTGCGCGGCCGTCCCCAAGGACGGGGCCGGCAGCTTCAGCGGCATGGCCAAGGACCCGGTCGCCACCGCCGCCTCCAACAACCCGCTGCTGTCCACCCTGGTCACCGCCGTCAAGCAGGCCGGCCTGGTGGACACCCTCAACTCCGCGAAGAACATCACCGTCTTCGCCCCCACCAACGACGCCTTCGCCAAGCTCCCGAAGAAGGACCTCGACGCCGTCCTCGCCGACAAGGACAAGCTCACCAAGATCCTCACCTACCACGTCGTCCCCCAGCGCCTGGCTCCCGCGGCACTCGCCGGCGGCCACAAGACCCTGGCCGCCGACGACCTCACCGTGACCGGCGCCGCCCCGGACTTCACCGTCAACTCCGCCGCCAAGGTGCTGTGCGGCGACGTCCAGACCGCCAACGCCACCGTCTACATCGTCGACACCGTCCTGATGCCCGCCTCCTGACCCGGCATCAGCCCATGAACCGCGGCCCCCGGCGAACAACCCCCCGGTAGCCGGGGGCCGCACCCCCCACCTCCCGCCCCCGCCTGCTTGCCCACCAGCTGACTATGTAGACCGACCGACATATTCTCCCCACGTCCCGCAGGCCCACCCGTGCACAGGAAGTCGGACCCGCCGACTTCCTGTGCACGGTGGCATGGCGGCACTGCGGCGCTGCGGCCCCCACCAGGGAAATATGTAGACCGACCGGCATATTTCTCCTGGGCCACGATTCCGGCCGCGCGAGAAGTCGGCAGGTCCGACTTCTCGCGTACGCCGAACCGCTCCCATTCCCCAGGCTCTCGCCGCTCCGTGCATGTGCGGCCGAATATGTAGACCGACCGATATATTTTTCCGTTTCGCAGGCCGCCCGCCCGCAGGCCCCGCCGCGTGGCGAAGCCGAGGGCGAGCCACCCCGCACAGGAAGTCGGGCAGGTCGACTTCCTGTGCGCACTGCGGGCGCGATCGAATCTGTAGACCGGTCGGTATATTCACTCCGGAGCCGACGGCGCGAGCCCGCGGGCAACGCTGTACGGCGCACGTTCCGCGGTTCCGCAGGGGCGGGGGTTCAGCGCAGCAGGTGCTCCAGCTGGTCGAGGGCGGTGGGCAGGTCGCGGGGGCGCAGAGCGCCCGGGGGGCGGCGGGGGCCGGTCCAGCCGGGGCCGGCGGTCAGGACGACGGGACGGGTGCGGGCACCGTGGGGGCCCCAGGTGGTCTCGGCGACACGGCGGGCCAGGGCCCGGTCGGCGGTGCGGGCGACCTGGGACCAGAGCAGGACGGCGGGCGGGCCGGTGCGGCGGACCGCTTCCAGCAGGGCTTCGGTCGGCAGTGCCGGGCCGAACATCCGAAACGGCAGACCCCGTTCGGCCAGCCCCGCAGCCAGCGCCTCCAGCGGCAGGGCATGCAGTTCGGCGGGCATGCCCGCGAGCAGGACGGCCGGACCCTGCGGCGGCTCGACCCGGTCGGCGGCGCGGCGCAGAGCAGCGGCGACGTGCCAGGACAGCAGGTGCTCGACCTCGACGTAGCGCTCGCCCTCGGCGGCCCACTTGCGGCCGGCGGCGCGCAGCGCGGGCATCATCACCTCGGTCCAGGCGGCGACCGGGCCGAGGGTGTCGACGCTGTGTCGCAGGATCCGGGCGAGCTCGGGGGCGTCGAGGCGAACGGCCGCGCGGGCCAGCCCCCGGCACTCGGGGCGGACGGTGCCGACGGGCAGGGCGTTCCCGCCACCGGGGGCCGGCCCGCCGGCAGGCGGCCCCGGCGGCCCCGACGGCTCGGGCGGCTCGGGCGGCTCGGGCGGCCCTGACGCCTCGGAGCTCTCTGGCGGCCCGGACGGTCCTGGAGCCTCGGCGGCGAGGGCGAGGCGGGCGGCCTCGGCCGGGGTGACGCCGCGGGCGGTCAGGCGGCACATCTCCGCCAGGACGGCGACGTCCCGAGGGCTCCACTGGCGGTGGCGCCCGGGGTCGCGCCGGGCGGGGCCGATGCCGTAGCGGCGTTCCCAGGAGCGGACGGTGGTCGGGGAAACGCCGAGCATGCGGGCGAGGGCACCGGTGGTCAGGCTGGCCTGGGCCGGCGGCCGGTCGGCGGAGGCAGCCGCGGGGACGGGGACCGGGACGGGGACGGGCACATGCGTGAGCCTATGCGGGGCAGGCCGGGGCAGCGGGCGTCGCGGATGCGGGCGGCAAGCAGGGCTCGTTCCCCGGAAGCCATCGGCGCGCACAGGAAGTCGGACCCGTCGACTTCCTGTGCGCACCACGACCGCGGGTCCGAGCGGAATATGTAGGCCGGTCTAGAGATTCGCCCCCCCGGCGCGCCGAGGACCCCGGCAGGGCAGGCCCGGGCACAGAACCATGCCGCCGGTGCGCACAGGAAGTCGGACCTGTCGACTTCCTGTGCGCACCACGATCGCGGGGCAGAGCAGAATATGTAGGCCGGTCTACAGATTTGGCAGGCAGGTGCGGGCGCGGGGCTGTGCCGGGTGGGGTGGGGGGTCGGCGAGTTGGGTGCGTAGGCGTAGCAGGGCGTCGCGGATGCGGGTCTTGACGGTGCCGAGGGGGGCGCCGAGGGCTTCGGCGGTCTGGGCTTGGGTGCGGCCGCCGTAGTAGACCAGCAGCAGGCATTCGCGCTGGACGTCGGTGAGGGTGGCCAGGGCGCGGCGGACCCGTTCGCGTTCCCGGCCGCGGTCCAGGTCGCGTTCGACCTGGTCGGCGACCTCGTCGAAGACCGGGGTGTAGGCGCGCAGGGCGGCGGTGCGGTCGCGGTCGGCGGTGGCCTGGGCGGAGCGGACCCGGTCGACGGCGCGCCGGTGGGCGAGGGTGAGCATCCAGGGCAGGACCTCGCCGCGTTCGGCGCGGTAGCGCGCCGCCTCCCGCCACACCTGCAGGAACACCTCCTGGGTGACCTCCTCGGCCTGGGCGTGGTCGCGCAGCACCCGTAGCACGAGGCCCAGGACGGTTCCGGCGGTGGCGGCGTACAGCTCCTCGAAGGCCCACTCGTCGCCGCCGGCCACGCGTGCCGCCAGGGCGCGCAGCCCGGCCTGTCCGCCGCCGCCCGGGGGTTCGATGCCGGGGGGTTCGGTGCCGGGCGTCTCGTCTGCCGGGGGCCAGGGTGCCGGGGGCCGGGGTGCCGGGGGCCGGGGTGCCGGGGGCCGGGGTGCCGGGGGCCGGGGTGCCGGCCGGTCGATCAGTGCGTGCACACTGCGACCGTCTCGGAGCGGCCACCGCCCGGGCTACTCGCATCGTTTGCGCATCGCTGTGCCCGCGCGCGTGCTCCCCGGGCTGCCGCGGTGGTCCGGCCCGTTCGGCCCGTTCGACTTCGAAGCGCTGTGAGCCGCGTCACTTTCGCGGTGGCGGTGCAGCAGGGCGGTGCCGGGGGCCGTCATGGGGGCGAAGGTGACGGCGGAAGAGTGAAGAGAGCGAGGGCGGCGGGTGAGGCTGCGCAGGGCCAGTCCCGGGATCGACTTCGTCGAGTTCGTACAGCAGCGTTCGGGCGCGCTGTTCCGGACGGCGTACGTGCTCACCGGGGACGCGCACACCGCGGAGGACCTCGTCCAGGAGGCGCTGGAACGATCCTGCCGCAACTGGCGGCGGGTGGCGGCCGCGGAAGCGCCCGAGGCGTACGTGCGCCGGATCCTGGTGAACCTGGTCAACGACCGCTGGCGGCGGCTGAGCCGCTCCGGCGAGCGGCCCGCCGCGGCGCCCGGCCCCGAGCGCGCCGACCCGCGCGACGCCTACCGGTCGGTGGAGTTGCGCGCGGAGCTCGTCGCGGCGCTGCACACGCTGCCGATGGGGATGCGCACCGTGGTCGTCCTGTACTACCTCCACGACCTGGGGGACCAGGAGATCGCGCAGACGCTGGACATCTCCCCCGGCGCCGTGCGCTCCCAACTCGCCCGCGGCCTCGCGAAACTGCGGTCCGCACTGCCTCGGCAGGACGTCCCGTCCGCGCCGCCGACCTCGCGCGGAGGTGCGTGATGACCCGCTTCCCGTCCCACGATCCCGGTCGCGACGCCGACCACCCCGACTTCGACCCCGACCCCGACCCCGGCTCCGACCCCGACTTCGACAAGGAACTCCTCGCCGCCATGACCGCATTCGCCGACAACACCCCGGCCCCCGTCATCGACGCCCTCGCCATCCGGCGCACGGTGCGCCGTCGCACCGTGCTCAGCGGCGCGGTGGCGGCGGCCGCGGTGGTCGCCATCGGCACGGGTGCGGCACTGCTCGCGCCGGGTTCGGGTCCGTCGCCCTCCGGCGGCCTGCCCGCGGGCCCCGCGAACGCCTCGGCGCCGATGTCGTCCGGCACACCCTCCCCCGACGCGCCCTCCGGCACGCCCGCGCCCGGGCCCTCGATGGCCTTCGGCACCCCCACGCCGCCGCCGATGCAGCCGACCGACGGGGTGCAGGTGAGTGTGCCGCCGCTCGCCAACCTGGCCAAGGACGCGGCCATCAGCGCGCTGGAGACGGCGGGACTGCGCTACGAGGTCCACGAGTTCACCGACTGGAACGTGCCCGCCGGGTCGGTCATCAACTCCGAGCCGCAGGCCGGCCGCACCGCACCTGCGCACTCGACGGTCCAGGTGTTCGTCTCCAAGGGCAGGCCGGGCCGCTGACCGGCACTGCCACGTCCAACGCCGCCACACAGGAGGCGAGTTGACGATATCCTCCGGCCTCCCGCCACGCGGGCGGCGAAGGGGCCGGGCGAGGCCGTGCGCAGCGGGGTGGGCGGGCCGTGGACTGGGCCGGCCGGGTGAGGAGCGACGCGGTGCCGGGCCTCTGCCCCGGCCCCCCTGCTGCGGGCCCCACCTGCGGCGATCTAGGGTGCAGGCATGATCTCCTCACCGATATCCGGCCCCGACCAGGCGATGCGGGTGCTGATGGAGGGCAATGCCCGTTTCGTCGCGGGCAGCCCGGAGCACCCCAACCAGGACGCCGGGCGCAGGGCCGCCCTCGCCCCGGCGCAGCGGCCCTTCGCGGTGCTGTTCGGCTGTTCGGACTCCCGGCTGGCGGCCGAGATCATCTTCGACCGGGGGCTGGGCGACCTGTTCGTGGTGCGGACGGCCGGGCACGTCACCGGGGCGGAGGCGCTGGGCAGCATCGAGTACGGGGTGAGCGTGCTGGAGTGCCCGCTGGTGGTGGTACTGGGGCACGACTCGTGCGGCGCGGTGGGCGCGGCGATGGAGGCGCTGGACCAGGGGCGGCTGCCGGGCGGGTTCGTGCGGGACGTGGTGGAGCGGGTCACCCCGAGCGTGGTGTCGGCCCGGGCCGCGGGCATCGAGGACCCGGACGGGATCGTCGACGAGCACATCCGCCAGACCGTGGACCTGCTGCTGGAGCGTTCCCAGCTGTTGGCCGCCAAGGTGGCCGAGGGCGCGGCGGCCGTCGTGGGCCTGTCCTACCGGCTGCGCGACGGCCAGGCCCGTACGGTGGCCGCTCGCGGTCCGGTCAGCGCCGCGTTCTGACCGCCGGCCCGTACGGGTGCTGAACCCACCCGTACGGCCGAATCGGCGTGTCGGACCGAGCCGACGCGTGCAGGGCCGTCCGGCGTAGGGCCGTCCGCCCCCGCCGGGGCCGGGAACGCCGTGTCCGATCACCGCCAGCGCCCCCTCCCGGGCGGGGGCAGAGTCGGAGACCGGCAACGGTTTCCCACCCAAGGACGGCATTCCCGTGCACAAGGCCACCGACCTCAAGGTTCTCTACTTCGGCACCCCGGTGGTGCTGATCAGCTCGCGCAACGAGGACGGCGGCGCCAACCTGGCGCCGATGTCCTCGGCGTGGTGGCTGGGGCAGTCCTGCGTGCTGGGCCTCGGCAACACCGCCCAGACGGCCGTCAACCTGCGGCGCGAGGGCGAGTGCGTGCTCAACCTGCCCTCCTCCGGGCAGGTCGACGCCGTCGACGCCCTCGCGCTGCTGACCGCCAACCCGGATCTGACCGAGCACCGGCGGCAGCAGGGCTACCGCTTCGAGCGGGGCAAGTTCGCCGCCGCCGGGCTCACCGAGCAGCGGTCGGAGCTGGTGCGGGCGCCGCGCGTCGCCGAGTGCCCGGTCCAGCTGGAGTGCCGGTTGGAGGCGGCCGCGCCGCTGGCGGGCAACCCGCACTGCACCGCCTTCGAGGTCACCGTGGTGCGCGCGCACGTCGAGGAGCGCCTGATCGTGCCCGGTACGGACCACTACGTGGACCCGCTCGGCTGGGATCCGCTGATCATGAAGTTCTGCGAGTTCTTCGGCGACGGGCGCCGGCTCGCCCCCTCCCGTCTCGCCGAGGGCTGGCAGATGCCGGGCCGCCTGCCCGCCGGTGCCCGGGCCTGACGCCCCGCCGCGGGTCCGCGAGCTCCCGCCGCCCGCCCGGCCGCCCGACGAGCCGCCCGCCTACCTGCCCGCCCGCCCGGCCGCCTAGTCGGCCGCCGCGGCGGGCACCAGGTCGTGGAGCAGGAAGTGGAGCTCCGTGTCGTCCGTCGACTCCACCCACAGCCCGTCGGCGTCGAGCACCGAGGCCGCGACCATCCGCGCCTCGGCGACGAGTTCGGGGTGGGAGTCGAAGCCCGGCCACGGCAGGACGGGGAAGTCGTTGTCCTCGCCGAAGCGCCGCACCCGTTCGATGTCGCCCAGGACGGCGGGCGGCAGCGACTCGTTCGCCCAGGACCACAGCCAGGTCTGCCGGGCGAGGCTGACGCTGCCGATCATCGTGAGCCGGCCGGTGAGGAACACCTCGCTCTTGCGCGACCACTTCCTCCTGCGCGACCAGGTGATCCGCGCGTCGTCCATCGACCAGTGGTACTGCACGTCACCTGACAGTCCGAAGCGCTCGACCATGAGGGCCTGCCGCGAGCGGGCACGTTCGCGGGCCGCGATCACGACGCCCTCCCACCGGGAGTGGTCGTGCTTCGAGTGGTCGTCCACCGTGCCTCCTCGTACGGAACTGCCGGCAAGATCATCCCATCCGGCCTGCTGCTCCGTCCGGGCCCGGCGTGATCCGCAGGAGAGCCCCTACGCGCTGGCGCCGCAGGAGTCGCAGATGCGGGTGGCGGGCAGTTGGAGGAAGCAGGAGGGGCAGATCGCCGGGGGGCGGGGCGGGGTGGCGGCGGCCGCCTTGCGGTTGACGGCCGCTTGCAGGCGCGGGGCCAGGGCGGGGGTGCCGCCGTCGGCGGGCAGCTGGGCGCCGAAGTGCCGGTAGCAGGCGAGGCGGGCGGCGGCGGCGTGGTGTTCGCGGTCCATGTCCGCTGCCAGCGGCGGCTGTCCGGCCACGGCCAGTACTTCCTGGTAGCCGACGCCGACCATGCCGTCGGTGGAGTGGACCACCAGTGCGGTCAGCGGCGGGTCCCCGCGGCGGTGTGCCTCGCGCACCACCAGGGCCAGGACTTTGCCGATCCAGGTGCGCTGGTGCACCCGGGTGCGCACCCCGGCCGCCTCCTGCACGGTCTCGGCCAGTTCGGAGTAGGTGATCACCGCGTGGTAGCGGCGGGCCACGTCCACCAGGGCCGGGTAGGCGGCCCTGGTCCAGGCGACCTGGGCCTGGGTGGAGCTGACCGCCGAACCGTCCGCGACCCGCCAGTAGCCGCGCTGTTGCTGTTCCATTCGACCGCCCCTGAAACCTCGTCCGCCGGCCCCCGCCGGGAGCGAGGCTACCCCGCCCTCCGGCGCCTCGGGCCGCCGGGGGCTTGACTTCAAGTGCTGTTGAAGTCGTCGAATGGGTCCCGACCGCAGCCGTACGGGCATCGCGGTCGATGCCCCGCCCGTACGGAACGACCCGGGTCCGGGGCCGCCTGCTTCCCGATCGTGCCGCAGGCGGCCCCGGCCCCGTCGTCGTCCGCCGGCCCACCATCCGCCACGGGGCGCAGGCCGGGCGTCACCAGCAGAGCCGGGCGACGGGCTCAGGCCGCGGCTTCGGCGAGGGTGTGGGCGACGAGGGCGTTGGCGTGGCCGTGGCCGAGGCCGTGCTCGGTCTTGAGCCAGGCGACGAGTTCCATGTGCTTGCCGAGCGGGGAGGCGCGGATGAGGTCCTTCCACTCGGCGACGGGTCGGCCGTACTTCTTCTCGATGGACGGGAAGTAGCTGGCGGGGCCCTTGGCGGGGGTGGCGGTCATGGTCGGTACGCCCTTTCGGGAACGGACGGGAACGGATGCGGTCGCGGTCTACACAGGTAGGACCGCGACCGCATCGTCAACTCATCGCCCAGCCGAAGTGATCTGCATCACACTCCGACCTTGCGCTTGGCCCGCCGCCCGGCGACGGGGGCGAGGGCGGGGTCGGCGTTCCAGGCGGCGACGGGGTTGCCGAGCCAGCGGGTGGTGCCGGGGACGTTCTCGCCGCGCATGACCAGGGAGGCGGGGCCGACGGTGGTGCCGGCGCCGAGGGAGGAGTTGAGCAGGACGATGGAGTGCGGGCCGGTGGTGGAGCCGGGGCCGAGGTGGACGGGGCCCAGGCGCATGACCCGGTCGTGGAAGAGGTGGGTCTGCAGGACGGTGCCGCGGTTGACGCTGGCGCCGGCCTCGACGGTGACGAGGTCGCTCTCGGGCAGCCAGTGGGTCTCGCACCACACGCCGCGCCCGATGTGGGCGCCGAGGCTGCGCAGCCAGGCGTTGAGGTAGGGCGTGCCGGTGATGCTGGAGCCGCCGAAGGGCATGGCGAGTTCCTCGACGAAGCTGTCGTAGAGCTCGTTGCGCCACACGAAGGTGGACCACAGGGGGTGTTCGGCGACGCGGAAGCGTCCGACGAGGAGCCACTTGGCGGCGGTGGTGACCAGGCAGGCGACGAGGGCGGCGCCGATGAGGACGAGGCCGGCGGCGGCGAGGGCGCGCGGGAGGCCGTAGTCGTCGCGCAGTTCCTGGAGGGTGGCGAGGACGAGGTCGCCGAGGAGGGCGGCGAGGACGATGGGCAGCAGGCGGCACAGTTCGACGCCGGCGCGGGCCCACATCAGGCGCCGGGGCGGGTTGTAGGTGCGGGCGTCGCCGCCGGCGGCCGCGACGCGCGGCAGGGCGAAGGCGGGGCGGCCGAGCCAGGAGGAGCCTTCGGGGGCGTTGACGGGGGTGTCGGACAGGACGCCGACGAGGGAGTTGTCGGGCAGTCGGCGGCCGGGGCCGACGATGCCGGAGTTGCCGACGAAGGAGCGGCGCCCGACGTGCGAGGGGCCGATGTGCAGCCAGCCGGCGCGCAGCTCGTAGGGGGCGACGAGGGTGTCGTCGGCGAGGAAGGCGCCGTCGTCGACGCGCATCAGGCCGGGCAGGGCCAGGACGGTGGAGGCTTCGACGCGGCGGCCGACCTTGGCGCCGAGCAGGCGCAGCCACACCGGGGTGAAGAGGCTGGCGTAGAAGGGGAAGAGGGTGCGCCGGGCGGTGTCGCTGAGCCGGGTGACGGCCCAGGCGCAGAAGGCGACGCGGCCGTGGGCGGGGTGGAAGCCGGGGCGCAGCGGGATGGACAGGAGGCGGACCGTGGTCGCTATCAGCGTGGCGTGGCACACCAGGGTGAGGGCGGCCAGCGGGATGGTGGCGGGCAGGAGTTGGAGGAGGGCCGCGGTGAGGGTGCGGTCGCTGTCGACCATCGTGAAGACGATGGCGAGCGCGGGGAGGGCGGCGATGATCGGCAGGAGGCCGAAGACGGTCAGGCCGACGCCGTAGGCGAGGTTCCAGAAGCGGGAGCGGGGGGTGGCGGCGGCCGCGGGCCAGGTGGTGCGGGCCTCGGTGGAGGGCCGGGCCGGGGAGCCGTGCCAGTGTTCGCCGGCGGGTACGGCGCCGGTGACGCAGGAGCCGGGGGCGATGTCGGCGCCGGCGCCGATGCGGGCGCCGGGCATGAGGGTGGAGCGGCCGCCGATGCGGGCGCCGTCGCCGATGTCGATGTGGCCCAGGTGGAGGGTGTCGCCGTCGAGCCACCAGCCGGCGATGTCGGCTTCGGGTTCGACGGTGGCGCCGGCGCCGATGCGGGCGAGGCCGGTGACGGGGGGCAGGGTGTGCAGGAGGACGCCAGCGCCGATGCGGCAGCCGAGCGCGCGGGCGTAGCGCAGGGCCCAGGGGGTGCCGGCGAGGGCGCCGACGCCGAAGAGGGTGACGGCGCGTTCGGCGGCCCACAGTCGCAGGTGGGCCTGGCCGCCGCGGGGGTGGCTGCCGGGGCGCAGGCGGGCGGTGAGCAGGCGGGCGGTGCCGGCGGCGAGGAGGGTGCGGCCGGGGGCGCTGTAGAAGAGGAGGAGGCCGGCGGCGACGGGCCACCAGGAGCTGTGCGGGGCCCAGCTGAGGTGGTTGCCGATGAGGTTGTCGAAGGCGGTGAGGGCGAGGATCCAGCGCAGTCCGGAGATGCCGAAGACGCCGAGCAGGATGAGGGTCTGCCACAGGCCGGCGCTGGCGGGGGTGCGGCGCACGGTGCGGACGGGGGCGGGGGTGGGGGTGCGCGCGGCGCCGCCGGTATGAGGGGGGCCGGCGAGGTTGTCGAGGTAGTCGGCGAGGTCGCCGAGGACGGGGTGGGCGTAGAGGTCGGCGACGGAGACGCCGGGGTGGCGGGTGCGCAGTTCGGAGACGAGGCGGGCGGCGGTGAGGCTGGAGCCGCCGAGGGCGAAGAAGTCGTCGCCGTGGCCGGGGGCCATGCCGAGCATGCTCTCCCAGCGGCCGGCGAGCCAGCCGGCGGTGCCGTCCAGGGGGGCGGCGGTGCCGGGGGTGGCGGTGCCGGTGGTGGCGAGCGGCCAGGGCAGGGCGTTGCGGTCGACCTTGCCGGACGTGCGGGTGGGCAGGGAGTCGACGAGGGCGAGGACGGGCACGAGCGGGGCGGGCAGGCGTCCGAGCAGGTGCTGGCGGGCGGCGGTGAGGTCGGGGGTGGTGCCGGGCTGGGCGACGAGGTAGCCGACCAGCAGGTCGGCGCCGGCGGGGCTCTTGCGGACGGCGGCGGCCGCGGCGCGGATGCCGGGCAGGGCCTGGAGGGCGGCGTCGATCTCGCCGAGTTCGATGCGCCGGCCGCCGAGTTTGATCTGGTCGTCGGCGCGGCCGACGAAGACGAGGCCTTCGGGGTCGTTGCGCACGAGGTCGCCGCTGCGGTAGACGCGCGGGGAGGCGAGGGCGGGGTGGGCGCTGAACTTCTCGGCGTCCTTGGCGGGGTCGAGGTAGCGGGCGGTGCCGATGCCGGTGATGAGGAGTTCGCCGGTCTCGTACCAGGGGACGGGGTGGCCGGCGGCGTCGACGACGGCGATCTCCCAGCCGTCCAGGGGGGTGCCGATGCGTACGGGCTGGCCGGGGAGCATGCGGGCGGCGGTGGCGACGACGGTGGTCTCGGTGGGGCCGTAGGTGTTCCAGAACTCGCGGCCGGGGGTGGCGAGGCGCTCGACGAGTTCGGCGGGGCAGGCCTCGCCGCCGACGATGATCAGGCGCACGGCGTCCAGGCACTCCTGCGGCCACAGGGCGAGCAGGGTGGGGACGGTGGAGATGGCGGTGATGCGGCGCTCGACGAGCCAGGGGCCGAGGTCGGTGCCGGCCTTGACGAGGGAGCGGGGGGCGGGCACCAGGCAGGCGCCGTGGCGCCAGGCCAGCCACATCTCCTCGCAGGAGGCGTCGAAGGCCACCGACAGGCCGGCCAGGACGCGGTCGCCGGGGCCGAGCGGCTGCTGCTGGAGGAAGAGGCGGGCCTCGGCGTCGACGAAGGCGGCGGCGGAGCGGTGGGTGACGGCGACGCCCTTGGGGCGGCCGGTGGTGCCGGAGGTGAAGATGATCCACGCGTCGTCGGCGGGGGTGGGCCAGGCGGGGTTGCCGCGGGGCTCGGCCCCGGAGCCGGGGGCGAGCCGGCGTTCGGCGCCGAGGACGGCGCACACCTGGGCGTCCTGCCAGATCATGTCGGCGCGCTCGTCGGGGTCGTCGGCGTCGACGGGCACGTAGGCGGCGCCGCAGCGCAGCACGGCCAGGATGGCGACGTACAGGTCGGCGGTGCCGGAGGGGATGCGCACGCCGACCCGGTCTCCGGTGCCGATGCCGTGCCCGGCGAGGACACCGGCGAGGGTGTCGACCTCGTGCATGAGGGCGCGGTAGTCGAGTACGGCGGTGCCGGTGTCCAGCGCGGGTGCGTGCGGGTGGGCGTCGGCGGTGGCGGTGACGATGTCGAGCAGGCTGCGGGGGTGCGCGGGCCGGACGGCCGGCCAACCGGCGGCGTGGGCAGGCCCGGGACGGTTCAGCGTTCCCGGTCCTGCCATGTCCTGGCGTGCGTCCATAAGGAGTGTCCTCGGCTGGGAGTAGTCATAAGGATGAATGCGGGGAGTCACCTTGCGTGGTGCCTCACTCACCATGACTCGACTGGGAGCCCGCTGGATGCCGTGAAGGTGGAGTCAAAGGAACTTTTCATTTTCGGCGACATATGGGGGCATCAGGGAACGATTCGAAAGTCATTTCGGGGTTTTTCGATCGCTTTCGGTGGCGAAGGGTAATCGCCGGAGGCAGGAGGCATATGACGGGAAGGCGAAGAGTGGTCTACGCCATAGCGGCGGGGACGCTACCGGTAGTGAAAGCGGACCCACCAAATCTGGAGGTTTAGCGATGATGGTGGCCGGATCCCGCCGGTGGCCGGCCGACGCCGGGAGCAGCGTCGGGAGCGGCGTCGGGAGCGGCGCGTCCGGTAGCGCGGAGGGCGACGCGGCGGGCGACGCGCGGCTCGTCTGGTACGCGGCGTACGGGTCGAATCTGCACGCCGCCCGGCTCGCCTGCTACCTGCGCGGCGGCCGCCCCGACGGCGGCGCGCGCACCTACCCCGGCTGCCGCGACCGCCGCCCGCCGCGCCGGGACGTGGCCACGGTGCTGCCCGGCACGCTGTACTTCGCGCGGGAGTCGGCGGTGTGGGGCGGCGGCAGCGGCTACTACGATCCGGACGCACCGGGTGAACTGCCTTGTCGGATCTATCTGGTGACGGCCAGTCAGTTCAGTGACATCGCCGCCCAGGAGATGCACCGCTCCCCCGGCGCCGACCTCGACCTCACCCGCGCCCTCGCGCACGGACGCGACCAACGCGGGCCCGGCCGGTACGAGACGCTGGTGCACGCGGGCGCACTGGACGGGCACCCGCTGCTGACCTTCACCGCCTCCGAAGGCCTGGCCGGCGCCGCACTCAATCCACCCTCGGCGCCCTATCTGCGCACCCTGGCCGCCGGCCTGGCCGAGTCCCACGGCTGGAGCACGCGCCGCTGCGCCGACTACCTGGCCTCCCGCCCGGGCGCCGCCGGGCACTGGAACGCGGCGGACGTCCTGGCCGTACTGGGCGGTGGTCTGGACCTTTAGGCGTTGTTCACCCCGTGGTGACCGTACGGTGACAACTACACGGGTTCCGGCCACATCAGGCAAAGGAAGCGCCAGGCCACCGCACGGGTGAACCGGCACTTCCCGCCGGCGGGTGGCGGCGACCGGCGGCGGCCACCCGCCGGCTTCGTCAAAGGCGGTTTTAAGATCGCGCCCTTCAGCTTGAGCGTTGGCCGTGGAGGAGGAGAGGGACGGCGCGGTTGGCGAGGGCTTCGGCGGCGCGGGCGGCCTGGGCGGGGGCCATGACGTCCGGGAGTTCGTGGGCGGGGACGAAGCGGGCGCCGAACAGGCCACTGCGGTGCCGGGGCGGGACGGTCAGGCAGGTGTCGTCGCGCACGGTGCCGCCGTCGAAGACCAGGTTGAGGCGCTCCAGGTAACGGTCGGCGGGGGTGAAGTCGACGGCCAGGACGTCCGTGAGGCGCAGGTTGAGGCCGGTCTCGGCGTGGAGGTGGCGGGCGGCGGCGAGGTGCGGGGGCTCGTTGGGCTGCGCGGCGCCGCCGGGGAGGATCAGGCCGTCCATGTAGTCCGGGTCGACGAGGAGGACGTCGCCGCGCGGGTTGCGGACGAGGACGAGGCAGCCGAGCCGGCACACCGGCGGCTCGGCGAGGAGACGGGGGTCACGCATCGGGCGGTTCACTTCCTGAGGGCGGCGAGGAGTACGAGGGAGAAGCCGGCCCACCAGAGCAGGCGGACGAGGAATTCAGTCGTCATGCGTGAGGCGCTCGTAGCGCAGCCCCTTGCGCAGCAGGTCGACGACCCGCAGGAGTGCGGACGGGCGGGCGCAGCCGAGGCCGATGAGGTAGCAGCCCGTCCTGCGGCCGTGCTCCCAATCCACCTCGACGGAGGGCAACTTCACCCCGCCCAGGGCGAGGACGGTGGTCAGGTCGTCCAGGACGTCGGCCGCCTGCCGCCGCTGGTCGGCCGTGGCCCGGTAGACCTTCTCCCCCATCACGCCCCCACCTGCCGCCGAACCTCGAACCCCCGCCACGCGCTGAAGGCAGCGGAGAAGGAGGAGAAGGAGGCCAGCTCACCCGAGGCACCGCTGCGCAGCCACTCCCCCGTCGTCTCGTTCCGCACCCGGTAACACCGGCCCTCCGGGTCCCAGCGGACCCCGTAGCCGTGGAGCTTGATACCTACAGTCATCTTTTGACTCCTCTCTGTATTCGCACTGAGAGGTTCTCGTGGCGGCCACGACATCAACAGGGACGGAGCGTCCTAGTTTTGGGATCTAGTCAGCCAGCCCCAGGGAGCGGGCGAGCCTCTTCAGGCCGGGCGGGCGCGCCGGGCCTGCCCAGAGGTCGGAGACGATGGCCACGGCGAGGGTGTGGTGCCGCATCCAGCCCGGCGCTACTCGCTGGAGCTTCTCCAGGGTCGCCACCGCTCCCGCTGCGTCCCCCATGTCCGTGTACGCGCGTGCCACGTCCAGGAGCAGCCAGGTCCGCCAGGACACTGGGGTGTCGTTGCTGAGCCGGATTCCCTTCGCGAGTCCCAAGGCCTCCTCCGGCCTGGCAAATTGGACCGCGAGCCGAACCCGCTCGATGCGCACCGAGGAGCTGTTGAACACGCTGACCATCCGGCCGTCGGCCGAGGCGGGAAGCTTTGACAGGCGTCTGGTCGCTTGTTCTGCGGTCAGCATCATCTCGGATGCTCCGTCATAGTCGCCGCTTCGGGCCGTGCTGGTCGCTGCGGACATGATCAGTCCGCCCCACACCTTGAGCCCCTCCGCCTTCGACGAGTGCTCGTTCTCCACTCCGTCCGCTGCGTGGATGGCCAGCGTCTGCGCGTCGCCGAGCCGGTTCTGGCGCTGATACGCCCAGGCCACCGAGTTGCAGATCATCGCCCCCAGCAGCGGGTCTTCCGCCGAGTCCGCTGCCGCTATTGCCCGTTCGAGACTGGACAGGCCGAGATCCGTCTTACCGAGACGGATCGCGAGATGCCCGCCCAGTTGGAGAGCCTTGCCGAGCGCATGGTTACCGGCCAGGCGGTCCTCGCCGCGACCCACGGCCGCGGCGAGGCGGGCATCCGCGATTATCGCCGGCAGTGTCTCCATGACCCTGCCGAAGTCGGCCGCGTGATACAGGGTCCAGGCCTCTGCGATCTCGCCACGCAGCAGCGGAATCGACAACTTCTCCACGCCGTCCGCCACCGGCAGCGGCGTGAACAAGGGCGGCATGATCGCCCGCCGCACCGCGACCAGCCCCGGCGGATCCGCATCACCTGTCGACGGCACCGCCGGTGGATCGCCCAGAAGCGCAGTCAGCTCAACACCAAGCCCCTTGGCCAGCGCGTGAAGTGTCGGAAGCCGCGCCGAATGCTTCCGCAGCTGCTCAAGTTTCCGAACCACATCCACCGACACACCCGACTTCTCAGCCAGGCCCTCCTGCGTAAGATCGGCCAAGCGCCGCAGCCGCTTGACCCGATCCCCAAGATGATCGCTCGCCATACTCCCGACACTACGCGCACGCACGCCCCGACCAGCGCGAGTCACCAACCTCGCACCCCAGCTCACCACCCCGCCCGCCGCCGCCCCTACGCAGGGGCGGCGGCCACCACCTCACCGCCCTGGAACGCCCCGCGTGGGAAGTCGACCCCACCGACTTCCCACTCCACCACTACGGCGGAGGCCAGTTGGCACCACTCGATCAGGAGGCAACCGGTGTTGATGAGCAACCACCCCACCACCTGGCGCAAGAGCACGTAAGCGGACAGGGCGGCGAATGCGTCGAGGTAGCCGACGGCTTCACCGGCGTGCAGCCCGTCCGCGACTCCAAGGACCCCGACGGGCCCGCCCTCCTCTTCCCCTCCCCCGCCTGGCAGGCCTTCGTCACCGCCGTCCGCGCCGACGAGTTCGACGCCCGGTAGACCCGCCTCTCGGCGAACTGACCCGTGGCCTGCGGAGGAGGAAGCCGACTGCGGCGAGGACCCGGCCGTTCTCCAGCCGGATCCACGCGGCCTTCTCGATCGGCTCGGGCATCGTTCGCGCCCTCGTCAGGCCGCGACGGGCGCGCCGGCGACGCGGCGTTCGCCGCCGTTGCGCTCGCGCCACGCCCGGTAGACGTCGATGGCCGCGTCGCTGGGCAGGTAGCGCATCGGCAGCCGGCGCTCGTCCCAGTTCTTGGCGAACTCGGTGTAGAAGGTGGCGAGTTCGAAGTACTTGCGGTCGTCGACGTAGTGCGGTTCGTAGTCGTCGCGGGTGGTGAGGAAGACGACCTCGTCGGGGCTGCAGTAGTAGAGCGAGCCCAGGCACATCGGGCAGGGGTGGGCGAGGACGTAGATGGTGGTGCCGGTCAGGTGCTCGGTGCCGAGCCTCGTGCAGGCGTCGCGGATGGCGAGGATCTCGGCGTGCGCGGTGGGGTCGCCGGTCTGGGCGACCTTGTTCGGACTCTCGGCGAGGATCTCGCCGTCCTTGACGATGACGGTGGCGAACGGGCGCCCGCCTTCGGCGACGTTGCGGCGGGCGAGGTCGATGGTGTGCTGGGCGAAGTCCACGGTGGCGGTTCCCTGCTGGTCGGGGGTGGGGCGGCGGGCCGGGGGACCTGTCGGGTCCACCCCGGCCCGCCCGGGGATCAGAACGGCTTGGTGGGCAGGTACTTGCCGTCCAGGGTGATGACGGCGCGGTGGCCGCCCTCGGGGTCCTCGACGGTCTTGACGTCGAGCTTGAAGTTGATGGCGCTGATGATGCCGTCGCCGAGCTGCTCGTGGACCAGGGCCTTGAGGGTGGTGCCGTAGACCTGGAGCATCTCGTAGAAGCGGTAGATGGTCGGGTCGGTGGGGATGCCGCCGGGGATGCTGCCGCGCAGCGGGATGGTCTGGAGCAGCCGGGCCGCGTCCTCGTCCAGGCCCAGGAGCTCGGTGACGGCCTTGGCCGCGTCGGCGGGCAGGGCGTGCTGGCCGAGCAGGGCGGCGGTGACGAAGGCGACGGACAGGCCGGTCGTGTCGGCGAGCTCCTGCCAGGTGAGGTCCTTGCGGGTCTTGGCGTCGACGACCTCCAGGGCGAGCTGCTGACGGGCGGTCTGGTCGAACTGCGCGTGCACCATGGGGTGGGCCTTTCGGGGATGGGGTCCGGGGCGGGTGCCCGGACCTGGTCTGGGGATGGTGGGAGGGAGTGGTCGGAGGGGACGCGGTGGTCAGCCCGCCAGGGCGACGAACCGTCCGCTGTCGGTGTCGAGCGTCTCGGCGGAGCCGGATCCGATGTCGTAGACCCAGCCGTGCAGGGTCACCCTGCCCTGCACCAGGGCCTTGGCCACCGACGGGTGGGTCTTCAGGTTGGCCAGCTGGGCGAGGACGTTGTCCTTCACCAGGGCGGCGACCCGCTCCGCGCCGGCCGGGTGCTCGGCCGCGTCGGTGCGGGCCTTGGCGACGTCCGCGTGGTGCAGCCAGGTGGCGACGGCGGGCAGGCCGGTGAGGTCGCCGCCGGAGGCGAGGGCGGTCATCGCGCCGCACGCGGAGTGCCCGCAGACGATCACGTCCGTGACCCCGAGCACGCCGACCGCGTACTCGATGCTCGCCGCGACACCGTCCGCGCCCCGGGTGTACGGGGGCACGAGGTTGCCGGCGGTACGGATGACGAACAGCTCGCCCGGATCGGTCTGGGTGATCAGCTCCGGCACGACCCGGGCATCCGAGCAGCCGATGAACAGCGCGGTCGGCTGATGGGTGGTGGCGAGCCTCTTGAACAGTGCCGCCCGGGTCGGGAACACCTCCCGGCTGAACCGCTGGAAACCCTGCGCCATCTCGTTCATGAGGTCACTCCTTCTTCGACGACCGTTGGTGCCTGCCGATGACCTCAACGATGCATGACCTGGTCCTATAGTGTCCAAGACGCGGTAGCCATCATTGCCATCAGCACTGCCTATAGTTGGCTCATGGAACTGCGCCACCTCCGGTACCTGCTCGCCGTGGCCGAGCACGCCAACTTCACCCGCGCCGCCGAAGCCCTGCACGTCTCGCAGCCGACCCTCTCGCAGCAGATCAAGCAGTTGGAGAGCTCGCTGCACGTGCAGCTCCTCGACCGCTCCGGGCGCACCGTGCGCCTCACCGACGCCGGCCAGGCCTACGCCCACTACGCGCGCCGGGCCCTGCGCGACCTCGCGGCGGCCGAGCGCGCGGTGCGGGACGTCAAGGACCTCTCACGCGGCACCCTGCGCCTGGCCGTGACCCCGACCTTCACCGCCTACCTGACCGGGCCGCTCATCGGGGACTTCCACGCGCGCCACCCCGGGATCAGCCTGGACGTCCGCGAGATGGCACAGGAACGCATCGAGTCCGAGCTGGCCGCCGACCAGCTCGACCTCGGCATCGCCTTCGGCGGAGCGCACCTGCCGGCCATCACCGCCACCACCCTGTTCACCGAGCGCCTCGGCCTCGTCGTCGCCTCCGACCACCCGTACGCGGCCCACTCGGGCCCGCTCCCGGTCCGCGAACTGGGCGACCAGCAACTCGCCCTGCTCAGCGGTGACTTCGCGACCCGGCAGCACATCGACCGGTTCCTCTCCGACCACCGGGTCCGGCCGCGGATCGCCATCGAGGCCAATTCCGTCAGCGCGCTCGTCGCGATCGTCCAACGCACCGGCCTCGCCACCGTGCTACCCGACGCCACCACCCGCGAACACCCCCACCTGCGCTCCGTCCCGGTCGACCCGCCGCTCCCCTCGCGCGCCGTCGCCCTGCTCCGCCGGGACACCGCCTACCAGAGCGCCGCCGCCCGCTCCTTCGGCGACCTCGCCCGACACCGGGCCCACACCTTCGACCACACCCCCGACGGCCCGGCCTGAAGCGGGTCGCGCCCGGCGGCCCCGCCCGGGAGAAGACCACCCCGACGACCGCGGAGGGGGGGGGGGGGGGGGGGGGGGGGGGGGGGTGGGTTGTGGCGGCGGGGGGGGGGGGGGGGGGGGGGGGGGGGGGGGGGGGGGAGGGGGGGGAGGGGGGG
>NZ_JBWKEQ010000023.1:1613-10165 GCF_056435365.1 Kitasatospora sp. NPDC043949 | reverse complement strand
ACACGGAAAAAACCCCCCCCCCGAAACACGCGTCCGCCCCCCCCCCCCCCCCCCCCCCCCCCCCCCCCCCCCCCCTCCCGCCCCCCCCCCCCCCCCCGGGCCCGGTCACGCACTCAGGACGAGCCTTCACCACGGATCAGCCGCAGCGCCGGCCCTGCACGCCCGGCCACCCGCCCGGCCCTCGGCCGCTGGGCTTCCCGCTGGGCTTCCCGCTCGGCCTCCTGTTCGGCCACCAGGTCCGCCGACACGCGGGCGCCCAACGCCCGCAGCTCGGCCTTGCGCTCCTCGTCGGCCTCCTCGTCGCCCGGGTAGGCGGCCACGTACTTGACGCCGTGCTCGTCCTCCCAGGCGTAGCTGCGGTACTGCGTCGTCACCTCGTCCGCCACAGGGAACCTCCGTTCCTCGTCTTCGGGGTGACCCACCGTAGGCGACCGACCTGCACCGGGAAAGGGGCCGTGGCGCCCGCACCGCACGCCCCGTCACGCGGCTGACGGGCCGCTTGCCGCCCTCGGACCTCGGGCCACGCCCCCCTCACGGGCCGTCCGTCACCGACGGCCGTTCCCCCGATCGAGGGAAGCGGCGCCCGTCCGTGCGCTCACTCCGGGCCGAACCGAGACACTGAGGCCATGAGGATCTGGAACGGACCCGTCCTGGGCGTGGTGGCACTGGCCGCCGCCGCGATGCCGAGCCTGCTCGCCACGGTGCCGGCACAGGCACAGGCACAGGCCACCGGTCCGGCGGTGGCCGCCCACTCCGCCGAGCGCACGTCCCGGCGCGACGTCTACGTGCCGCGCGTTCTCTCCCCTCGCGCGGGGACGGTCTGGCGGGTCGGCGAGCGGGTCGAAGTCACCTGGGACGTCTCGGATCCGCCGGCGCAGATCACCAACCGCACGGGGTCCATCGCCTTGCGCGCGGGCGGCGTCACCCTCCTCGACCGGGTCCTCGCCAGTGACTTCGACATCCTGCTGGGACGGATGGAGGTGACCGTGCCGGACGTCCCCCCTGGAGACGACTACCGGGTCGTCCTGTCCGGTGATTCCGGCAACTGGTCCGAGCCCTTCACGATCACGTCGGACGGACGGGCCGCCCCGCCGCCGGGTGCGCCGGCTACTCGTCGTCGGTGAAACTGACCGAGCCGATGCCGCTCTGGGTGCTCGAACCACCCGACCTGATGGTCTTGATCTCGTCCCGGCAGCCGGCGCCGAGGTAGACGGCCGCCTCCGCGTCGGTGTCGTTGTACAGCTCGGTGACGCGGCGGCCGAGGTCGTAGCACCGGTCGCCCTCGGGGTTCTCCAGCGTGTGCTCCTGGTTGTTGCTGATGTAGGTGAAAGTCCCCTCCGCGGCTTGGGCGTTGGCCGGGACTGCGATGCACAGAACCGCAGCGGCACCGACGGTGACCAGCGTCCTTCCGAGGCTCTTCACGGACTCGTCTCCTTTGAACGGCGGGCTTCCTCAGCGCTGCCAGTGTGGCCGTTCGGACACGCGAGGACGCGGGACGTCACTCGAATGGCCCTTCGACGGCGTTTCCCCGTCCCCGAAGAGCGGTGTTGGGCGATAGGAGGGTTCGCCCCCGATTCACCGGCCAACTTCTTTGTGCCATCTGCCAGTACGGCGGCCCGGCGGGGCGGAGGAGACTTTCCGCCACGGCCGCGACCCGGCGGGCGGCACACAGGAGGGGCGGCACGTGGGCGTGCAGCAGTACGACGGGATCGGCGAGGCGTTCGAGGGGTTCAAGTCCCTGCCGTTGATCCGCTACGGGGAGGTGCCGAGCTTCCTGGGCCTGGTCGGGGACGTGGACGGCCGGTCGGTCCTCGACCTGGCGTGCGGCACCGGCTTCTACAGCAGGGAGTTCAAGCGGCGCGGCGCCACCGACGTCCTCGGCGTCGACATCTCCGCCGAGATGGTCACCGCCGCGCGCACGATCGAGCGGCGCGACCCGCTGGGTATGCGCTACGAGGTCGGCGACGTGGCCGAACTGCGGCTCTTCGACCGGAAGTTCGACATCGCGCTGGGAGTGCAGTGCCTCAACTACGCCGAGGACGTCGCGGCGATGGAGCGGATGTGCCGCAACATCCACCGGGGCCTGGTGCCGGGCGGGGAGTTCTTCGTGCTCGCCCAGAAGCCCGACTACCGGTTCGACTGCCCGTCCCTGGACACGTACGGGTTCCGCTGCGAACCGACCGGCGAGGAGAGCGAGACGGGGCCGCGGGTGCGGGTCACGGCCCTCCTCGACCCGCAGCCGATCAGCATCGTGGGCGCGGCCCCGCGCCGCGAGGTCTACGAGCAGTGCCTGCGGGCGGCCGGGTTCAGCGACGCCGAGTGGGTCCCGCTACAGGTGTCCGAGGCCGGCCTACGCGAGTTCGGCGAGGACTTCTGGGCCGACCTCCTCGCCAACCCGCCGCTGGAACTGCTGCGCTGCCGCGCCTGAGCGGCCGGCCCGGTCGGGTGTCAGAGATCCGGTCGGGTGTCAGAGATCCGGCCACCTCCTCCACCGGCCCGTCAGGGCGACGTCGGTCTCCTTGAACGCGGCCTTCCACGCACCGCCCTCGCGCACCATCGCGTAGCGGGCCTCGCCGCCGATCAACCCTTCCGGTACGTACACCCAGCACCTGCCCGGCGTCTCCTGTTCGACGCGCAGGATCGGCGCCTCGAACTCCGGCGGCGTGCCGAAGCACAGCAGGTCGTAGCGCGACTGGTGCCGGGCCAGCGCCCTGGCCGCCAGGTGCCTGGCGAACACCGCCTTCACCGCCGCCAGTTGCTCGTCGCCCGTGGTGTCGTGCCGGCAAGAGGCCATCCACTCCTCCCACCGGCGCATCGCGTCGAAGAAGTCCTGCGCCGCCGCTCGGGCGCCTGCCGCACCTTGACCGCTCTGGCCGCGCTGGCCGCCTCGGCCGCCCGGTCGGTCGTCCGCTGGCATCGCTGCGCCTCAGCTCCAGTCGAAGGTCAACAGGGCGAGGCGGTCGACGGGTTCGAAGAACAGCATGATCCAGTCGGCGCCGCTGCCGCGGTAGTGCCAGCCGGGCACCGCCGCCACGAACTCGAAGCGGCGGCCGGAGGGGCCGACGGGCCAGGTGCGGTCGCCGTCGTAGTCGAGCGGGAACAGGTCGGTCTCGATCCAGTTGCCGGCGGAGTCGGCGTAGCCGCCGAGCTGGTCCAGGAGGGCCATCTCGCCGGTGCGGCCGGGGTGCGGCAGGCCGTCGTCGCCGAGCAGGACGAGCCTGCCCTCGCGGCGGAAGCTGTCGCGGTGCGCCCGGTAGCTGTGCTCCTGGCGTTCGCAGTGCTCGGCGAGGCCGGTGTGGAACCCGGGCCAGGGGTCGGGGACTTCGTCCGGGCCCGCCGCCCGGGCGAAGTAGCGCAGGTCGCCGGCCAGGCGGAAGCGGTCGCCCTCCAGCGTGAAGCCGAGCCAGTTCGGGGCCTGGAGCCCCGTGTGGAAGGCCGAGGTGTGGTCACCGATGAGGCCCTCCGACGGCTCCAGCGGGCTCAGCAGGTGGATCCACCCCTGCCAGGCGGGGTTGACCCGGGCCAGGTCGATCGAGACCAGCGGGTGCAGGTGCCGGGCCAGCTCGGCCTGGTCGGCGACGAAGACGTCCGCCGGGTCGGGGTAGATCCGCAGGCCCTCCCCGGCCGTCATGACGTCCTCGCGCACGGCGGTGTCCTCCACGGGCATCCGGGCCTCCTTCGGTGACCACGCGTCGGCGGTCGGTCGGCTGACGATCAGCCCCTTCCTACCAGGAGGCTCCGACAATCAGCCCCGGGCCCCGGGCCCGCCGACCGACTGTCGGTGACGGGTGCTACGTTCCGGTCCTCGTCACAACGGAGGGGAGTTCCCGATGCAGCAGCTGTGGGCGCGGATCGAGGCCGTGCTCGGGCGGATCGCCCCGAGGTTGGCGGCCGCGATGCCGCCCGGCGCCACCGACGAGCAGATCCGGGCGGCGGAGGCCGCGATGGGGGTGGAACTCCCGCCGGACGTCCGGGACTCCTACCGCTGCCACGACGGCCTGCCGGGGGTCCTGATCGGTCTGCACACCGAGCTCCACTCGCTCGACGCGATGGTGGACGACTGGCGCGAGCGGTCCGCCGACGCCGGGGATCCGCCCTGGGACGAGCGGGAGGAGGACGGCGTGATCCGCCGGGACGTCGCCTGGTCCGCCGGGTGGATCCCCTTCATCGGCATCGGCAACGGCGACGTGATCTGCATCGACCTGGACCCGCCCGCCCCGCAGCGCCGCGGCCAGATCATCGACTGGTCGCACGAGGGCTGGCGGGCCGGCTACGAGGCCGCCGGCCTGCGGGAGTTCCTGGAGGCCTTTGCCGCCGACCTGGAGGCCGACCGCTACCAGGTCGACGAGACGGGCGGCGCGTGGAGCAACGGAGGCCTGCCGCTGGTGATGCTGAAGGACTGAGGGCGCAGCCCCGTCAGAGCGCCCCGCTCCCCCGGCGCGCCGGATCGGGGCTGCACAGCCAGCCGTTGACGGCGAAGCGGCTGTCCTCGGGCCGCCGGGACGGGCACCTCACCGGGCGCACCTCGTGCCAGGCGGTGGGGCGGAAGAACACGATGCTGTCGTGCTCGGGCTCCCAGTCCCGCCAGGTGCGCTTCTCCCACTCGCCCGTCGTCCCGCCGTACAGCGGCAGGGCGGCGTCGAACACGCGCAGTGCGCCGCCGCCGAACGGCCGGGGCGTGCCGTGCAGGTAGTAGACGAAGGTGAGCAGGCGCCGGGGGGAGAACTCGGCGCTGGTGTCCTGGTGCGGCCGGTAGAAGTCGCCGTCGTTGTGCACGTTGAGGGTGTAGTCGGGCTCGGTGTTGCGGCAGGAGACGCCCAGGGTGTGCTCGACCGCCTCCAGCACCTCGTCGATGGCCGCCAGCAGTTCGGGCGCGGCGAACTCCCGGCACGAACGGGAGCGGCGGAAGCCGGGGACCAGCTCCCGGTCCCCGATCAGGGAGGGCTGCAACGCGTCGCCGGCGCGGGCGAGCGCGACGGCGCGTTCCAGCAGGGCGCCGGCCGTCCGCTCGCCCAGGAGCCCGGTGATGCGGCAGACCGTCACCGGGAGCCGCCAGATCGCGTCCGTGCTCACCGGCGACGGCTGCTCCGTCACGGTGTGCGGCCCTGTCATGATGTCCGGCTCTGTCCTGGTGTCCGGCTCCGTCACGGTGCCCGGCCCTGTCCTGGTGTCCGGCTCCGTCATGGTGTCCCGCCCTCTCGTCGTCCCGCGGCCCCGGGCGCGCTCACGCCCGGGGCCGCACCGGCCGGTGCCGCACCCGCGCCCCTACCGGCTCCAGTCCACGGGGACCACGTCCTGCTTGAGCCCGCGGTCGCTGCACACGGCACACGGGTTGCCCGGGACGCCGGGGCCCTGGTCGGTGCCGATGGTGATGGCCCCGTGGGCGCCGGCCGGGGCGTGGACGCCGTCGCCGACCATCGCGGCCTCGTAGCCGCCCAGCAGTTCCTGGAGGGTGCCGGGGCCCAGGTTCTCGGGGGCGGTGATCGCCGCGATGCCGTCGTAGTCGGTGTAGGCCGCGCCCAGCGTCCGGCCGCCCACGGTGGCGAACACGATCCGGGCGCCTCGGATGGGCTCCCCGGTCACCGCGTCCGAGGCCATCGCGTGGATGTTCTCCAGCTGCATCTGGGTGACGTTCAGGCTCGCCTGACTGGCCGAGAGCCTGGTCGGCTTGAGGCTGGGGCACTCCGCCCCGCTGCACGGCGGGGCCGGCGAGGCGGCCGCGGACGCGGTGACCGCGCTCCCCGCGCCCAGCGAGGCCAAGGCCGCGGCCATCACCGCGACGGTCTTGCGACCAACAGAGCTCATGATCCACTCCCGTGGGAACCGCCCGCGCGTGCTCCGCTCCGACGCCCGAGGGCCACGAGGGCCGGGCGCGTGCGGCACGCGACGGGTGCCGCCCCCCATCGGACGACACGGCCGAGCGTAGCCACCGCCCGGCCGGCCCAACCAGCCGACGACCACGAGTTCGCAAGATCTGATGAACAGTCAACGGCGCGGTGACAACGGCGGTCGGGGCGCACCGGCCGGTGCGCAGCGGGGCCGGCCGCCGCGGGGCGCCGGCCCCTCAGCGGGCCGGGCGCGGCGGGTAGGTGGGCGCCGTCCAGGACGCGTGGGCGTTGAACGTCAGGCCCGCCCGGTCCGAGGGGAGCGTGTGGTCCGGGTCGTTGCGGACGACCTCGATGCGGTGGCTCTCGACGTACAGCGCGGTGAGGTGCAGGCCCGGCGCGGGGGCGCGGACCTCCTGCCGCTCCCGGGTCATGGCGGCGACGAAACGCGTGCTGTCGTAGCCGAGTTCGCGGCTGAGGGAGGCGCCCGCCCTGGCGCCGAAGCCCTCGGTCTCGACGCCCGCCTCGAACCCCACGGACAGGCCGACGGCTTCGCGGCAGGCCTGCGCCTGCGCCTCGTCCACCCCCCACGGGACGGTGGCGCCGACCGTGCCCGGGCCCGGGTCCTCCCGCAGGTCGGTGACCGCGACCCGGGTGTAGAACCGCTTGCGCCGCACCGTGTACGTCGGCGAGTTGCGCAGGATCCACTCCGTGGACGCGCCCCGGTCGAGGACGGCGGTGCACGGGAGGACCACCTCCCGGTCGACGACCGGCTCGGTCCGCTCGGGCACGTCGCCTCCGTCCGTGACGGCCGGGCCCTTCGCCGTCCCCTGCCGGACCTGCCGCATCGGCACGTCCAGCACGTGGACGTCGCCGGGGTCCTCCCCCTCGTAGTCGCCGTCGAAGTAGGAGATCCAGGTCGCGATGCCGGGGGTCAGCAGGCAGCCCGTGCCGCCGGGGATCGTCTCGGGGCGGACGGTCTCGGGGATCTCCAGGCCGCCGCGCCCGCGCCAGGCGCCGACGGCCACGTAGGGGCGTCCGCCGATCTCCTCCTTCACGCAGCGCAGGTCGCCCTGGGCGACGAAGGCCGCGCCGCCGAGGTCGCGCAGGACGTCACGGGGCCCGTGGACCGTGTCCGAGGACCACAGCGCGCTCAGCGCCCGGTACCCGGGAGGGGCCACCGGCACCAGGCCGCGCAGCACCCCGTCGGAGTCGGTGACCTTGCGCCACTGCTTGGGCTCGGCCAGCGCGGCCGAGCCGGCGGTGCTCCCCCTCACCCAGGTCATCGGGGCGTTGTCGGGGATGACGCTGCACAGGGCGTGGTAGCCCTCGGGCGGTCTGGTCTCGCCGGTGCTGAAGACGAAGGTGAGTTCGCCGAACTGCTGTGGTGCCGAGTAGCTCATATCCGCTCCTCCTGTCGGACGGCTCGCGCTTGCCGGGCGGGCGTGCCGGTCCGCGGGCGGCCGTCCGGGGGCCGGCCCGGGCTCAGCGGCCCGCGGTCACCGGGTAGTGGTCGCTGTAGTCGGTGAAGGCCCGGCCGCCCGCCTCCCAGCTCGGCGAGGCGGTCTTCAGGACCTCGCTCGTCCAGGCGTCGCACGGCGGGGCGTGGCCCTTGCGAAGCAGGACGTGGTCCGTATCCTCGGCGGGGTCGGCCGGGTGGCGGTGCAGGGCGGCGTCGTTGGCGATGGTGTCGAAGGAGTACTTCCAGCCGGTCCGGGGGCCCGCCTCCTGGAGGTTCCCGAAGCCCAGGACGTCCTGGAAGTCGGGCGAGTGGCGGTCGGTGTTGAAGTCCCCGGCGACGATCACCGGCTCGTGCGCCGGGATGCGGCGGTCCGTCAGGAAGACGTCGATGTCGCGCAGCTGGGAGCGGCGCATGATCCTCGCCTGGCCGGTCAGGCAGGCGCCGTCGTCGGACTGCAGGTGGGTGCCCACCACGTGCACGCGCCGGCCGGCGACCTCCAGTACGGCGTAGGCGAAGCCCTTGGCGGCCTCGGCGTCCCAGCCGCAGGCCACCTCGTAGACGTACTGCTCCATCCGCAGGATGGGCCACCTGCTGACGATCGCGACCCCGCCGCGGGCGTGCAGCGGGGAGATCTGCCGGCCGTGCGTGGCGGCCCAGCCCGACTCGTCCACCCCGACCACCGGCGTGCGGTGGCGGTACCCCCGGCCCTCCAGGCCCTGCATCAGTTCCTCGGAGGGGCCGGGGTCGAAGAGTTCCTGGAAGACCAGCACGTCGTGGTCCGCGACGTACGCGGACTCGGCGATCAGCCGCGAGCGCGCCGCGTTGTTCCAGTCGCCCTCGCTCTTCTGCGTCAGCCAGGACAGGAACATCACGTTGTGCGTCAGAACCTTCAAGGCCGTCCTCTCCGAACCGGCGGGCGCGGGGCGCACACACGGCGGAACCGGTCCGGGGCGCCCCGCCCCCCAAGTCAAGGGGGTCGGCCCGCGCCCGCCGGCGTCGACGCGCCGGTGCCCCGGCGGACGCAACGGGGGCGCGGGGAGGCATCACCGGCTCACGGCAGGACGTGAAGGGGCGTACACGGATGGTGCCGCGCCGGGGCCGTGCCCACCGACGGGGCGTGCGGCCGCGGGGGGGGGGGGGGGGGGGGGGGGGGGGGGGAGGGGAGGGGGGGGGAGGGGGGGGGGGGGGGGGGGGACGGGCCGGCTCTTTGGGGTTTCCCCGCTCCCAGGGGGCCCCCCTTCGCCCCGGGGCCCGCGTCCGTCGGC
>NZ_JBWKEQ010000023.1:0-1605 GCF_056435365.1 Kitasatospora sp. NPDC043949 | reverse complement strand
AGTGACGCCCCTCCTCCCCCCCCCCCCCCCCCCCCCCCCCCCCCCCCCCCCCCCCCCCCCCCCCCCCCCCCCCCCCCCCCCCCCCCCCCCCGCAGCTGCCGCGAGGTGCGGCCCGGGGCCTGTTACGCACCGCCGTGGCGGGGGGCGAGCACCCCGCGCAGCGGGACAGCGGCGAACAGCGCGAGCAGGACGAGCAGGGCGCTCGCCCACAGTGGGCCCAGCGGCCCGGCGCTGGATCCCAGGGTGGGGGCGGCGACCAGCGGTCCGGTGGCGGCGCCGACGTTGAGGGCCGCGGTCGCGTACGAGCCGGCCATGGTGGGGGCGGCGGCCGCCTCGTAGAGGACCCGGGTGATCAGGGTGGTGCCCAGTGCGAACGACAGCGCGCCCTGCACGAACACCAGGGCCAGCAGCGCGGCCGGCTCCTCGGCCAGGACGGCGAGGGCGGGCCAGCCGGCGAGCAGCAGCGGGCCGCCGGCCGCGAGGAGCAGGCGGGGGCGGTGGTCGGCGAGGCGTCCGGCGGTGGTGACGCCGAGCAGGGAGCCGGCGCCGAAGAGCACCAGGGCGACGGGGATCCAGAGCCGGCCCAGTTCGGCGGTGTCGGTGACGACGGGGGCGAGGAAGGTGAAGCCGGCGAAGGTCGCGGCGTTCACCAGGGCGCCGAGCGCCATGACCAGGAGCAGACGGGGGCGGCGCAGTTGGGCGAGTTCGGTGCGCAGCGCCGGTTCGGCGGTGTCATGCGGGGCGGTGTCATGCGGGGCGCTGTCGTGTGGGGCGGGTGCGGCCGGGATGCCGCGCAGGAGGCCGGCGGCGGCGGGCAGGCAGAGCGCGGCGACGGCCCAGAAGGTGGCGCGCCAGCCGAGCAGGGTGCCGAGGGCGGCGCCTGCCGGGACGCCGGCGATGGTGGCGAGCGTGGTGCCGGAGAGCAGGACGGCCAGGGCGCGGCCCTTGCGGTCGGGGGCGACCAGGGTGGCGGCGGTGGTCAGGGCGACGGCGAGGAAGCCTGCGCAGGCGAGGGCGGCGGCGACGCGGGTGGCGCACAGGAGCGGGAGGCTGGTGGTGATGGCGCCCGCGGCGTGGGCGGCGGCGAAGGCGAGGAGGAGGCCGAGGAGGCTGGTGCGGGCGGGCCAGGTGCGGGCGAGGGCGGCCATCAGTGGGGCGCCGAGGGCCATTCCGGCGGCGAAGGCGGGGCCGAGCAGGCCGGCCGCCCCGACGCTCACGCCGAGGTCGGCGGCGAGGTCGGGCAGGAGGCCTGCGAGCATGAACTCGGAGGTGCCCATGGCGAAGACGGCCAGGGCGAGGAGGTACAGCGGGAGGGGCATCGGGCGTGTCGGGGACATCTGAGGGCTCCGGAGTGAGGAGATGCGCGGGAGGTCGGCGTCTCGTCACCGCGGTCAGCGCCCGGGGCCTGAGGGCGTGCCCGTCCGGCCGCGGGGTGCGGCGGGAGGGCGGGGTGCGCGGCTCGGGGGTTCAGGGGGCTGACGGCGCGTGACCGAAAGCCCCCACCCTGGATGCGGTTTCTAGGGGTCGTTGCAACACGTGGTCGGTTTGATCAGGCCGCGATGAGTTTATGCAGGCGCTCGGCTGGGGTTTCCCAGCCGAGCGTTT
>NZ_JBWKEQ010000022.1:75415-128737 GCF_056435365.1 Kitasatospora sp. NPDC043949 | reverse complement strand
CCCTGCGCCCCCCCTCTCCCCCTCCTCGTCCGTCACACCAGCTCCCCCCCCCCCCCTCCCGTGGCCCGACCCCCCGCCCCCCCCCCCCCCCCCCCCCCCGCCCCCCCCCCCCCCCACGGCACCTTCGCTCTTCGGCACCTTCGCTCTTCGCCGGATCCATCCTTCGGCGCATCCGCCCTTCGGCAGCGCGGCCACCCCGCCCCACCGGCCACCTCCGCCGCACCGCCCACCTCCACAGCCCCGGCCGCACCGCGCACACCCGGCCGATCGGACGGCCCTTCGGCCACGAGGGCGGTATGTTGACGAACTGTTAGGTCTCTTGACAGACCAGTGGTCTAGTCCAACCATAAGCATGTCGATCCGACCGGGATGCACTGTGGGGGTGTGACCACCGGCGGCTGAGGCACTGCCCTGCCCTGCCTGTCCCGCACCACCCCCGCTCCGTACGGCGTGCGCACACGCGTACCCGCCACCCGCCTCCGCGCGAGTCGGTGGGCTTCCGCGCGCCCGCACATCCGGACACCCAGCAGTCCCGCACGTCCGCACACCCGCACGTCCGCACACCCACACGTCCGCACGTCCGGGCCCGCGCAGCCGACCCCACACGGCCGTCGCGCCCCGATCATGCGCGCATCCCCAACGTCCCGCCCCACCACGTATGTTGGAGAATCCATGCGTCTACGCAGAACCATCCAGGCGGCCCTGACAGCCTGTGCCACGCTGGCCGCCTCGGCCGGCCTGGTCGCCGCCGGGACGGGCTCCGCCCAGGCCGCGACCCCGCTCCCCAGCCGGGTCTTCGCCCCCTACTTCGAGTCCTGGACCGGGCAGAGCCCCGCCGCCCTGGCCGCCCAGTCCGGGGCCAAGCACCTGACGATGGCGTTCCTCCAGGCCGCCACCAAGGGCTCCTGCACCCCGTACTGGAACGGCGACACCTCCAAGCCGGTCTCCTCCTCGACCTTCGGCGCCGACATCGCCACCATCCGGGCCAACGGCGGGGACGTGATCCCCTCCTTCGGCGGCTACACCGCCGACAACACCGGCACCGAACTGGCCGACAGCTGCACCGACGTCAACCAGATCGCAGCAGCCTTCGAGAACCTCGTCACCACCTACGACGTCAGCCGGATCGACCTCGACATCGAGGACAACTCGCTGACCAACACGGCCGGAATCGACCGCCGCAACAAGGCGATCAAGATCGTGCAGGACTGGGCCGCCACCAACGGGCGGAACGTCCAGTTCTCCTACACGCTGCCGACCACCACCACCGGGCTCGCCTCCAGCGGTCTCGCCGTGCTGAAGAACGCGGTCAGCAACAACGCCCGGATCGACGTCGTCAACATGATGACCTTCGACTACTACGACGGCGCCACCCACGACATGGCGGCCGACACCCAGACCTCCGCGCAGGGCCTCTACAACCAGCTCGCCAAGCTCTACCCGTCCAAGACCCCCGCCCAGCTGTGGGGTTCGATCGGGATCACCGAGATGCCCGGCATCGACGACTACGGCGCGGCCGAGACCTTCACCGTGGCCAACGCCACCACCGTCTACAACTGGGCGGTGTCGAAGGGCATCAACACACTGTCCTTCTGGGCGCTCCAGCGCGACAACGGCGGCTGCCCGGGCAAGGCGGGGGACGACTCCTGCTCCGGCATCAGCCAGAACACCTGGGACTTCACCCACATCTTCGCGCCGTTCACCAGCGGCTCGACGGTGACCAACGACTTCTCCGTGGCCGTCAACCCCAACTCCGCTACGGTCACCGCTGGTTCGTCCACATCGGCGGCCATCGCCACGGCAGTGACGGCGGGCTCGGCGCAGAGCCTCAACCTGTCGGTCAGCGGCGCCCCGGCCGGCGTCACCGCCACCGTCACCCCCGGCAGCGTCACCGCCGGCACCGGCGCCACCCTCAACGTCACCACCACCTCGGCGGTGGCGCCCGGGAGTTACCAGCTGACGGTCACCGGCAGCGCGGCCTCCGGCAGTCACACCGGCGTCTTCACCCTGAACGTCACGGGCACCCAGCCCGGCAACGACTTCTCGGTCGCGGTGAACCCGAACTCCGGCACCCTGGCCGCTGGTTCGTCCACGTCCGCGGCCATCGCCACGGCAGTGACGGCGGGCTCGGCGCAGAACCTCAACCTGTCGGTCAGCGGCGCCCCGGCCGGCGTCACCGCCACCGTCACCCCCGGCAGCGTCACCGCCGGCACCGGCGCCACCCTCAACATCGCCACCACCTCGGCCACCACGGCGGGCAGCTACCCGCTCACCGTGACCGCCACCGGGCCGTCCGGCACCCACACCGCCACGTACGCGCTGACCGTCACCGGGACGACCCCGCCGCCGACCGGTCTGGTCAACGGCGGTCTGGAGACCGGCAGCCTCGCCCCGTGGACCTGCCAGAGCGGCGGCGCCGTGGTCTCCACCCCGGTCCACTCCGGCTCCTACGCGCTCCAGGCGGCGGCGACCGCCGGCCAGACCGGCGAGTGCTCGCAGACCGTCACGCTGAAGGCCAACACCAGCTACACGCTGAGTGGTTGGGTGCAGGGCAACTACGCGTACCTCGGCGTCAGCGGTGACGCCACCGCCAGCTCCTGGACCAACGCCTCCGGCTGGACCAAGCTGACCGTCCCCTTCACCACCGGCGCCTCCGGCACCGTCACCGTGTACCTGCACGGCTGGTACGGCCAGGGCAACGTCTTCGGCGACGACTTCTCGATCGCCTGAGCTGCGCCCGACGGCTGACGACTGACGGCTGACAGATAACAGCTGACAGATTTCATCATCTGTCAGCTGTTATCTGTTTTCTGTTTGTTGTTCGTCGCCGGTCGGTGGCCGTCAGCTCCCGGCCACCACCTCGACCTCCGCCGTTCTCATCCGCCCGGGCCGACACAGCGTCACGTACGCCACCATCGCCAGCACCCCGCTCGCCAGGACGACCACCGCCAGCAGCACCGACGACGGCCGGCCGCCGAGGCTGCTCAGCGGTGCGACCACCGCCCCGCACAGGAAGTTGCCGGTGCCGAGCAGTGCCGACGCCGTCCCGGCCGCCCGCGGCTCGACCAGGCTGAGCGCCTGCGCGGCCGTGTTCGGCAGGACCACACCCATGCTGCCCATCATCACGAACAACGGCGGGCAGAACCCGACCAGCCCGAAGTCCCAGACCGCCGTCAGCAGCACCAGCGCCACCCCGGCGACCACCGCCGTCGCCAGCCCGGCCAGCATCAGCCCCCGCGGGGCGAAGCGGCGCGCGAGCACCCGTCCGTTCAACTGCGTCATGACGACGATGGCCAGCGAGTTCGCCCCGAACAGCAGGCTGTAGGTCTGCGGCGAGACCTGGTACACGTGCTGAAGCACCGTGGACGACCCGCTGATGTAGCCGAACAGCGCACCGAAGGCGAAGGCGCTGGTCAGCGCCAGCCCGAGGAACGGCAGGTTGCGCAGCAACCGCCCCATCGTGCGCAGCGCCGCGCCCACCCCGCCGGTGCCCCGGTTCTGCGTCGGCAGGGTCTCGCGCAGCGCCCCGAAGGCGGCCAGGGTCAGGAGCAGCCCGAGCGCGGTCAGCGCGCCGAAGGTGCCGCGCCACGAGGTGAACCGCATCAGTTGCGCGCCGAGGATCGGGGCGAGGATCGGCGCCAGCCCGGATATCAGCGCGATGGAGGCCAGGAACCGCAGCATCGCGACGCCCTGGAAGCGGTCCCGGGCGACGGCCCGGCCGATGACCAGCCCGGCGGATCCGGCCGCGCCCTGGATGAAGCGGGCGATGATCAGCACCGTCAGGCTCGGCGCGATCACGCACACGACGCTGGCCAGGGTGTAGAGGACGAGCCCCGCGAGCAGCGGCGGGCGGCGGCCGTAGCGGTCGCTGAGCGGTCCGAAGAGCAACTGCCCGGCCGCGACCCCGAACATGGAGAAGGTGAGGGTGAGCTGGACGGCGGCCGGTTCGGCGACCAGGTCGTCGGCGATCTCGGGCAGCCCGGGCAGGTAGAGGTCGGTGGTGAGCGGGCCGAGCGCCACGAGACCGCCCAGGACGGCGATGGTGGCCCGGCCGGGGCGGGACTGGCCGGTGGTGGGGGCGGCGGAGGGAGCGGTCGACGTGTCGCCGGCAGGGCCGACGGTCGGGCCGGGCATGGGGCTCCTCACGGAACGGGGAACGGGACGGGACGGGGGCGGGACGGGTTTGTCCACGCTCCGTCCTATCGCAGCCCCGGCCGTTTCCGACAGCGGGGGTCCTCCCGCTGGTCCACCGTCGGCCACACCGGCGGCACCCGCGCACGACGACGGCCCGCCCGCACCTGTCGGTGCCCGGCGGGCCGGTCGGAGCCTGACGGCGTACTCGGAGCCTCACGGCTTGCTCGGTGCGGGCACCCGGCGCGGTACACGGAACCCGGCGCAGCGCTTGGTGCCCGGCTCAGTGCAGGGTGCCCGGCTCAGCGCACGGAACCCGGCTCAGTGCTTGGTGGGCCGCTCCGCGCGCAGGGCCGCCTGCACCGCCGCGCCGTCCTGCCACGCGTAGAGCTGGTTGCCGGTGAGCGTCACGTTGTAGTGCCCGCAGGTGCCACTGGCCTTGGCCGCGACGCCCTCGGGGAACCAGCCGGCCTTGAGCGACAGCGGCACCGAGTGCGCGGACTTGCCGGGCAGGCCGGTGCTGCAGCCGACGGGCAGCCGGCCTTCCGGGAGGGTGGCGCGCAGCAGGCGGTCGTCGCCGGTGGTGGACATCAGGTACTTCACCGAAGAGGCGTTGTCGGGCAGCCAGGTCGGCATCGAACGGCGCTCGGCCTTGGCCTGGCTGCCGGTGTCGTAGGTGGCCTGCTCCTGGTGGCGTCCGTCGTACCACTCGGACACCCTCGGGCCGATTGCCACGGCCGCCACGGCGACGGCCATGCCGGTGCCCGCGACTCCCAGTGCGACCTTGCTCACGATGCCCTTCATGCCCGCCTGTCCTCTCCGTCTCCGGTTCCGGTCCGGTCGGCGAGGTCTGCCGCCCGGGTGTATCCATCGTGGCCCTTGCCGTCCCTCCGGAGCGTCACCACGAGGTCGCGATCTTGTCTCCATCCCACGGGGTACCGTCTCCACCTTCAGAGGTATGTCCAGCGGCCCGGTCTCGGGGTTACGCGGTGGGGCGCCCAGGCTGGCACACCGTCTTCAAGTGCCGCCCGGGCCTCGATCGAGCGTCACTCAAGCCGGCCTCCGGCGCAGCCCGGCCTGCTGCACCCGGATGCATCAGCGCGCCCCTGAGGCGTCGTCGGGCCCGGGGCCGGCGACGGTGCCGGCCCCGGGTCGGATCGCTGGTCGGATCGTTGGTCAGAGCACAGGCCGGACCGCCGATCAGAGCACCGGTCAGAGCACCGGTCAGATCGGCGCCGACACCGTCTCCGGCACCGGCCGGGCGACCGGGAAGGGTCGGCCGTCGAGGGTCCAGTGCGGGTCGATGGGGCGCAGCAGCGAGGCGTACACCTGGGCGGCGACGTCCGGGTGGCGGATCTCCCCGGTGGGCGGGCCGGCCGGGATGCCGTGCCCGGCGCAGGCGACCCAGGCCGTGCGCTCCTCGACGGTGCGGCCGCCGTGGCCGCCGGCGTCGACGTGGCCGTGGTCGGTGACGACGATGACGGTCCACTGCTCGTCGGCGTGGTCGGCGCGGCCGCGGACGGCGTCGAGCAGTCGGCCGAGGCGTTCGTCGGCGGTGCGCATGGCCGCCCGGTACTCGTCGCCGCAGCCGAGGAAGTGGGCGGTCTCGTCGACGGCGCCGAGGTAGACGAAGGAGGCCTCCGGGTCGGCGGTGCCCAGGACGTGGACGGCCTCGCGGGTGACCTCCTCGTCGACGGCCTCCCAGGCTTCGGGGGTGTCCTCGGCCGGGGCGATGTACGAGAGCCGGCCGGGGGCGCGGAACAGCGGGCCGCCGGACTCGTTGATCATCAGCGGGTCCCAGCCCGCCGCGACGAAGGTGCGGCGGCGGTCGCCGCGGGCGAGCCGGGTGGCGAAGTCGGGGAACACGTCGAGCCGGTTGCCGCCGAGGTGGTTGCCCCAGACACCGTGCTTGGCGGGCTCGACGCCGGTGACGATGGTGGCCCAGCACGGCCCGGACATGGTGGGCGTGGTGTCCGCCACGGTCACCGGCACCAGGAACCCGGCCTCGGCGAGCTCCTGGAGGCGCGGCATCGGCACGTGCTCCAGGTAGTCGTGGCGGACGCCGTCGATCCCGACGACGAGCACCCGGGGGCGGGGCCACTGGGCAGCGGACATGGCGGGGGGTTCCTTTCGGTCGTGCACACCCGGCCGCGCCCGCCGAGGGCGCCGCCGACCGCGCCATGCTCCACCGCGCGCCGTACCGTCCGGCATCCACCCGCCGAACGCGGGGTGTCCGCCGGGTGTCAGGCGGCCGTACGGACGAACCGGCGGTCGGCCCGGCCGAGTTGGGAGACCGGTCCGGCGGCGCGCAGCACGACGTCCAGGACGCGGTCCGGGTCGGCGGCGTAGCAGTGCGCGAACCACGGCAGGTTCGCCTCGACGACGGCCCAGTGCTCGACCGGGTCGTAGGGGTCCGCGATCGGGCCGACGTCCAGGGCGACGGCGCTGGGCAGGGTGTCGCCGACTGCCGCGAGCAGGAGCCGGGCGAAGGCGCCGGCCTCGGCGGTCAGCGGCGCCGGGTCGAGCCGGCCGAAGCGGGCGTAGCGGCTACCGGTGAGCACCTCGCCGTCGCGGACGAACAGCCGGTACTCGGCGGCGAAGGTCACCGGCTCGCTGACCAGGACGGGCGTGTCGGGGCCGATCCGGTCGCCGGTGCGCGGCAGGCGGGTGCCGTCCGGGTAGACCGCGGGCGGGAGCGACTTGTCGGCGGGTGGCTTGACGAACGCCGGGCGGCGCAGCGTCCACGCCTCGGCGAGGGTGGTGAGCTCGATCCGGCGCCGGGTGAACTCCTCGGGCAGGCGGGTGAGCCAGTCGTCGTCGGGTTCGAGCAGGGCGAGGCCGAGCGGTCCGGCGATCCGGGCCGCAGAGAGCGGGCCGCCGTACCAGTGGACGGGCCGCCCCGCGAGGCGCTCGACCGTGGCCGGGCCGTTCAGGACGGCGGTGTCGAGGCCGCGCCGGGCGGCGGCCTGGGTGAGCAGCGCGGTGGTGCTGGTCCGCTGGGCGGAGCTGAGCAGCACGTGGTCCGAGCGCACCTCGCGCGCCGTCGCTGCCGAGTGGGGCACGGTTGCGGGCGCCCCGCCCGGGCGCACCTCACCCGGGCCCGGCGCGGCGGGGCGCGTCACGGCTGGGGGCGGAACTCGTGGACGACCTCGATGCGGCCGACGATGTTCCGGTTGAACTCCGGCAACTCCTCGGCCGGGACCCAGAGTTCGAGGATCGTACGGCCGCCCGCCCGCTGCACCGGATAGCGGGCGAGGAAGGCGGTGTCGACCTCGAAGCGGGTGACGTAGCCGACGCCGGAGGCGGGGACGTTCCAGTCGCGGGCGATGCGGATCGCGTAGTCCTCGTTGAGGACGGGGTAGAAGATCGGCTGCTCGGGCAGCCGGGGCGGCCAGGCGCGCCGGCCGGACGCCTCGACCAGGGCCAGTTCCTCGGGGCCGGTGGGGCGCCAGAGGGTGGTGGTCGGGGCGGTGCCGGGCGTGGTGGGCTTGCTGTTCACGGTGGGCACGGTAGCCGGGCCGCGACGGCCCCGGCCACCGGAATTCCCGAGGTGGACGGCCCGTCAGTGGTAGGCGGACTCGCCGGTGATGGCCTCGCCCAGGATCAGGGTGTGGATCTCGCTGGTGCCCTCGTAGGTGAGCACCGACTCCAGGTTGTTGGCGTGCCGCAGCACCGGGTACTCGGTGGTGATGCCGTTGGCCCCGAGGACGGTCCGGGCGCTGCGGGCGATCTCCAGCGCCGTGCGGACGTTGTTGAGCTTGCCGAAGCTGACGTGCGGCGGGCGGGCCGCGCCCTCCTCCTTGAGCCGGCCGATCCGCAGGGCGACCAGGTAGGCCTTCTCCACCTCCAGCATCATCTCGACGAGCTTGTGCTGGGTGAGCTGGAATCCGGCGATCGGGCGGCCGAACTGGATCCGGCTCTTCGCGTAGTCGAGGGCGGCGGTGTAACAGTCGCGGGCGGCGCCGACGGTGCCCCAGAGGATGCCGTAGCGGGCCTCGTTGAGGGAGGAGAGCGGTCCGCGCAGGCCTGTGACGCCCGGCAGGACGGCGTCGGCGGGCAGGACCACCTCGTCGAAGGCGAGTTCGCTCGTGACGGAGGCGCGCAGGGAGAGCTTGCCGTGCACGTCGGTGGCGGTCAGGCCGCGCGCTCCGCGCTCGACCAGGAAGCCACGCACGCCCTCCTCGGTCTGCGCCCAGACGACGGCGACGTCGGCGATGCTGCCGTTGGTGATCCACATCTTGCTGCCGGAGAGCACCCAGTCGCCGCCCTTGCGCACCGCGCGGGTCCGCATGTTCGCCGGGTCGGAGCCGAAGTCCGGCTCGGTGAGGGCGAAGCAGCCGATCAGCTCACCCGCGGCCATGCCGGGCAGCCAACGCTGCTTCTGCTCCTCGGAACCGAAGGCGTGGATCGAGCGCATCGCGAGCGAGCCCTGCACCGAGACGAAGCTGCGCAGCCCGGAGTCGGCCGCCTCCAGCTCCATGCAGGCGACCCCGTACGCCACCGCGCCGGCGCCCGCGCAGCCGTAGCCGTCGAGGTGCATGCCGAGCACGCCGAGGGCGCCGAGTTCGGGGGCGAGTTCGCGGGCCGGGAAGACGCCGCGCTCGAACCAGTCGCCGATGTGCGGGCGGATCCGCTCCTCGGTGAACCTCCGGACGGTGTCACGGATCAGCCGCTCCTCGTCGGAGAGCAGGTCGCCGACGGCGAGCAGGTCGGACGGGTCGATCCGGGTCGGCTTCGTCATCGAAGCTCCTTGTAGTGTCGGCGGGATATCGACGGGATCCCGGTCTCGGCGCGGTACCGGCGAGTATGGCGCAACCGCCCGGACGGTGGGCGGGCGCGAGCGAGTGAGGAAGACGACATGGCGGGCGAGGCGTACGCGGTCGGTCAGGTGACGGCGGAGGAGTTGGACGGCGCGGCGGAGGAACTGGCCGGGCTGCTGGTCGACACCGTCCACGATGGCGGGTCGCTCGGCTTCCTCGCACCGCTGGGGCGGGCCGAGGCCGTCGCGTGGTGGCGGGCGATCGCCCCGGAGGTCGCGGCGGAGCGGCTGCTGCTGTGGACGGTCCGGGCGGAGGCCGACGGGCGGCTCGCCGGGACGATCCAGCTGCGCCCGGCGGTGCCCGCGAACGGGCGGCACCGGGGCGAGGTCGCCAAGCTGATGGTGCACCCGGCGGACCGGGGGCAGCGGCTGGCCGGGCGGCTGCTGGCGGTGCTGGAGGAGCGGGCGGCCGAGCTGGGGCTTCGGCTGCTGGTGCTGGACACCGAGACGGACAGCCCGGCCGAGCGGCTGTACGAGGCGGCCGGGTGGACGCGGGTCGGTTCGGTGCCGGACTACGCGACCGACCCCTCGGGGCGCGCGCACCCGACGACGATCTTCTTCAAGGCGCTGGGCGGCTGACGGACCGCCCTTCACCCCACCCCGCACAGCCGCAGCAGCGCCGTCGCCGCCGCGCCCGCGACCACCACCGCCGGAAACGGCGCCCGCCGCAGCGCGAGCACACCGGCGACCAGGACGCCCGCCGGGCGGGCCCAACCGGCGAAGCCCTGGCCCTGAGTGAGGGCGCCGGTGGCGACCAGGGCGACCAGCAGTACGGCCGCGGCGACGGCGAGCAGGTGCCGCACGCGCTCCGAGAGGGCGAGCCGGTGGCCGAGGAGCGGCCCGGCGAGGCGGAAGGCGTACGTCCCGACGGCCAGCAGCAGCACGGCGTACAACGGCATCATCGGGCTTCCTCCCGCTCGATCACCGGGACGCCCGGCTCCTCGACCGACGCCCCCTTCCGCGACTCCCGCGACTCCCGCGAGTTCTGCGAGTTCTGCGAGTTCTGCGAGTTCTGCGGCTCCCGCACCTCACGACCCTCCCGCACCTCACGACCGTCACGGCCCTCGCGACCCTCGCGCGTTCCGGGCCGCCCGGCGAACAACAGCCCGACGAGGGCGAGCAGGACGGGCAGCCCCGCCGGGACGAACGGCGTGGCCGCGACCGCGACGACGGCGCCTGCCACGGCGGCGGTACGGACGCGGCGGTCCGCGAGCGAGGGCAGCACGAGCGCGAGCAGCACGGCGGGGAAGGCCGCGTCGAGGCCCAGCGCGTCCGTGTCCCCGATCAGCCCGCCGGCCAGGGCCCCGAGGACCACCGAGACGTTCCACACCACGAACAACGCCAGTCCGCAGAGCCAGAAAGCGGCCCGTCGCCGTCGCCCGTCGTCCTGCCGCAGGACGAACGCGGCGGTCTCGTCGGTGATCAGCTGCGCGCCGAACACCCGCCGCCACCACGGGCCGTCGAGCACGTCGGCCACGGCGAAGCCGAAGGGCAGCAGCCGGGCGTTGAGCACCAGTCCGGTGGCGACGGCGGCGAGCGCACCGCCGCCGGACAGCACCACGCCGACCGCCGCGAACTGGGAGCCGCCCGCGAAGACGAGGACGGAGAGCGCGACCGGCACCCACAGGGGCAGGCCGCCGGAGGCGCTGATCGCACCGAAGGAGGCGCCGACGAGCGCGTCGGCGAGGCAGACGAGAGCGATGTCCCGAAGGGTGGCACGCTCCAGTGTTCGGAGTGGCGAACGCATGTCCAACAGCCTGAACCCAACGCCCGCCGTTCGTCAAGGCGAACGATTGGACCGACAGGGCGAACGGCAGGCGGATGCGGACAGCCGCCCTCACGAGTGGCAGCATGAACGGCACCAGCCGCACGGGAGCCGGAGAAGGAGCCAGGAGAGCGTGAGTGGCAAGCATGAGTGACCGGACCACCCCGAGCGCGGGTTCCGGCGCGGACCTGATCGGCCTGATCTCCGTCTCCATCCGGCGCGAGCGCGAACGCGGCGGGCTGTCGATGGCGGAGCTGGCCCGGCGCGCGGGCATCGCCAAGTCGACGCTCTCCCAGCTGGAGTCGGGCGCGGGCAACCCGAGCGTGGAGACGCTCTGGGCCCTCGCCGTCGCACTGAACGTGCCATTCAGCCGCCTGGTCGACCCCCCGCGCCCGGCGGTCAAGGTGATCCGGGCCGGCGAGGGCCCGGTGACCCACTCCGAGCGCGCCGACTACGCGGCGACCGTGTTGTCCTCCTGCCCGCCGAACGCCCGGCGCGACATCTACCGGATCGAGGCGCAGCCGGGCGAGACCCGGGCCTCCGACCCGCACATGCCCGGCACCGTCGAGCACGTGCTGGTCGGCTCGGGCCGGGCGCTGGCCGGGCCGACGGAGGCCCCGGTCGAGCTGGGCCCGGGCGACTACGTGAGCTACCCGGGCGACGCCCCGCACGTCTTCCGCGCGCTGGCGCCGGACACCCTCGCGGTGATCGTCATGGAACACATCTGACGGCTCGTCAGATGTGCTCCACTACTTCAACAGCCCGTCCAGGAAGGGGTTTCCGAACACCCGGTGCGGGTCGTGCCGGTCCAGGACGGCGACCGCCTCATCCCAGCCCGGCCCGCCGCCGTCGCGCAGGCTCGCGGGGATGACCCGACCGATCAGGTCCGGGTCGGACCAGGCCGCTTCGGCGGTGTACGCCCAACCCTTGGACCACTCGACCCGCAGGCCCGCCCGGGTGCCGTCGAAGGTGTGCAGCAGCCACTGCTCCAGGTCGCGGGCGAAGCGTTCCAGCCCCGGGGTACCGGGGAAGGCCAGGACGTCGAGCCAGACCGCGGTGTCCCACTCCGGACGGTCCGCCCGAGGACGCAGCGCGGACAGCAGCGGCGGCCGCGCGCCGGGGACGCCGGAGGAGGTCGGGTCGTCCACGCCGGTGACCCGGATCTCCACCGCGCCGTTCACCGGGAACTCCCCTCGGGCCCGGTAGTCGGCGAGCAACTTCCGGTAGTAGGCGGCGAATTCGCTGACCACCCACTGGATGTCGGCACGCTTGGCGAGGACCGCGTAGCCGTTGGCGGTGACCCGCAGGGTGGTGGGCCGGACGTACTGCAGCAGGCTGCGCGACGGGCCCCAGAGGTCGGAGCGCAGGCCGCCGGCGAGCAGGTGGGTGATCAGGTCGCCGCTGAGCAGGTCGCGGAGCAGCCCGCCGGAGAGGAGGACGTCCGTGAGGTCGCCGGTGAGCGCCACCTTGGCGATCAGGTACTGGAGTTGGCCGAACAGCGGGGCCGATCCCCAGGCGCCGGCGACGATCTGGCCGGCGAGCCGGGCGACCGGTTCCGGAATGCTGTCCGAGAAGGGGTAGTTGTAGGGCTGGTCGACGGGCAGGGAGCCCAGCGGTTTGGCCGGGGCGACGCTCCAGGTCTTCAGCCAGGGGTACTCGGTGTAGGCGAACCAGATCGCCTCGACCCGACCGTCGCGCTCGACGAAGTCGGCGAGGGTGCGCGGGCCGCCACCGCCGAGCAGGCCACCCAGGAGCCCACCGCCGCCGCCTCCGGTGCCGGGGCGGGCGAACAGTTCGGCGGCCGGGATGTCGAGACGGCTGACGCAGCGCAGCGGCCGGTCCGCGCCGGCCCGCAGCACGACTTCGGTGAGGAAGGCGCGGCCCAGGTGCACGAGGAAGGCGGCGCTGTCGGCCTCGGCGCGCTCGAAGGTGCGCAGCGTGTAGCGGCCGGTGGCCGGGTCGAGGACGACGGCGGTGAGCCGGACGACCTGGTTGCTGACCGAGCCGAAGCCGTGCCCCTCCGGCCGGAGTTCGTGGGCGGCGGGTACGGCGGTGCCGTGGCCACCGATGGCGAGCACCCCGCCGACGGTCAGTTCGCCGGGTGCCGGGCACGCGGTCAGACCGAGGCCCCGGTCGGCCAGGTGGGCGAGCAGGTCCTCCATGGTGGCGCCGGTCTGGACCCGGACGGTGGTCGGCGAGTCGGCGGTCATCGCGGTGAGGTGGCGGCTGGTGTCCACGAGCAGGACGCGGGCGCTGTCCGGGGTCCCGTTGGCGACGGTGAGCGGCGCCCAGGTGTGCCGGTAGCCGGTGGCGCGCAGGCGCCAGCCGTTGGCGTGCGCCCAGTCGGCGAGCGCCGGTACCTCCTCCGGTGTGCGGGGCGCGCAGGTCCACAGCTGGTCGGTGCGGATCTCGCCGGACCAGTTCTGGAAGACCCGCTGGTACAGCTCGGTGCCGGCGGGCAGGCCGGGCGGCACCGGGGTGGCCGCCTCGGCGCTGTCCGGGCCGATGGTGCCGCGCAGCAGCCAGGCCGCGCCGCCCAGGGCGGCCGAGGCGCCGAGCATCTGCCGCCTGGTGAGCCCGCCGCCCCTGGCGTTTCCACGGCGCTTCCCGTGGCCCGTCTGCGGAGCCGCGCCCGGGGCCGTCCTCGACTCCACCCCCGGGTCGGTCCCCCTGCGGTCTTCCGTGCCCCCGGCCATGCCCCGCCCTGTCGTCGTCATGAGTCCGCCCCCACTAGCCGGTCACCCGCGCCGAGCGGCGGTGATGCCGCACGGCGATGATGCCGAGCAGCGGCGATCAGGGTGGGGCCGGTGTGAATCCGGCCCAGGCAGGAGCGTACGAAGTGGCGTACGGCAGTTTGAAGCACTCCACGCAGCTATTCATCCATTCGGGTGATCATGCCCCGGGCCGGCGCCCGCTCCCGGCACAGCGCAGAGCGGTACGTGCGTCCGCCCCGGCCGCCTCCCTCCCGGCTGCCACGCGAAACCCTTGTCCACCGCCCGGACCTGCGCATACGTTGATCTTTTCCACCTCGCGCCCGGAGGCACCGCCATGCCCGCACCCCTGATCGCCGCCGCCACCGTCACCGTGGCCGTCGCCCAGCCCGCCTGCGCCGACGCCGGCCGCCCGGACACCGTGGCCGTGAACGTCGAACGGCACGCGCAGGCGGTACGGGAGGCCGCCGCGCGCCTGGTGGTGTTCCCCGAGCTGTCCCTGACCGGGTACGACCTGGCCGCGCCCGCGCTCGGCCCGGCCGATCCGCGCCTCGCCCCGCTGGTCGCCGCCTGCGCCGCGACCGGCACGACCGCCCTGGTCGGCGCGCCGGTCACCGAGCCCGGCGGGGGCGAGTCCATCGCCACCCTGGCCGTCACCGGCGAAGGCGCCGTCGTCGTGTGCCGGAAGACGCGGCTGCACGGCGCCGAGGACGACCGGTTCACCCCCGGCGACGGGCCCGCCGTCCTGGAGCTGGACGGCCTGCGGTTCGGCCTCGCGATCTGCGCCGACGCCGCCGATCCCACGCACGCCGAGGAGACCGCCGCGCTCGGCATCGACGCCTATGTCGCCTCCACCCTGTACGGCGCGGGGCCCGCGCAGGCCGCCCGCCGCGACGGGCACCTCCGCGACCGCGCCGCCGCCCACGGGGTGTGGGCCGTGCTGGCCACTTCCGCCGGGGCGAGCGGCGAGCAGCCGCAGACCTCGGGCGGCTCCGGCTTCTGGGCGCCGGGCGGCGCCCTGATCGCCCAGGCCGGCACCGCGCCGGGCGAACTCGTCCGCGCCGAGCTGCCCCGGCGGTAACGACGGAGGCGGCCCGGCGGACGCGGCCCGACCGTCACCGTGGACGCGACCGGGCCGGAACGGCGAGCGTGGCCGGGCTGCGACAACCGGATGCGGCCGGGCGGAAATACCCGGGGCCCACGCGCGGCTGTGGTGATCGGAGACCGCTCGGGGCCGGACCACCGGCCCGTTCAGGAGGTGCAGCGCGTGATGGGTGACGAGCAGGAGAACCAGCGGGAGTACCGCGTCGAGCACGACTCGATGGGCGAGGTCCGGGTGCCGGCCGCCGCGAAGTGGCAGGCGCAGACGCAGCGGGCGGTGGAGAACTTCCCGGTGTCCGGCCAGCGGCTGGAGCGCGCGCACATCGCCGCGCTGGCCGGGATCAAGGCCGCAGCGGCCCGGGTGAACGCCCGCCTCGGCGTCCTGGACGAGGACACGGCGGCGGCGATCGCGGCGGCGGCCGAGGAGGTCGCCGAAGGGCGGTGGGACGACGAGTTCCCGGTGGACGTGTTCCAGACCGGTTCGGGCACCTCGTCCAACATGAACGCCAACGAGGTGATCGCCACCCTGGCCGCCGAGCGGCTGGGCCGCCCGGTCCACCCGAACGACCACGTGAACGCCAGCCAGTCGTCCAACGACGTCTTCCCGTCCTCGATCCACATCGCCGCCACCGCCGCCGTCACGCACGACCTGATCCCGGCGCTGGAGCACCTGGCGGAGGCGCTGGAGCGCAAGGCCGCCGAGTTCGCGCAGGTGGTCAAGTCGGGCCGGACGCACCTGATGGACGCCACGCCGGTCACCCTCGGCCAGGAGTTCGGCGGCTACGCCGCCCAGGTCCGGCACGGGCGGGAGCGGCTGCTGGCGACGCTCCCCAGGGTCGCCGAACTGCCCCTCGGCGGCACGGCGGTGGGCACCGGGATCAACACCCCGCCGGGCTTCCCGGCGGCGGTGATCGAGGAGGTCGCCCGCACCACCGGCCTGCCGCTCACCGAGGCGCGGGACCACTTCGAGGCGCAGGGCGCCCGCGACTCCCTGGTCGAGCTGAGCGGGCAACTGCGCACGGTGGCCGTCGGATTCACGAAGATCGCGAATGACCTGCGGTGGATGGGCTCGGGCCCGCGCACCGGCCTCGGCGAGATCAACCTGCCGGACCTGCAACCCGGTTCGTCGATCATGCCGGGCAAGGTGAACCCGGTGCTCCCCGAGGTGGTGCTGATGGTCGCCGCCCAGGTGGTCGGCAACGACGCGACGGTCACCCTGGCCGGCGCGAGCGGCAACTTCGAGCTGAACGTGATGCTCCCGGTACTCGCCCGCAACGTGCTGGAGTCGGTGCGGCTGCTCGCCAACAGCGCCCGCCTGCTGGCGGACCGGACGGTGGACGGCATCACCGCCAACGTCGAACGGGCCCGGGAGTACGCGGAGTCCTCCCCCTCGGTGGTCACCCCGCTGAACCGCTACCTCGGGTACGAGGAGGCGGCGAAGGTCGCCAAGCGGGCGCTGGCCGAGCGGAAGACGATCCGACAGGTCGTGCTGGAGCACGGCTACGTGGAACAGGGCAAGCTCACCCGTGAGCAGCTCGACGAAGCCCTCGACGTCCTGCGGATGACCCGCCCGTGACGGCCACCGACCCGCCCGTGACGGCCGCGGCTCCCTGACGACGTGCGCCGGGGCGCGGAGGACGGTTCGGCCCTCCACGCCCCGGACGCGGGCTGTCAGTGACGTCAGCCCTTGGCGCGGCCGGCGCGGCCGAGCCGCATCGCTGCTCCGTTCGCCGTGATCGTGGCCATCGAGATCGCCGCGAGACCGAGCAGGAACATCACGGCACCGACGATGACGCAGGTGACGATGTTCCTGCCCTGCGCGGCCGATCCGGAGACGAGCCAGGGAGAGACGATCGTCCACGCGCCGAGCACGGTGGCCGCCCAGGCCCTCGCGTGGGTGCGCTCGTAGGCCGACCCGTATCCCGCCATCAGCACGCAGTAGGCCAGGCCGACGATCAGGCAGGTCACGGTCAGCGTGTTGAAGGCGGTGAAGCCGACGATCCATGGCGATGCCGCCAGGAAGAGGCCCGCCAGCACGGCCAGGGCCTCCGTGGCCTGGGCGCGCGGGGTCGAGGTGATCCGCTCGTAGTGCTCCCGTAGTTCGACGATGTCCGGGTGATGCTCCATGCCCATCGGAATCTGGGTAGACACCGATACCACCTCCTATGGTTCGGAACATGGAGGGCTCTTGCCCCGTACCCATTCTGGCGCTTCTCCGATGATTTGCGCCTTTTGGCCGTAAATGCTCGACAACCATCCGATCACGGCGGTGACCTGCGTCTCACCACTCCGGCCCCCCATTGCCTATGCAATTCGTTGCATAGCAGGATGCCGGACATGGCACTGGAGCACGCGATCCTCGTCTCACTGCTGGAGCAGCCGGGCTCGGGCTACGAACTGGCCCGGCGCTTCGACCGCTCCATCGGGCGCTTCTGGACCGCCACCCACCAGCAGATCTACAAGGTGCTGCGGCGGATGGAGGCCGACGGCTGGGTCGCCGCCGAAGAGGTCGCCCAGGACGGCCGACCGGACAAGAAGGTCTACTCGGCGGCCGACGCCGGACGGGCCGTGCTCGCCGGCTGGCTGCGCGAACCGGTCGAGCCGGAGTCCGTCCGACACGAGCTCGCGGTCAAGATCCGCGCCGCCGCCTTCGACGACCCGGCCGCGCTGATCTCCGAGGTCGAACGGCACCGCGAGAGCCACGCCGCCCTGCTCGCCCGCTACCTGCACGGCGAGCAGCGCGACTTCCCCGACCTCACCGCGCTCGACACCCAGCAGGAGCTCCAGCACGTGGTGCTGCGCGGCGGCATCGAGTACGAGCGGATGACCCTCGCCTGGCTCGACGACGTGCTCGCCACCCTGCACCGCCTCGCCGTGGATGACAGGTCACAGATGACGGGTGACAGATAACAGAATCTGAACGCTGAAATCTGAAATCTGTCAGTTGCCATCTGTCCGCTGTTCGCCGTCACCCGCCGGCCACCACCCGCCGCCGCCTCACCCGCCACCCCTCACCCTCGACCCCCGGGAGCCCGTGATGCTCTTCAACCCGCGTACGTACGACCCCGCGCAGTTCGACGAGCCGACCCGCCGGCTGCTGCGCGCGACCGTGGACTGGTTCGAGTCCCGCGGCAAGAAGGCGCTGATCGACACCTACGTCGACCGCACCTGGTACGCCGACTTCCTCGAATTCGCCGCCAAGGAGGGCCTGTTCGCGGAGTTCCTGACCCCGTCCGCGGCCGACCCGGGCAAGCGCTGGGACACCTCCCGGATCGCCGAGCTGAACGAGATCCTCGGCTTCTACGGCCTCGGCTACTGGTACACCTGGCAGGTCACCATCCTCGGCCTCGGGCCGGTCTGGCAGAGCAAGAACGAGGCCGTCCGGGCCCGCGCCGCAAAGCTCCTGACGGAGGGTCACGTCATGGCGTTCGGCCTCTCCGAGCGCACCCACGGCGCCGACATCTACTCCACCGACATGATCCTCACCCCGGACGGCGAGGGCGGTTTCACCGCGACCGGCTCCAAGTACTACATCGGCAACGGCAACGTGGCCGGCCTGGTCTCGGTGTTCGGCCGCCGCTCCGACGTCGAGGGCCCCGAGGGCTACGTCTTCTTCGCCGCCGACAGCCGCCACGACGCGTACCACCTGGTCAAGAACGTGGTGAACGCCCAGATGTACGTCAGCGAGTTCCGGCTGGAGGGCTACCCGGTGCGCGCCGAGGACGTGCTGCACACCGGGCAGGCCGCCTTCGACGCCGCGCTGAACACCGTCAACGTCGGCAAGTTCAACCTCTGCACGGCCTCGGTCGGCATCTGCGAGCACGCGATGTACGAGGCCGTCACGCATGCCCACAACCGGGTGCTGTACGGCCGGAAGGTCACCGACTTCCCTCACGTGCGACGGGAGTTGACCGACGCGTACGCCCGTCTGGTGGCGATGAAGATGTTCAGCGCGCGGGCCGTGGACTACTTCCGCACCGCCTCCCCCGAGGACCGCCGCTACCTGCTGTTCAACCCGATGACCAAGATGAAGGTCACCACCGAGGGCGAGAAGGTCATCGACCTGATGTGGGACGTCATCGCCGCCAAGGGCTTCGAGGCGGACACCTACTTCGACAAGGCGGCGAAGGACATCCGCGGCCTGCCGAAGCTGGAGGGCACCGTCCACGTCAACCTGGCGCTGATCCTCAAGTTCATGGGCAACTACCTGTTCGCCCCGAGCGACTACGCTCCGGTGCCGACCCGGCTGGACGCCGCCGATGACGCCTTCCTGTTCCGCCAGGGCGCGGCCCGCGGCCTCGGCGCGATCCGTTTCCACGACTGGCGCACCGCGTACGACCGCCACACGCAGCTGCCGAACGTCGCCCGCTTCCGCGAACAGGCCGACGGCTTCTGCGAGCTGCTGCTCAGCCACGCGCCGAGCAAGGAGCAGCAGGCGGACCTGGACTTCCTGCTGGAGATCGGCCAGCTGTTCGCACTGATCGTCTACGGCCAGCTGGTGCTGGAGCAGGCGGAGCTGACCGGCCTGGACGAGGACGTCCTGGACCAGATCTTCGACGCGCTGGTCCGCGACTTCTCCGCGCACGCGACCGAGCTGCACGGCAAGGCCTCGACGACCCCGGAGCAGGCCGCCTGGGCGCTGGCGAACGTGCGCCGGCCGGCCGCCAACGCGGAGCGGGCCGCCGCCGTGTGGGCCCGGGTCGAGGAGCTGTCGGGCGCGTACGAGATGCGGCCGTAGCCGCCGCGCGGAACGTGGAACGACCCCGGGGGTGCGGACCGGGGGCACGGGCCTGAACCCCCGGTCCGCACCTCCGGCCCACGCCCCCGGGGCCCCGCCCCCTCGGTGCCCCGCCCGACGCCGCCCGGACGTACCGTGGAACACGGAGGGCGCGTCATGCACGGCACCGGGACCCACTTCACCGACCGGACCGACGCGGGCCGGCGGCTGGCCGCCCGCGTGGGCCACTTGGGCGGCGCCGACACCGTGGTGGTGGCGCTGCCCAGGGGCGGGGTTCCGGTGGCCGCCGAGGTGGCGGCCGCGCTCGGCGCGCCGCTGGACATCTGCGTGATCCGCAAGCTCGGCGTGCCCTACCAGCCCGAGCTGGGCATGGGGGCGATCGGCGAGGACGGCGTCCGGGTGCTGAACGAGCAGGTCATCCGGCTGGCCGGGGTCGGCGACGACCAGCTGGCCGCCGTGGAGCGGCGCGAGCGCACCGAGTTGGAGCGCCGGGCCCGCCGCTACCGGGGCGGCCGCCCGCCCACCGACCTGCGCGGCCGCACGGTGATCGTGGTGGACGACGGCGTCGCCACCGGCTCCACCGCCCGGGCCGCCTGCCGGATCGTCCGGGCCCGGGGCGCGGCCCGGGTGGTGCTCGCCGTCCCGGTGGCCCCGGCGGACTGGACGGAGCGCCTGTCCGAGGTCGCCGACGAGCTGGTCTGCGTCGGCACACCGTCGCCGTTCTTCGCGATCGGCGAGTTCTACGGGGACTTCGCGCAGACCGGCGACGAGGAGGTCCTGCGGCTGCTCGCCGAGGCCGCGGGCGGGCGGCGCGCGCCGGGGCCGGTGGACGTGGACCGCGAGCTGGTCCTGCGCGCCGCCGGTGTGCGCCTCGCCGGCCGGTTGACCGTCCCCGCCGCACCGAGCGGCATCGTGCTCTTCGCGCACGGCAGCGGCAGCGGCCGGCGCAGCCCGCGCAACCGTCACGTCGCCCGGTACCTGAACCGCTCCGGGCTGGCCACGCTGCTGTTCGACCTGCTCACCGAGGCCGAGGAGCCGGACCGCCGCAAGGTGTTCGACGTCGCTCTGCTCGGTGACCGGCTGACCGCCGTCGCCGAGGAGCTGAGCCGGCTGGAGGAGACCCGCGGCCTGCCGCTCGGCCTGTTCGGCGCCAGCACCGGCGCCGCGGCCGCCCTGCACACCGCCGCCGCGCTCGGGCCCGCCGTCGGCGCGGTGGTCTCCCGCGGCGGGCGCCCCGACCTCGCCGGTCCCGACGTCCTGGGCCGGGTGAGCGCCCCGACGCTGCTCGTGGTCGGCGGCCTGGACACCACCGTGATCGACCTGAACCGGCGGGCCCGGGCCCGGCTGCACTGCGTGAGCGAACTGGCGGTGGTGCCGGGTGCGGGCCATCTGTTCGAGGAGCCGGGCACGTTGGACCAGGTCGCCGAGCTCGCCGGGGCCTGGTTCCTGCGCCACCTCCCCCCGCTCGGGACCGCCCAGGACCCGGTGTCACGGGCCCCGTGAACCGGTCCCGATCGGCAGCACATTTTGCGCAGCCGAATGCGGGATTTCCTGATCAGCTTGTACACATTGAACAGTGAAATCCCGACCTGTTGCCCAGCCACCCGGACAGGAGCAAGCTCTCCGCCAGCCGCACCGCCCACCCGTTCGCGGCGCGGCCGCCTCAAGCGGACGCCTCAGAGCCGAGGCCAAAAGTGGAGGAACGACCGATGACCCCGCAGTCCCACGCCCTTGAGCTGACCCCCGAGGAGCGCGAGGCCGGCCTCGACGCCGACCAGCTGCGCCGCCTCGTCGGCCTCGTCGAGCACGACCCGGCCACCGACCCGTTCCCCGTCACCGCGCAGGACGCGGTCGTCTTCGTGGTCGGCAACGCCACCCAGACGGCCCAGTTCTACCAGGCCGTGTTCGGCATGGAGCTGGTCGCCTACTCCGGCCCGGAGACCGGCCGTCGTGACCGCAAGGCCTTCGTGCTCCGCTCCGGCTCCTGCCGCTTCGTGATCAAGGGCGGGGTGCTGCCGGACAGCCCGCTGCTGGACCACCACCGCCGCCACGGCGACGGCGTCGTCGACCTGGCCCTGGAGGTCCCGGACGTCGACAAGTGCATCGCGCACGCCCGCGCGACCGGCGCCACCGTCCTGGAGGAGCCGAACGACGTCTCCGACGAGAACGGCACCGTGCGCCGCGCGGCCATCGCCACCTACGGCGAGACCCGCCACACCCTGATCGACCGCTCCCGCTACCACGGCCCCTACCTGCCGGGGTACATCACCGCGCAGAGCAAGGTCCAGCACCCGGAGGGCTCGCCCAAGCGCCTGTTCCAGGCCCTCGACCACGCCGTCGGCAACGTCGAGCTGGGCCGGATGGACGAGTGGGTGTCGTTCTACAACCGGGTCATGGGCTTCGTGAACATGGCCGAGTTCGTCGGCGACGACATCGCCACCGACTACTCCGCCCTGATGTCCAAGGTCGTCGCCAGCGGCAACCACCGGGTGAAGTTCCCGCTCAACGAGCCGGCCATCGCCAAGAAGCGGTCGCAGATCGACGAGTACCTGGAGTTCTACACCGGCCCCGGCTGCCAGCACATGGCGCTCGCCACCAACGACATCCTCACCACCGTCGACGTGCTGCGCTCGCGCGGCGTGGAGTTCCTCGACACCCCCGACTCGTACTACGACGACCCGGAGCTGCGCGCCCGGATCGGCAAGGTGCGGGTGGACATCAACGAGCTGAAGTCGCGCGGCATCCTGGTCGACCGCGACGAGGACGGCTACCTGCTGCAGATCTTCACCAAGCCGATCGGCGACCGCCCCACCGTCTTCTACGAGTTCATCGAGCGGCACGGTTCGCTGGGCTTCGGCAAGGGCAACTTCAAGGCGCTGTTCGAGGCGATCGAGCGCGAGCAGGACGCCCGCGGCAACCTGTGAGTGCTGGGGAACTCTGAGCACGGTCGGGCGTACCGTGAGGACGGTCGGCTGAGCACGGTCGAGGAGGAGCAGGGAGATGGCGTACTACCGGCAGCTGGGCAGCATCCCGCCCAAGCGGCACACCCAGCACCGCACACCCGAAGGCGGGCTGTACTACGAGGAGTTGATGGGCGAGGAGGGGTTCTCGTCGGACTCCTCGCTGCTCTACCACCGGGGCATCCCCTCGGCCGTGGTGAACGCGGTGCCGTGGGAGCTGCCGGACCAGTCCACGGTGCCCAACCACCCCCTGCTCCCCCGCCACCTCAAGCTGCACGAGCTGTTCGCGGACCAGGAGTGGAAGTCCGCGGACGTCGTCGGCAGCCGCCGCCTGGTCCTCGGCAACGGCGACGTGCGGATCTCGTACGTCGCCGCCGGGGCCCCGAGCGAGCTGTACCGCAACGGACTCGGTGACGAGTGCGTGTACGTGGAGTCCGGCTCCGGCACGGTCGAGACGGTCTTCGGCTCGATCGAGGTCGGCCAGGGCGACTACGTGATCATCCCGCGCGCCACCACCCACCGCTGGGTGCCGACGGGGGACGAACCGCTGCGCGCGTACTGCATCGAGGCGAACAGCCACATCACCCCGGTCAAGCGCTACCTCTCCAAGTACGGGCAGCTGCTGGAGCACGCGCCGTACTGCGAGCGGGACTTCCGCGGCCCGGTCGGCCCGCTGGTCGTCGACGCCACCGGGGACGCCGCCGGAGACGTCGACGTGCTGGTCAAGCACCGCGGCCCGAACGGCGTCTCGGGCACCCGCTACACCGTGCCGCACCACCCCTTCGACGTGGTCGGCTGGGACGGCTGCCTGTACCCGTACACCTTCAACATCCGGGACTTCGAACCGATCACCGGCCGGGTCCACCAGCCGCCGCCGGCCCACCAGGTGTTCGAGGGCAACGGCTTCGTGATCTGCAACTTCGTTCCCCGCAAGGTGGATTACCACCCACTGTCGATCCCGGTGCCGTACTACCACGCCAACGTGGACAGCGACGAGGTCATGTTCTACTGCGGCGGCGACTACGCGGCCCGCAAGGGCTCGGGCATCGGCCAGGGCTCGATCTCGCTGCACCCCGGCGGGCACACCCACGGGCCGCAGCCCGGCGCGTACGAGCGCAGCATCGGCGTCGAGTTCTTCGACGAACTCGCCGTCATGGTGGACACGTTCCGCCCGCTGGAGCTCGGCGAGGGCGGCCGGGCCGGCGAGGACGGCAACTACGCCTGGACCTGGGCCGGGCGGGGGCCCGGGCGATGAGCGCCGCCTCGTCCGCCGCGCCCGACTCACCGGCCACCGGGGCGATCCCCGAGCTGTTCCACGGGCTCTTCGACGACGCCGCGGTGTTCCCCCCGGGGAACCTGCCGGTCGCCGAGGCGGTGCCCGCGCACCGCGGGCACCGCGCGGCCTGGTACGCCGAGGCGGTCGGCCCGCTCCTGTGCGGGGCCGGCCGGCTGGGCGAGTTGGCCGCGGCGGTGGCGGGCGGTGCGCCGCTCGGGGTCGGGCTCGTACTGCCGGGGGGCAGTGCCGAACTCGGCCCGGCGCTCGCCGCCGCCGCGCCCTTCGAGGTGGCCGGCGTCGAACTCGCCGTCCGGGACGCCGCCGAGGCGGTCGCCGCCCTGGACCGGCTGCTGCCGCCGGACGTCCCGGCCGCCATCGAGCTGCCGCGCGAACTCCTGCGCGGCGACGGCCTGGGCGAAGTGCTGGACGTGCTCGTCGACAGCCCCTACCGGGCGAAGTTCCGCACCGGCGGGGTGGTGGCCGAGGCGTTCCCGGACGAGGAGGAGCTGGCCGCCTTCCTCACCGGCTGCGCGCTGCGCGGACTGCCGTACAAGTGCACCGCCGGACTGCACAACGCCGTCCGGCACACCGACCCGACCACCGGCTTCGAGCACCACGGCTTCCTCAACGTGCTGCTGGCCGCGCAGGAGACCGACCGGGCCGCAGCAGCGGCGGTGCTGGCGGAACGCGACGGCGCGGTGCTGGCCAAGGCCGTCCAAGCGCTGACCGATCGTCAGGTCACGGTGATCCGGAACTCGTTCACCGCGTTCGGCACGTGCAGCATCGCCGAGCCCCTGGACGACCTGGCCGCGCTCGGCCTGCTGTCGTCCACGTCACAGCCCCAGGAGGACCGTTGAGCACCACCCCCCGCAGCTGGCTCGCCAGCGCCCAGGACTCGCCGTTCGGCGTGCACAACCTGCCGTACGGCGTGTTCACCGCCGCCGACCAGCCCGGCCGGCGCCGGATCGGCGTGCGCGTCGGGGACTTCGTGCTGGACGCCGCGGCGGCCGCCCGGGCGGCCGGGGCGCCGTCCGTGCTGCTGGCCGCGGACTCGCTCAACCCGCTGCTGGCGGCGGGGCGTTCGACCTGGACGCAGGTCCGGGCCGACCTCACGCGGTGGCTGACGGACGAGTCCTACCGCGAGGCGCTGTCGCCTGCGCTGCTGCCGGCGGGCGAGGTCCAGCTGCACCTGCCGTTCGAGGTCGCCGACTACGTCGACTTCTACGCCTCCGAGCACCACGCCACCAACCTGGGCCGGATCTTCCGCCCGGGCTCGGAGCCGCTCACCCCCAACTGGAAGCACCTGCCCATCGGTTACCACGGGCGGGCCGGCACGGTGGTCGTCTCCGGCACCCCGGTGGTGCGGCCCCACGGGCAGCGCAAGGCGCCCGCCGACCCGGCGCCGTCGTTCGGGCCGACCCGGCGGCTGGACATCGAGGCGGAGGTCGGCTTCGTCGTCGGCACCCCGTCCGAGCTGGGCCGACCGGTCGTCCTGGACGACTTCCGCGAGCACGTGTTCGGCGTCTGCCTGGTCAACGACTGGTCCGCGCGCGACATCCAGGCCTGGGAGTACGTGCCGCTCGGCCCGTTCCTCGGCAAGTCCTTCACCACCTCCGTCTCCCCGTGGATCGTCCCGCTGGACGCCCTGCAGCACGCCCGGGTCGCGCCGCCCGAGCGCGACGTCGAGCCGCTGGCGTACCTGGACGACCGCGGCGGCGAACCGTGGGGACTGGACCTGGCGCTGGAAGTCCGGCTGAACGGGCACCTGGTGTCCCGGCCGCCGTTCGCCTCGATGTACTGGACGGCACAGCAGCAGCTCACCCACATGACGGTCAACGGCGCCTCGCTGCGCACCGGCGACCTGTTCGCCTCGGGCACCGTCAGCGGGCCGGAGCCGGAGACCCGCGGCGCGCTGATCGAGCTGACGTGGAACGGCGAGGAGCCGCTGAAGCTCCCGGACGGCACCACCCGGACGTTCCTGGAGGACGGCGACGAGGTCACCATCACGGCCACCGCGCCGGGGGCGGACGGCGCCGTCATCGGGTTCGGCGAGGTGACGGGGCGGGTCCAGCCGTAGCCGGTCCACAGCCGCTGGCCCACAACTGACGGCGAACAGATGACAGATAACAGCTGACAGATTTCATCATCTGTCAGCTGTTATCTGTTACCCCCGCCCCCTCCTCGAACTCCCCCCGCGCACCGGACCCACCGCGCCTACAGGCCCGCCCCACCGGTGGCGTCGATGACCCGGCCGGTGACCCAGCGAGCGTCATCGGAGGCGAGGAAGGCGACGATGTCCGCGACGTCCTCCGGCTGCCCGACCCGGCCGAGGGCCGCGAGCGAGGCCGCATGGGCCTCCGCCTCCGCATTGCCGCGCAGCCAGCCGGCGTTGACGTCGGTGTCGACGACACCCGGCGCGACCGAGTTGGCGGTGATCCCGCGCGGGCCGAGCTGCTTGGCGAGGTTGAGGGTGAAGGTGTCGAGCGCCCCCTTGGTCGCCCCGTAAGCGATGATCTCCGGCATGGCGAGGCGGGCCGCGCCGCTGGAGACGTTGATGATCCGGCCGCCGTCGCGCAGCCGGTGCAGTCCGTGCTGGACGACGAAGAACGGCGCACGGACGTTGACGGCGAAGACCTCGTCGAAGCCCTCCTCGGTGAGCGCGGCGAGGTCGGCACTGCGCCCGATCCCGGCGTTGTTCACGATGATGTCGACGCCGCCGTCGGGCGCGTGCGCGCCGATCCCGGCATCGAACGCCTCCCACAGCGCGGCCGCGTCCCCGTGCCGGCCGAGTTCGGCGTGCAGCGCGAAGGCTCGGCCGCCGTCGGCGCGGATGCCCGCGACGACCTCACCCGCCGCCTCCTGATCGCGGGCGTAGCCGACGGCGACGGTGGCGCCGTCGCGGCCGAGCCTGCGGGCGATCGCCCGGCCGATCCCCCTGCTGCCCCCGGTGACCAGCGCGGTCTTGCCCTTGAGTGCCTGCCTGCCCATGACTGAGCCCCTTCCCGCTTCGCCCACCCTATTTGTTGAGTGGTCGCTCAAGAAAGAAGCTAACACACTTGTTGAGCGGGTGTTCTAAAATTCCGGCATGACCGAGAACCCGACGCGGCCCCGGCGCGGACGACCGCCGACCTTCGACCGGGGCGTGGCGCTGACGGCGGCGACCCGGCTGTTCTGGGAGCGCGGCTACGAGGCCACCTCCGTCACCGACCTGACCACCGCCATGGGCATCCGGCCCGGCAGCCTCTACGCCGCGTTCGGCGACAAGCGCTCGCTCTTCGAGGAGGTCGTCCGCCACTACGGGCACTCCCCCGTCGGCGCGTTCGCGGAGGCCGCCCTACAGGAGGAGACCACCGCGTACGCGGCCTTCGCCCGGATCCTGCGCGAGGCGGCGGCCATCTACCCCGACCCCTCCCACCCGGCCGGCTGCCTGGTGATCAGCGCCGCCACCAACGTCTCCCCGCAGGACGCCGAGGTCCAGGCCCACCTGCGCGACCTGCGCAACCGCAACCTCCACGCCTTCGAGACCAGGCTGCGCACGGCCCGGGCGGACGGCGAACTCCCGCCCGACGCCGACCCGCACGCGCTGGCCGGCTACTTCGGCACGGTCATCCAGGGCATGTCGCAACAGGCCCGGGACGGCGCCACCGCCGCCGACCTGGCCCGGACCGCCGAACTCGCCCTGCGCGCCTGGCCGTAGGGCCCCGAACCGGGCCCGGGCGGCCGGCCGGCGGGCCGCGAGGACGGCCCGCCGCCCGCCGGGTGATCACGGCTCCGCGCCGCCCCGGTACGGTGGACGACAGGAGTCGTCAAGACCGAGGAACGACCGAACGACGGGAACAGACCCGATGAGCGCAGAGGTGGCGGAGGTCCAGGTCTCCCTGGACAGCGGGGTCGGACGGATCGTGCTGAACCGACCGCGGGCGCTCAACTCGGCGACCCACGGCATGATCACCACCGTCCACGCGACGCTGGCCGAGTGGGCCGCGGACGACCGGGTGCGCACCGTCGTCCTGACCGGCGCCGGCGAGCGCGGCCTCTGCGCCGGGGCCGACCTCCGCGCACTGCACGACGACGTCAAGGCCGGCGGGGCCGGCACCCGGGCCTTCTTCCGCGACGAGTACCGGCTGAACGCGCTGATCGCCCACTACCCGAAGCCGTACGTCGCGGTGATGGACGGCATCACCATGGGCGGCGGCATCGGCCTGTCCGCCCACGGCGCGGTCCGGATCGTCACCGAACGTTCCACCGTCGCCATGCCCGAGACCCGGATCGGGCTGGTCCCGGACGTCGGCGGCAGTCGGCTGCTCGCGCTCGCCCCGGGCGAGTTGGGCACCCACCTCGGCCTCACCTCGGCCTCGATGGGCCCCGGTGACGCGCTGCTGTGCGGGTTCGCGGACCACTTCGTCCCCTCGGCGCGGATCGCGGCGCTGCTCGACGCCCTGGCCGAGAGCCCCGACCCGGCCGCCGTCGTCGCCGCGCACGCCGAGCCCGCGCCGGGGGCCCCGCTCGCGGAGCAGCGCGGCTGGATCGACGCCTGCTACGCGGCCGACAGCGTCGCGGAGATCGTCGAACGACTGCTGAACTCCGGTGTGGCGGAGGCGAAGGAGGCCGCGGAGCTGGTCCTCGGCAACTCCCCCACGGCCGTCACGGTGACCCTCGCCGCGCTGCGCCGGGCCCGCACGCTCCCCTCCCTGGAGGCCGTGCTCGACCAGGAGTACCGCGTCTCCTGCGCCGCGCTGGGCGGGCATGACCTGGTCGAGGGCATCCGCGCCCAGGTGATCGACAAGGACCGCACCCCGCGCTGGTCCCCGGCGACGCTCGCCGAGGTCGGGGAGGCGGACGTCGCCCGCTTCCTCGCCCCTCGCGTGGGCGACGAGTTGGGCCTGGCCTGACCGGGCGGCGGCGCCGGCCCCGCACCGCCACGCGTCATGAACCACGCGTCATGAACCACGATCAAGGAGCCCGCATGACCCGCCCGAGCCCTCCGCCGCCTACCGGGGACGCCGACCCGCTGTCCCGGGTGCCGCTCGGCGAGCAGGTGCGCGGACTACTGCTGGAGGGCCTGCTGAACGGGCGCTGGCAGCCCGGCGACCGGATCGTGGAACGGCGCCTGGCCGCCGAGTTGAACGTCAGCCAGGCGCCGGTGCGCGAGGCGCTGCGCTCGCTGCAGTCGCTCGGGCTGCTCGACGCCGAGCCCAACCGGGGCGTGCGGGTGCGCGAGATCAGCCCGGCCGAACTGCGCGAGGTCTACCAGGTGCGGGCCGCACTGGAGCGGCTGGCCGCCGAGTCGGCGGTCATCCGCCTGGCCGGGGACACCGCCGCCCTGGAGCAGCACGCGGAACGGATGGCGGCGGCGGCCGGGGCGGGTGACGCGCTCGGGCAGGCCCGGCACGGCGTGGCCTTCCACCGCGAGATCGTGGCCGCCGCCGGCAACGGGGCACTGCTGCGGACCTGGGAGGGGCTGGGCGTGGAGGTGTGGACGGTGCTGTCGCTGCACCGGGTCCGCCCGGAGCTGCACGAGAACGCGGCCGACCACGCTCCGCTGATCGAGGCCTTCCGGCGGCGGGATCCGGAGGTCGGGCGGCTGCTGGCGGAACACGTCCTGGAGTACGCCGACCGCTCCGCCTGAGCGGATCCGGACGGGGTCCTGGCCCGGGATCATAGTTCGCATAAAGATGATCGATCATCGCTCACATTACCCTCCAGTAGCGGTTGACGCGCCGCCGGATCACTCCCTACCGTCCATAGAGACCTTCCATGGAGAGAAATGTCATTCCGCATCCCGGAATCGGCACTCTGAAGCACCGGCAAAGGGGAACCATCCGTGTCCCAGCTCGACCAGCTTCCCGACCACGACCCCGAAGAGGTGGCGGAGTGGCGCGCCTCCCTGGACGCCGCCCGCGACTTCGGCGGAGCGCACCGCGCCGCCCACCTGCTGCGCCGCCTCGTCGAACACGCCGAACTGCGCCGGCTCGACGTCCCGCCGCTCCTGGACACCCCGTACGTCAACACCATCCCGACCGGCGCCGAGCCCGAGTTCCCCGGCGACGAGGCGATGGAGCGCCGGATCACCGCCTGGAACCGCTGGAACGCCGCCGCCATGGTGACCAGGGGCAACCACCGCGGCGGCCTCGGCGGGCACATGGCCACGTACGCGTCCGCCGCCTGGCTGTACGAGGTCGGCTTCCAGCACTTCTTCCGCGGCAAGGAGGCCGACGGCTCCGGCGACCAGCTGTACGTCCAGGGCCACGCCGCGCCCGGCGTCTACGCCCGCGCCTTCCTCGAAGGGCGCATCGGCGAGGCCCAGTTGGACCGCTTCCGGCAGGAGGCCGGCGGCGACGGCCTGCCCTCGTACCCGCACCCGCGCCGGCTGCCGTGGTTCTGGGAGTTCCCGACCGTGTCCATGGGCCTCGGACCGCTGTCGGCCATCCACCAGGCCCGGTTCAACCGGTACCTGACCGCGCGCGGCATCAAGGACACCTCCGGCTCGCACGTGTGGGCGTTCCTCGGCGACGGGGAGATGGACGAGCCGGAGTCGACCGCCGCGCTCGCCCTGGCCGCCCGCGAGGGACTGGACAACCTCACCTTCGTGGTCAACTGCAACCTCCAGCGCCTGGACGGACCGGTACGCGGAAACGGAAAGATCGTCCAGGAGCTGGAGCGCCAGTTCCGCGCCGCCGGCTGGAACGTCGTCAAGTCACTGTGGGGCGAGGCCTGGGACGACCTCCTGGCCCGCGACACCACGGGCGCGCTGGTGCGCCGGCTCGGCGCGGTGCCGGACGGACAGTTCCAGACCTACGCCGCCTCGGACGCCCACTACGTCCGCGAGCACCTGTTCCAGGCCGCGCCCGAACTCCGGGCGATCGCCGAAACCGTGGACGACCAGCGGCTGTTGGAGATCGTCGCGACCTCCCGGGCCGGACACGAACCGCGCAAGGTGTACGCCGCCTACCGGGCGGCGCTGGAGCACCGGGGCGCCCCCACGGTGGTACTGGTGCAGACGGTCAAGGGCTGGACGCTCGGCCCCGGCTTCGAGGCCCGCAACGCCAACCACCAGATGAAGAAGCTCTCCGGGGCCGAGTTCCGGGCGATGCGCGACCTGCTCGAACTCCCCATTCCGGACAGCGCCTTGACCGGCGAGCTGGTCCCGTACGCGCACCCGGGCCCGGACTCCCCGGAGGCCCGCTACCTCCGGGAGCGGCGCGCCGCGCTGGGCGGCCCCGCGCCCGCCCGCCGGGTGCGCTTCACCCCGCTGCCCGAGCTGCCCGCGAAGCCCTTCGAGACGCTGCTCAAGGGCTCCGGCACGCAGGAGATCGCGACCACCATGGCGTTCGTCCGACTGGTCAAGGACCTGATGCGGGACAAGGCCACCGGCCACCGCTGGGTGCCGATCGTCCCGGACGAGGCACGCACCTTCGGCATGGAGTCGCTCTTCCCGAGCGCCGGCATCTACTCGCCGCTGGGGCAGACCTACGACCCGGTCGACCGCGACCAACTGCTCCACTACAAGGAGTCGGCGACCGGCCAGATCCTCAACGAGGGCATCACGGAGGCCGGTTCGATGGCCTCGCTGACCGCCGCCGCGACCGCTTACGCCACCCACGGCGAGCCGGTGATCCCGTTCTACATCTTCTACTCGATGTTCGGCTGGCAGCGCACTGCCGACCAGATGTGGGCCCTGGCCGACCAGTTGGGCCGGGGCTTCCTGATCGGCGCCACCGCCGGACGCACCACGATGACCGGCGAGGGCCTTCAACATGCCGACGGTCACTCGCAGTTGATCGCCTCCACCAACCCGGCGGCACTGTCCTACGACCCCGCCTTCGGGTACGAGGTCGCGGTGATCGTCCGCGAGGGCCTGCGCCGGATGTACGGCAGCAGCCCCCGACACCCGTACGGCGAGGACGTGTTCTACTACCTGACCGTCTACAACGAGCCGCTGCCACAGCCGCCGCTGCCGACCGGCGCGGATGTCACCGACGTCACCGATGTCACTGACATCACCGACGGCATCCTGCGCGGGCTGTACCGCTACCGCCCGGCGGAGCCCTCCCCGGACGGCGACGCGCCGCGGCTCCAACTGCTCGCCTCGGGCACCGCCGTTCGCTGGGCACTCGCCGCCCAGCAACTGCTCGGCGAGGACTGGGGCGTGGCGGCGGACGTCTGGTCGGCACCCTCCTGGACGGAGCTGCGCCGGGAGGCACTGGACTGCGACGCGGCCAACCTGACACAGGCTGCGGCCGGTACAGGCGCGGCGGCGTGCGTCCCCTACGTGACGCGGGCACTGGCAGGGGCGCCCGGGCCGGTGCTGGCGGTCAGCGACTGGATGCGCGCGGTGCCGGACCAGATCCGCCCGTGGGTGGAGCAGGACTGGACGTCGCTGGGCACGGACGGCTTCGGCCTCTCCGACAGCCGGGACGCGGCGCGCCGGCACTTCGGCGTGGACGCCCAGTCGGTCGCGGTGGCGGCGCTGGCCGCGCTGGCGCGCCGGGGTGAGGTCAAGGCGGAGACCGTCCGGCAGGCGGCCGAGCGCTACGGGGTCCGCTTCTGACCCCTGGCGGCCCGTGTCCGGAGCCCTGGGCCCCGGCTCCGCAGCGGGGAGCCGGGCCCGTGACGACCGTCTCGCATGCCAAGACTGGCGCGAGGCGGGGCGCGTCGTAGATCGTTGGATGGTCAGGGCGCGCCCGCGCGGCGCCGAGCAGCGGAATGGGAGTCAACGGCGATGACCGAGACCGAGACCTACGAGACGATCCTGGTCGAGCGCAAGGGCCGGGTGGGGCTGATCACGCTCAACCGGCCGAAGGCGCTCAACGCGCTGAACACCCAGCTGATGAACGAGGTGGTCGCGGCCGCCACCGCCTTCGACCGGGACCCGGAGATCGGCTGTCTGGTGATCACCGGCTCGGAGAAGGCGTTCGCGGCCGGCGCCGACATCAAGGAGATGCAGGGCAACCGGTTCCCGGACGTCTACCTGGACGACTGGCTGGGCCCCTGGGACCGGCTCGGCGCGCTGCGCAAGCCGGTGGTGGCGGCGGTGGCCGGGTTCGCGCTGGGCGGCGGCTGCGAGCTGGCGATGCTGTGCGACATCCTGCTGGCGGCGGACACCGCGAAGTTCGGGCAGCCGGAGATCAAGCTCGGCGTGATCCCGGGCATCGGCGGCTCGCAGCGGCTGACCCGGGCGGTCGGCAAGGCGAAGGCGATGGAGCTGTGCCTGACCGGCCGGATGATGGGCGCCGAGGAGGCCGAGCGGGCCGGCCTGGTCTCCCGGATCGTCCCGGCGGACCAGCTGCTGGCCGAGGCCCTGACGGTGGCCGAGACCGTCGCGGCGATGTCCACCCCGGCGGCGGTCATGATGAAGGAAAGCGTCAACCGCGCCTTCGAGACGACCCTCGCCGAGGGCGTCCGTTTCGAGCGCCGGCTGTTCCACGCGGCGTTCGCCACGGCGGACCAGAAGGAGGGCATGGCGGCGTTCGCCGAGAAGCGCCCGCCGTCCTTCACCAACCGGTGACCTGGCCGCTCACGACTGACAGCTGACGGGTAACAGCCGACAAGCAACAGATAACAGCTGACAGATTTCGTCATCTGAAATCTGTCAGCTGTTATCTGTTATCTGTTATCTGTCGGCTGTTACCCGTCAGCCGCCATCACACCTCGTCCACCAACGCGGTGTTGAGCCGGGCGAGCCCGCTACGGGTGGCGGCGACCACGATCTGGTCGCCGGGGGTGAGGCGCCGGGTGCGGTCGGGGAAGTTCCACTGCAACTGCGCGCTGCGGGCGAACCGGACGGCGATCACCCGGACGCCGCCCGGGTCCTCCAGGTCGTGCCGGTTCATCCCGATCAGCCCGCTGCCGTCCTCGACCGTCAACTCGGCGATCAGCAGCACGTGCCGGAACACCGACAGCATCCCGCGCACCTCGCGCCCCATCAGGGCGGCGGCGAAGGCGGGTGCGGCCAGGTACGAGACCGAGCGCGAGGCCGCGTTGTCCAGCGTCGCGTAGAAGTGCCCGGCGAAGTTGTCATCGAACAGCCGCACCACCACCCGGACTTCGGGATTCCCGTGGCGCGCCTCCAGGGCCGCCTCCAGGTTGGTGGCGTCGTCGCCGCTGACCGCGACCAGCGCCCGACTGTGCTTCAACCGGGCGCGGCGCAACTGCTCCTCGAACGGGCCGTCGCCCAGGACCACCGGGATGCCGAGCGCCCGGGCGGCGGCGATGCCCCGGGCCTGCGGGTCGCGCTCCATGCAGACCACCGGCACACCCAGTTCGTGCAGTTGGGCCGCGACCCGGGTGCCGACGTTGCCGAGGCCGACGACGATCACGTGGTCCCGGGTGCCGGCCCCGGGGTTGCGGGGCTGCCCGCGCCGCCCGGAGCCGAGCACCTCGACCGCGATGGCGGTGGCGACCGGGGCGAAGGTGATCCCGCAGATGGTGATCACCACCTGTGCCACCCGCTGCCACAGCCCGCCCGTCCCGGTCCCGGCGGCGATGTCGGCGAGTTGGTCGGGCTGGGCGGCGCCCGCGAGGTCGAGCAACGAGATGTAGAGGGTCCAGCCGAAGTTCCGGTTCAGGTACCAGAGCACGCCGAAGGCCATCAGCACTGCGGCGAGGGCGGTGAGCAGCACCAGCCGCATCCGGGCGCTGGTGAAGAAGCGCATCATGTCGAGCAGCCGCCAGCGCGCCCGCCGCGCCCAGCTGATCGGTTCCCTGGGTTCGATGCGCAGCGCTTGGAGGGCGGCCACGCCGCCCGGCTCCTCCTCGGGCACCGGCTCCTCCTCGGGCACCGGCTCCGGTTCCGCGTCGCGGCGGACGCCACCGGGGCGCACCGGCCCGTCGTCGCCGAACTCGCTGGCGAGCCGGACGAAGTCGGCCGAGTCGCCGCGCTGTTCGGGCAGCAGGCGGATCCTGCTGAGGTCCTGGCGGTCGATGTGGTCGGCGACCACGCAGATCCGGTCGGAGGTGATGGCGTCGTCGAAGGCGATGTGCAGGAAGCGTCCGCCGATCTCGACCGAGTTGGGCCGCCCGAGCGCCGCCGCGGCGAAGGCGGGTGCGGCGGTGGCGGAACCGGAGAGCGCGGCACCGTTCCTGAGCAGCCGTTCGATGTTCTCGCCGAGGCGCTGGTTGAACATCCGGAGCACGATCCGGATGTCCGGGTTGTGGCCTTGGGCGCTGAGCGCGGCGTGGATGTTGTCCTGGTCGCTGCCCTCGACGAGGGCGAGGCCGCGGGCGGTGTCGATCGACACCTCGCGCAGCGCCTCGTCGGTGATGCTGGCGTACTCGACGACGGCGGCGACGCCGGGGAGTTGCTCGATCTGCGGCGCGTGGTCGCGGGTGCGATCGGCGACCAGGACGACGACCGGGACCTCGTAGTGCTCGACGAGTTCCAGGACCAGCCGGTGGGCGAGTGCGTTGCCCCCGCAGACGATGTAGTGCTGACTGACCGGCTCGACCGAACGGGTCCCCCACCCTTCAGAAGTCATACCGCCGGATGATATCGACGGCAGGCGGCCGGACGGTGTCGTTCCGGCGACCGGAAGGCCACCGGAGCCGCTCCATCGAACATTCGTCTCCTCCGTGCTCCCTCTCCCGTCCCCCTTCCATCCCCCTCCGCCTCCTCTCCTCCCTCTCCTGTCTCCGTCCCCCGAAAGGCCGTACCCGACGCGCCGGTCGGCGGTGGCCCGGCCAGTCTGGGGTTCGACCCCTGCCCGTCCCCGGCCCCGAGGAGTACACCACCGTGGTTTCCCCGATCATCACCCCCGACGGTTCCCCGGTCCAGGGTCCGCTCGGCCAGCTCGCCAAGGCCGCCTGGCAGGTCCTGCTGCTCGCCGGAATCGTCTCGCTGGCCCTCGGAATCGTCGTCTTCGTCTGGCCGAGGGAGACCCTGCTGGTGGTGGGCGTGCTGTTCGGCCTCTACCTGCTGGTCATCGGCATCGTGCAGTTGGTCGCCGCGTTCGGCACCCACGCGTCCACCGCACTGCGGGTGCTGGCCTTCATCAGCGGGGCGATCTGCGTCCTGCTGGGGCTGCTCTGCTTCCGCAGCGCGGCGCAGTCGCTGGTCCTGCTGGCGATCTGGATCGGCATCGGCTGGCTGTTCCGGGGCATCACTCAGCTCGCCGCCGCGGTCTCCGACCCGGAGATGCCGGCCCGTGGCTGGCAGGCCTTCGCAGGAGCGGCCAACACGGTGGCCGGTGTGCTGCTGCTGGTCTGGCCGGTCGGTTCGATCGCCGCGTTGACCGTCCTGGCCGGCTGCTGGCTACTGATCCTCGGGCTGATCGAGATCGTGACGGCCCTCCAGATGCGAGGCCGGGCCAAGCAGATCCCGGCGGGGGTCTGACTTCACGACCTGACTTCACGGGCCTGACTTCACGGGCCTGACTTCACGGGCCTCACTCCGCAGCTAGCGCATCGGCGCGTAGCCGATCCGGAACGTGGCGGCCTCCAGCCGTTCCGGCGTGAGCCGGACGTCCGTCAGCCGCTCGGCCAGCGCGAACGCGGCCTCGGTGTGCAGGTCATGACCCTCCCCGTCGAGCTGGAAGCCGCAGGCCGTCAGCAGCGCGGGGACACCGGGGGCGTCGGCGTCCGAACCGTGCCGCTGGGTGGGGAACAGCGGCTCGAACTGGAGCCGGCAGCTGCCCTGCTCCCACCAGTTGAAGTGGTCCACCGCGACGGCGTTCCGGAAGTGCGAGACCAGCCGGGTGCCGTCGGCGAGGCGGCGGATGACGTCGGGCAGGCTGCCGAGGTAGCCGAAGACCTCGACGACGACGGCCCACCCGTCGAGTTCGGTGACGGCGACGAGCAGCCGGTCATCCTCCGGCTCGATCCGGGCCTCCGCCTCCTCGTCCTCCCCGTCGTCGAAGGTCTCCCAGGCGGCGACCACGGCGTCCAGGCCGGTGACCTCCCGACCGGGCAGGGCGCCGAAGCGGCGCAGCAGTTCGTCGGCGGTGATCCCCTCGACCAGCGTCAGGCAGTGGGCCGCCCCGGGGATGGGGTAGCGCTGCTCGAACCAGGTGTAGTCGGTGGCGTGTGCAGTCATGCGCCGATGCTGCCAGCTGCCTGTGACACCGCCGGCCGGGGCGGCGGTTGCGCGGCGTCCTCAGAGCCAGACCGGCGCGTCCGTCCCCCAGCGCCCCGGCGGGCGGGACCAGTCGGTGGGCGCGCCGGTGTAGGCGATGGGCGGCAGGGCGTGGCGCAGCCGTCCGTAGGCGGAGTCGGTCTCGGCGAGCCACCGGGCCGGGTCGTACGCCCCGGTGTCCGGAGCGCCGTCCGCCGGGGTAGCAGGGGCGGGCGCCTCGGGCGGGATGCCGTGCAGCAGCCACGAGGCCGTACCGGCGAGGGAGAACCGCAGGTGGCGGCCGCCGGGCCGACCGGTGCGCTGCTCGGTGAGGGCGCGCAGGACGGCGGCGGCGACGAGGTAGCCGGTGCCGTGGTCGAGGGCCTGGGCGGGCAGTACGCCGGGGCGGCCGTCGGGGCCGGCCTCGTGGGCGGCGATGCCGACGCCGGCCTGGACGAGGCTGTCGAAGCCGCGCCGGCCGGCCCAGGGGCCGGTCCAGCCCCAGGCGCAGAGCTGCGCGACGATCAGGCCGGGGTGGCGGGCCGACAGTGCGTCGGGGGCGAGGCCGTGCTCGTCGAGGGCGCCGGGGCGGTAGCCGGTGACGAGGACGTCGGCGGTGGCGAGCAGGCCGTCGAAGACGGCTCGGTCAGCGGGATCGGCGAGGTCGAGGCGGGTGGAGCGCTTGCCGAAGCCGGTGTCGGCGTGGGCGTCGTCGGCCTCGGGGAGCTGGGGCGGGTCGACGCGCAGGACGTCGGCGCCCAGCAGGGCGAGGGTGCGGGTGGCGACCGGTCCGGCGATGACCCGGGTGAGGTCGAGGACGCGGATCCCGGCGGCGGGCCGCTCCGGGCCGGCGTCGCCGAGCGGGCGGACGGGCGCGGTGCCGGTCACCCGGCTCTCCACCAGGGGGTGCATGGTGGCACTCGCCGGCGCGACGGCGACGGCGAGCGCCCCCGCTTCGAACGCCCGCTCCTGGACCTGCCCCGCCGGCAGTCCGCCCAGCAGCTCGGCGAGTTGTTCGGGCCCGGCGTCGGCGGGCAGGTCGAGGGCGGCGAGCAGTCGGGTGCGGTGGTGCGGGTAGTTGGCGTGGGTGCGGACCCAGCCGTCGGCGGTGCGCCAGAAGCCGGAGTGCGGGGCGAAGCTGACGGGCGTGCGACCGTCGACGGTCAGGTGGCGTTCGCTGACGAAGGCGGTGGCGACGGCGCCCTGGTCCACCCGGACAGCGGGGACCGGGCCGCCGGCGCGGTGGGCGGCGAGTTCGGCGGCGGCCAGCGAGCAGGCGGCCACGGTGGCCCGGGCGAGCCGGCGCACCGGCAGGCCGGAGGGCAGGACGTCGCCGGGGCCGTGGAAGGAGACCCGCCCCAGCAGGTCGGCCGATCCGCCGAGGGCGGTCCAGAGTTCGGCGGTGGGCCGGTCCGTGGGTTCCCCGCCGGGGGCGGGCTGTTCGGTGGGCACGGCCTGATCGGTGGAGGCGGGCTGATCGGCGGGCACGGCCTGATCGGTGGAGGCGGGCTGATCGGCGGGCCGGGTGCCGGGGAAGGTCGGACGCTCTGTCATGCCCGGCATTGTGCTCCCGTTCTCAGGCGCTCGCCGTGACGCCCGCCACCAGCATCAGCAGCACCGCCGAGACGAGGGTCATCCGGCGCGCCGCGCGCGGGGTGCCGCCGAGCCGTCCGCCCAGGCGTCCGCTGGCGTGCGCGACCAGCCCGTACACGACGGCGCAGGCCAGCACGTTGAGCGAGCCGAGGGCGAGCACCTGCCCGCCGACCGGCAGCGCGGCGCCCGGCTCGACGAACTGCGGCACCAGGGAGAGGTAGAGCAGCAGCCCCTTGGGGTTGAGCAGGGCGGTCAGCATGCTCTGGCGCAGCACGGTCGCGGTGGGCTGCGGCTTGGGCTCGGTGAGGGCCGTGGCGCCCCCGCCCTTGCGCAGCGCGAGCAGCATGGTGACGGCCAGCACCAGCAGGTACGCGGCGCCGGTGAGGCGCAGGACGGGCAGGGCGGCGGGGACGGCACGCAGCGCGGCGGCCAGGCCGGCGCTGGAGAGCAGGGTGTGGACGGCGTAGCCGGCGCAGACGCCGCCGACCGCGGTGAAGGCGGCGCGCCGGCCCTGGCCGAGGCCCCGGGCGGCGATGTAGAGCCAGTCGGGCCCCGGTGTGCAGACCAGCAGCAGGTCGACTCCGAGGAAGAGGAGGAGGGCGTGGGTGTCCATGGGTGGCGGTGACCTGTCGTGCTCGTTCGGGCGGGTCCCGGCCGTTGGTCCGGTGATCCTCGCGGCACCTGTCCGGTGCGTTCGGTCACTGAAGGTAGCCGGATAGCCCTGGCACACGATGGCCACTTCCTGCTCGCCCGGCCCGCGTTTTGGCAGAATATTGCGCCATGGACCGAATCGACCGCAGAATCCTCCGCGAGCTCCAGCAGGACGGCCGCCTGACCAACGCCGACCTGGCCGCCCGGGTGGACCTCACCCCCTCCCCCTGCCTGCGCCGGGTCCGACAACTGGAGCAGGACGGCGTGATTCGCGGCTACCGCGCGCTCCTGGACGGCACGGCGGTCGGACGCGGCTTCCAACCCTTCGTCACGATCACCATGCGTCACGAGGATCAGGTGACGGTCGCCGAGTTCGAACGCCGGGTGGCGGAGCTGCCGGAAGTGGTGGAGGCGCACCGCCTCTTCGGGGAACCCGACTACCTGCTGCGCATCGCGGTGGCCGACATCGCCTCGTACGAGCGCTTCATCACCGACGTGCTCTCCGGCCTGCCGGGGATCGCGCAGGTCAACTCCCATCTGACGATGAAGCAGGTGAAGGCCGACCGGGGGCTGCCGATCGGCGGGTAGGGCGCGAACGGGGGCTCGGAGGGCTGGAGGGTTCGGAGGGCTCGGAGGGCTGGAGGGTTCGGAGGGCTCGGAGGGCTGGAGGGTTCGGAGGGCTCGGAGGGCTCGGACGGTTCAGAACGTGAAGCGCAGCGACCGGACCCGGTGGTCGAAGTTGGACGGAACGATGTCCGGCTCGCCGACCGACCGCACCTCGGGCAGCCGGGCGAACAGCTCGCGGAACAGCACCTTCATCTCCTGCCGTGCCAGGTGCGCCCCGATGCAGTAGTGCGGCCCTCCGCCGCCGAAGCCGAGGTGGGGGTTGGGCGTGCGGGTGATGTCGAACGCGTCCGGGTCGGGGAAGACCGTCTCGTCCCGGTTGGCCGAGCCGAAGAACAGTGCGACCTTCTCTCCCGCGTGCAGCAGCGGGCCCCCGGGGCCGCCGAGCTCGTGGTCGACGGCGAGGGTCCGGCGGAAGTGGATGATCGGCGTGGCGTGGCGGATGATCTCGTCGACCGCACCGCCGAGCCCCCCGTCGAGGTCCGCGAGCAGCAGGGCGCGCTGCTCCGGGTGCGCGGTCAGCAGGTGCAGGCCGTGGGCGAGCGCGTTGCGGGTGGTCTCCACGCCGGCCACCAGCAGCAGGGAGAAGAACGCGCCGAGTTCGCGTCCGGTGAGCCGACGGCCGTCCACGTCGGCGGTGACCAGGGCGGAGATCAGGTCCTCGGTGGGCCTGCGGCGGCGCTCACGGCCGATCGAGGCGACCATGCCCTGCATGCGGGCCAGTGCCAGCAGCCCGCGCCCGGGCATCCGGATCCGGCGGCGCAGCGGGCGGGCCACGCCGATGTTCTCGGAAGCGTGGTTGACCTGGTCCAGGATCATTCGGCGCGGGTGTTCCGGGATCCCCATCATGGTGCAGATCACCTGGAAGGGGAGCTCGGCGGCCACGGAGGTGACGAAGTCCTCCGGCCGCCGCCGCTCGACGTCGTCGACCAGGCGGGTGGCGACGCGGCGGATGTCCTCCTCTACCTGGCCGAGCAGCCGGGGGGTGAAGGCTCGCGAGACGATCCTGCGCAGCTGGGCGTGCCGGGGGTCGTCGAGGTTGACCATCGAGTCGCCGAACACCAGCCGGACCCAGCGGGGCGGTTCCGGGGTGGTGACGCCGGGGCCGCTGAGGAACACCGCGGGGGTGCGGCTGGCCTCGACCACGTCGGCGTGGCGGACCAGCGCGTGGAAGCCCCGACCGGTGGCGGGATCTCCGAAGAACACCGGCGCGGGGAGTCGGCGCAGTTCGGCGAAGGCGACCGCGCGGGCGGGGGCGGGCAGCTGCCAGAAGCGGGGGTCGGCGAGGTCGGCGGCGGGGGCCGCCAAGCCGGTCGAGGTCTCCATGGCCGGGCCTCCTGCTTCGCGTTCGGGGTCCGCCCGGCGGCCACCATCGGTGCCGGGGTGTGCACATTTAGTGAGCAAGCGGAGGGCGATGTCAAACCGCGTCGATGGTCGTACGAACGGGTTGGTGCGGCGGCCGGACCGGGTGTCTCGACGCGCGGCGGCACGGGGCCGGGCATGGTCTCACGGGGTGGAACCGGCCAATACCGGAGGGTGCGGTCCGGGCCGGGCGGGACGGGTGCGACGATGAGTGCCATCGTGATGACCGACCGGATCCGCCTGCTGCGCGCCGTGGTCTTCGCCGCGCTGTGCGTGGCGCTGGCCGCCGCGGCGCACGTCGCCATGGCCGGAGCCGGGGTCTCACCGCCGGTGCTGGCCGGCGCGTTCGGGGCCGTCCTCGGTCTGACCTGGCTGCTCGCCGGCAGGCGGCGCGGGCTCGGCGCGATCAGCGCCTGGATGGTCGCGGCGCAGAGCGCGCTGCACCTGCTGTTCGAACAGGCCGCGGCGCTCGGCCGGGGAGGCGGCGGTCTCGGCCGGCTCGCCACCACGGACTGGGCCTCGCTGCTGCTCTGCAACCCCGAGCGGATCCCCGGCGGGCTCTCCCCCGTCGAGCTGGCCCGGATGGCGGGCCTCGACCCGGACGTCCCGCCCGCCGCCAACGGCCTGCACGCCATGGCGGGCATGCACCACGGGACGGCGGCGGCGGGTGTGGTTTCCGCCCCGGTATCGGTATCGGTACCCACGTCCGCGTCGGTCTCCGTGTCGGTCTCCACGTCCGCTTCGGCTTCGGCTGATGGGACGGCGCTGGACGTGGCCGGGATGGCAGGGATGCCCTCCGGGACGACACACGGCATGGCACACGGGATGGCGCACGGGATGTCCCTCGGGATGATCGCCGCCCACGCGCTCGCCGCGCTGGCCTGCGCGCTGCTGCTGTGGCGCGGTGACGCCGCGCTGGTCCGGCTCTTCGACCTGCTCGGCGCGCTCGGCACCGTGGTCGCGGGAGTGCTGGTGCTCCCGCTGCTGGCGCTGTTCGCGCGCCCCTTCGGCTACCGCCCGCCGACTGCGCCCCGGCCCACCGGCGGCCGGACCCGGCCATCCCGGTCGGTGCTGCTCACCCATGCCGTGGTCCGGCGCGGCCCGCCGGCGCTCGCCCTCGCCTGCTGACGCGCCCGCCGCCCCCACTCCTCCGCCCCCGGCAGCCCACCGCCGCCGGGGACCGCAGGGCCCACGGGGTTCGCTCGACGGGCAGGTCGCCCTGCCGCTCGGCCGTGCCTTCGCCGCCGTGCCGCCAGGGCCCGGACCCGCGCCCGCCCACCGTCTCCTCCGTGGAGGCGCCGTGGGCAGCGCGGAAGTCCCATGGACCGCCGGCGGCGCCGCCTCGGGTGGCGCCGCTCCCAGCCCTCCCCTCAGGACCTTCGCATGCCTGACTACGACGGCGCACCGGCTTGGGCCGGCGCCACCGTCCTACCGCTCCACGGCCTCCGGCCCGTCCGGGGCCTGACCGCCCCCGAGCCCCCTCACGCCGAGCCCCCTCACGCCGAGCCCGTCCAGCAAGCGGGCCGACCACTCCTCCGACGGACCGGCGGCGGCGCTCACCCGGACGCGGCCGCGCAGTTGCTCGGCCCGCTCCAGCCACGCTCGGCAGCCGGCGCAGCGCGCGACGTGCCCGTCCAGCCGGCCATCCGGCAGTCCGGTCGGTTCGCCGTCGAGCCGGGCCGACAGGGCGGTACGGAACTGCGCGCATCTCATACGACCATCGTCCCGCACTGCCCTCGCGGTGGGACCGGCCGGGTGGGAGGCCGCCGTGGATGACGAGCAGCTCACCGCGCTCGCGCTGACCGCCCGCGCGGGCCGGGCCCCGGACGTCGAGGCCTTCGTCCGTGCCACCCAGCGGGACGTCTGGCGGTTCGTCGCCCACCTCACCGACGTCCAGTCCGCCGACGACCTCGCACAGGAGACCTTCCTGCGCGCGCTGCGCGGCTTGCCCGCGTTCGCCGGCCGCTCCTCGGCCCGCACCTGGCTGCTGTCGATCGCCCGGCGCACGGTGATCGACCGGTACCGGACGGCCGCCGCCCGACCGCGCTGCGCGGCGCTGCCGGACTGGCAGGAGGCGGCGGAGCGACAGGGGGCCGAACCGGCGGCCGGGTTCGAGGACGGCGTCGCGCTCGGGGACCTGCTCGACCGGGTGCCCGCCCAGCGGCGGGAGGCCTTCGTGCTCACCCAGGTGGTCGGCCTGAGCTACGCCGAAGCGGCCGAGGTCGCCGGTTGCCCGATCGGCACCGTACGCTCCCGAGTCGCCCGCGCCCGGGAGGAGCTGATAGCCCGGCTCCGCGCGGCCGAGGGCGGGGAACTCGCAGCGGCCTGCTGAGCGGACGGACGGCAGGTGGCGGCAACAGATGACAACTAACAGATAACAGATTTCGAAATCTGTTATCTGTTAGTTGTCGGTTGCCATCTGTCCGTCGCCCGCCACCCCCGCCCGCCCATCCGTCGGCCCATCCGAAAATTCCCCCACATGTTCGGAACTGGAGCCCCCGCGCCTCCGACTGCTGTACCGGACCCCGCCGCCGAGGCGGTGTCCGGGACAGCAGCCGGGCAACGGAGGGACTCCATGGCAGCGCAACAGCCACTGGCCGCCGCCACACTGACGGACCGTCAATTCGATGCAGCGGACCGGTGGATCCTGGTCGTGGCCGCCGGGCTGCTCTCGTTCGTCGCGATGCTCGACATGAACGTGGTCAACCTGGCCCTCACCGATATCTCGGCCAGCCTGCACGTGTCCGCCGGGGTCGCCCAGTGGGCCACCCTCGGCTACCAACTCCCTCTGGTGGCGCTCCTCCTGCCCGCCGGGCGCTGGCTGGACCAGGTGGGCACCCGCTCGGCGCTGCTGCTCGCCGTCAGCTGCTTCGCCGCGTGCAGCGTGCTGGCCTCCCTCGCCCCCTGGGCGGGCTGGCTGATCGCCGCCCGGCTGCTCCAGGGCGCCTTCGGCGCGGTGCTGTTCGTCCTGATGCCTGTGCTGGCCGCCACCTCCGTCCGCCCCGAGTCCCGCGGACGGGCGATGAGCGTCCCGGCGACGCTCGGCCCGCTCGGCGCCGTCACCGGGCCGGTCATCGGCGGCCTGCTGCTGGACCACTTCGGCTGGCGGGCGGTCTTCCTGATCAAGCTGCCGGTCTGTCTGGCCGCCGTGCTGATCGTGCGCCGGTACGCCCCGCGGCGGGGCCGCCTGCGCCCGCCCGACCGGGCATCACTCGGCGACGCCGCCCTGATAGGCGCGGCCGTCGCCGCCGTGCTGCTCGCGCTGACCCTGGCCCCGGAGGCGCCGCTGTGGCTGCTGCTGGCGCTGCCCGCCGCCCCTCTGGTGCTGGTCTGGCTGCGCCGCCCCGGGGGCAGGCCGGTCGCCGAGGTGCTGCGGGCCGCCGGAACCGTCGGGGTCAACGCGTCGGTGCTGGCCCTCGCCGCCGGCTTCGCGGCCTGCCACTACCTGCTCGCCCAGCACCTGCGCGGCCCGGGTGGCGAGAGCGCCACCGCCACCGCGCTCACCATGCTGGCCTTCCCGCTCGGCATGGTGCTGGCCGGCCGGGCCGGCGGGCGGCTGGCCGACCGCTGGGGCGCCCGCCCGACCGCACTCGCCGGCGCCACCGTCACCACCCTCGGCCTGGCGCTGCTCGTCCCGCTGGACACCGGCTGGTCCGCCGCCGACGTCGCCTGGCGGCTCGCCCTGGCCGGTGTCGGGATGGGCCTCAACGGCGGCCCCACCCAGGCCCTGGTGATGACCGCCTCGCCCCCCGGGAAGCTCGCCACCGCGGGCTCCGCCGTCCAACTGGCCCGCAGCCTGGGCTTCGCCCTCGGCCCGGCCCTGGCCGGCGCCGCCGCGCTGGCCGGCGACCGCGCCACCACCGGCACCCGGGCGGGCATCGCCATGGCCGCCCTGGTCGCGGCGACGGCCGTGGTCCTGCTCGCCCTGCACCGCCGTCCACGGACCTGAGACCGCCGGACCGCGTCTCCCCGCGCCCGCGCCCGCACCCCCAGAGCCCGCGCCCCCAGAGCCCGCACCCCGTCATGCCCGCACGACCGGAGGAACACCGCAGATGACCGACACCGTCCACGATCCGGCGCCGGCCCACCCGGCGGACGAGCCGCGCTGCCCGTACGGGTACGACCAACTCCCTGACCCCGTACCGCTGTACGGCCCCGCGTACAAGAGCGACCCGTACCCGCTCTACCGGCGGATGCGCGAGGCCGGGCCGGTACACCGGGTGGAGTTCCCGAGCGGCATCCACGCCTGGCTGGTGACCGGCTACCAAGCCGCCCACGAGGCCCTCAACGACCCCCGGTTCGGCAAGAACCACGCGCTGGGCAACGAGGACTGGCGCAAGCTGGCGTCGATCATGCCGGAGCCGCAGCACTCCCAGTTGCAGGTCCACCTGCTGCACCAGGACCCGCCCAAGCACACCACGATGCGCAGGCTCGTCCTGGACGCCTTCGCGCCGCGTCGGGTGGAGTCGTTGCGCCCGCGCTTCCAGGAGCTGGCCGACGCACTGGTCGACGAACTGCCCGAGGCCGGCGGCGCCGACCTGGTGGCCGGCTTCGCGGCACACTTCCCGTTCCGGGTGCTCGCCGAAGTGATCGGCCTGCCATCCGAGTTGGCGAGGCGATTCGACCGCGACTGGGGCAAGGTCGTGCAGCCCGTCGGCCCGCACGACCCGGGCCGCCCGGCGTACGAGGCGCGGCTGCGCGGCCTCCAGACGTACATCGCCGACGTCGTCGCCCACAAGCGCGCCGGGAACCCCGCCGATGATCACGACCGACACGACCCGGCCACGGCCGGCGCCGACCTGCTGGGCCGGCTCGTCGCCGCCCACGACGCGGGCGAGTTGAGCCGCGAGGAGCTCGACTCCATGGTGTTCCAGCTGCTGGTCGCGGGCCAGGAGCCGGTCACCAACCAGATCACCACCATGCTGATCACCCTGCTGCGCCACCCGGACCAGCTCGCCCGGCTGCGCGGCTCCCTCTCCGAGGGGCCCGCCCACGACCCCGACCTGCTGGCCCGCGCGGTGGAGGAACTGCTGCGCCACGACGCCGCGTTCGAGCTCACCACCTGGCGTTTCCTCGCCGAGGATGGAGACCTGTTCGGGACCACCGTCCCGGCCGGCGACTCGGTGATCGTCTCGCTGTGTGCCGCCAACCGGGACGAGACGCGGTTCCCGGACGCGGACCGCCTCGACCTCGACCGCACGCCCAACGCCCATCTCGCCTTCGGCCACGGCATCCACTACTGCCCCGGCGCCGCCCTGGCCCGGGCCGAACTCCAGACCGCCATCGCCACCCTGCTCACCCGGCTGCCCGGGCTGCGCCCGTCCGCAGCCGCCGGCGAGGGCCTGGACTCCCTCGCCTGGATCCCCGCCGTCCTGGCGCGCGGGGTCAACCGGCTGCCCGTCGGCTACGACCGGCGGGTCTGAGCCGGGGCCCTCGGCCACCGCACGAACACCCCGAGGCCGCCCGCCGACGTCTACCCGGCGTCCGCTCCACGCCCGCACCACCTTCCACGGAGGACCACCATGCCGCCCGCCGGCACCGTTTCCACCCGCCACCACCGCACCGCACCCGGGCCCACACCCGCGCCCGAGCCCGCGAACACCGGGGGCGGCGCCGACCCGCAGTCCGACCCGCAGTCCGCCGCGCGGCTCGCCGCCCGGATCCTCGGCCTGCTGCTGCCGCACCGCCGCGCCTCCGACCCGGGGCTGGACGCCAAGCCCGAGCATTTCCCGTTCCAGATAGCCCAGTTGACGGACTTCATCACCGCCGGCGACCCGATCCTGTTCACCCTGCCCGGTTTCCCCTGCAAGTCGCCGAATCCCGCGAAGGTGCTCAGCCACCTGCCCGACGAGGGCGAGCGACTGTCGCTCACCTTCCTCGACGGGCTCTGCGCGGAGATCGGCGGGTACTACGAGCCCGGCGCGCGGATCCTGATCTGCTCGGACGGCCACATCTTCGGCGACCTCGTCCACGTCCCCGACGACCACATCGACGAGTACTCCGACGAGTTGACGGCGATGATCGCACGCGAGGACCTCTCCCACCTCGCCACCTTCGACCTGCGGGACGTCCTCGGCGACCTGCCGTACGACGACAAACGCGCCCGGGTGCACGCCCAGTACGCGCCGAGCGTCGAGGAGTTGCGCGAGCTGGTGCTGACGGACGAGGAGACCCTGCGGCTCTACCGCGGCATCACCCGCTTCCTGACCGACGACACCGTCGGCTTCACCGGCACCCGCTCCGCCCTGCAACGCGACTGCCGCCGCCGCGCGTACGGGGTGATCCAGCGCAGCCGCGCCTGGGGCGAGTTGATCGCCGAGCAGCACCCCCGGTCGGTCCGGCTCTCCATCCACCCGCAACCGGCGGGCGCACCGAAGTTCGGCATCCGGCTGCTGGAGGCCGCCGACGCCTGGATGACGCCCTGGCACTCATCGGTACTCCACCGTGCCGACGGGGACTGGGAGTTGCTGCGCAGCGAGGACGCCGCGCAGCGCGGCCGGCTGGTCGAACTCGACGGCCGGCCGAGCCACTACGAGGCGTTCTGACGCGCGGGCCCCACCTCGGCAGCCTGCACCCCCTCGACCCCCGCCCCACCAGCGTCCGCCCCGGCCCCGGCACCCTCCACCGGGGCCGGGGCCGGGGCGGTCGGGACGGCCGGCGTGCGGTGGTCGAAGGCGATCAACGGGTCGCCGGTGAGCGGGTGTTCGACCACCGCGGCCCGAACGCCGAAAACCTCGGCCAGCAGCTCCGCGGTCAGCACCTCGCGCGGCGCCCCGGAGGCCACCAGGGCGCCGCGGTGCAGGACGTGCAGCCGGTCGCAGACGGAGGCGGCGGCGTTGAGGTCGTGCAGCGCGACCAGGGTGGTGCGGCGCTGGTCCCGCAGCAGGGCGAGGAGTTCGACCTGGTGGCGGACGTCCAGGTGGTTGGTCGGCTCGTCCAGCACCAGGACGTCAGGCTGCTGGGCGAGCGCGCGGGCCAGCAGCACCCGTTGCCGTTCGCCCCCGGACAGTTGGGCGAAGCGGCGGTCGGCGGCATCCGCCATGCCGACGCGTGCCAGCGCGTCGGCGGTGATCCGGTGGTCCTCGGCGTCGTCGGCGGCGAACGACCGCTTGTAGGGGGTGCGGCCCATCGCGACCACTTCGCGGACGCTCAACTCGAAGTCCCCGCCCCGCTCCTGCGGCAACGCAGCGATGTGCCGGGCGGACTGCGCGGGGCGCAGCCCGGCCAGGTCGCGCCCGGCCAGCAGCACCCGCCCGGCGCTCGGCCGCAGGTGCCGGTAGACGGTGCGCAGCAGGCTGGACTTTCCGCTGCCGTTGGGCCCGACCAGGCCGGCGATCTCCCCCTCCTCGGCGACCAGGTGGACGCCGGCCACCACCGCCCGCCCGGACAGGGTGACGCTCAGGTCCTCGACGGCGATCCTCACGTGCGCTCCAGTCGTCGGTCCAGCAGGTAGAGCAGGGTGGGGGCGCCGAGGACGGCGGTGACCACGCCGATCGGCAGTTCCTGGCCGTCCAGCGCGGTGCGGGCCACGGTGTCGACCACGACCAGCAGCAGCGCGCCGGTGAGCGCGGACAGCGGCAGCAGGCGCCGGTGGTCGCCGCCGACGAGCAGACGGCAGACGTGCGGCACCATCAGTCCGACGAAGCCGATCGCGCCGGAGACCGCGACCAGCACGCCGGTCAGCACGCTGGTGACGACGAAGACCTCCCGGCGCAGCCGGGTGACGTCCACGCCGAGCCCGGCGGCCGTCTCGTCGCCCATGAGCATCGCGTTGAGCCCGCGGGCACGGGCCTGGAGCAGGGCCAATCCGAGCGCCACCGCGACGGCGGGGACGGCGAGTTGGGCCCAGACGGCGCCGCCGAGACTGCCCATCAGCCAGAACAGCACGCCACGGGTCTGCTGCTCGTCGCGGGTCTGCAGGACGAGGTAGCTGGTGATGCCGCCGAGGAACTGGGCGATGGCGATGCCCGCGAGGACCAGGCGCAGCGGGGAGAAGCCGCCGCCGCGCCGGGCCGCCAGCCAGACCAGGGAGAACGCGGCGAGCGCGCCGGCGAAGGCCGCCAGGGAGACGGTGAGGCCGAGCGCGCTGCCGAAGGCGAGGTCGAGGCCGAGCGAGGTGCCGAGGACGATCGCGGCGACCGCCCCGAGGGAGGCGCCGGAGGAGATGCCGAGCAGGTAGGGGTCGGCGAGCGGGTTGCGGACCAGGGCCTGCACGGCCGTGCCGACCAGGCCGAGCCCGGCCCCGACCATCGCCGCCAGCAGGGCGCGCGGGACGCGCAGCTGCCAGACGATGAGGTCGCGGGTGCCGGGTTCGGGGGCCCGCCCGGTGAGGTGGTGGGCGACCACCGACCAGACCTCGCCGGGCGGGATGTCCACTGCGCCGAACGACACGGCGGCGGTCAGCGCGAGTACCAAGGCGGCGATCAGCGCGACGGCCAGCGGCCCGGCCCGCAGGGTGCGGGCCGGGCGGGGCTCGTCGCGCCGTTCGGCGGAGACGGCCGACGTCACCGGCTACTGCCCGTTCTTGACGAGGTCGGGGTGGACGGTGGCGGCGATCTGCCGGACGGCATCGGCGTTGCGCACGCCCGCGATGGTGGTGACCTCGGAGCCGAGCCGCACGAAGTGGCCCTCCTGGACGGCCTTCAGGCCCTGGGTCGCGGGAAAGCCACGCAGGAACGCCTCGGCGTCGTCGAAGGCCTTGCGGGTGGCCTCCTCACTGCCCCGGTTGCGGACGGCGAGCTGGATCCAGTCCGGGTTCTTGGCGACGACGTCCTCCCAGGAGCCGGGCTTGAAGTCGGCGTCGCAGTCGGCGAACACGTTGCGGGCGCCGGCCTGGGTGATCACCGCGTTGGCGACCTGCCGACCGCAGACCGCCACCGGCTGCTTGGTGCCGGCGTCGAAGTCGAAGACGAAGTAGCCGGGCCGCTGCGCCTCCGCAACGCCGGCGAGGGCGGTGCGCACCTCGCCGATCTGCTTCTCCATCCCGGTGACGAGTTCCTCCGCACGGGCGGCCGTGCCGGTGACCGCGCCGAGGCGGCGGATGTCGTTCTCGACCCCGGACAGGTCGGTGCGCGGCGCCTTGGCGGCCTTGGGGGTGCCGGCGCAGGCGGTCGAGAGGAGGTAGACGTGCTGGATGCCGGCCGCCGCGAACTCCTCCTCGCTGGGCCCGGTGGCGCCACCGCCCATCATCGGCATCGCGCCGAAGGTGTCGACGTACAGGTCGGCGCCGGAGCCGAGCAGCTTCTCCTTGGGGATGGTCTTGTCGCCGAGCACCGGCACCTTGGCGCCCTGTTCGGCCAGGGCCGGCGGGAGAGTGCCCTTGCCGGGCGGGAAGCCGGTGCCGATCACCCGGTCGCCCGCGCCGAGTTGGAGCAGTATCTCCAGGGCGGCGGCGTTGCTGGTGACGATCTTGGCGGGGGCCTTGGCGATGGTGGACTCGCGGTCCGCGCAGTCGGCCACCTTGACGGGATAGCCGCCGGCCGGGGCGGTCTGGGCGGCGCCGGCCGCGCCGCGCTCTCCGCCTCCCCCGCCGCCGTTTCCGACGCCGTTTCCGGCGCCGCTTCCGCAGGCCGTGGCGAACAGGGCGACGGCGGCCGCGATTCCGCAGACAACGCGAGGGCGCATGACAATTCTCCTGGTCGGTGATCGTGCTCGGGGCCCGTCCTGCGAACCCGGACCAGGTAGTCGGCCGGACCGTCCGGGGGGTTCCCGGGGATTTCCGCACCGCCCGGCTCCCGTTCACCCGCCGGCCGCTGCCCGTTCGCCGCCCGACCGCCGCCCATCCGCGAACCCCCGGCGTAGGGTGACCGGATGGCCGATCCCACCGTCCTGCGGGACGATCTCGACCTGCCCGTCCGGTTCGGCCCGCGCCCGCCGCGCCGGGTGGTGTCGTTGGTGCCGTCGCTGACCGAGGCGGTCGCCGCCACCGCACCCGGGCTGCTGGTCGGCGCCACCGACTGGTGCAGCCATCCGGCCGACCTGGCGGTCACCAGGATCGGCGGCACCAAGAACCCGGACGTGCCGGGCATCCTCGCCCTCGCCCCGGACCTCGTCCTCGCCAACGACGAGGAGAACCGGCGCCCCGACCTGGACGCGCTGCGGGCGGCCGGCCTGCCGGTCTGGGTCACCGACATCCGCACCCTGGACGACGCGTTCCGCTCGCTCGACCGGCTGCTCACCGCCGCCTGTGCGCTCCCGCGCCCGGACTGGCTGGACCGGGCCGAGGCAGCGTGGTCCCCGGTCCGGCGCCCGCCGGACGGCCCGCGGGCGATCGTTCCGGTCTGGCGCCGCCCGTGGATGGTCCTGGGCCGCGACACCTTCGCCGGGGACCTGCTGCGCCGCCTCGGCCTCCGGCTCGTCCACGCCGGGCACGCCGAGCGCTACCCCGCCATCCCGCTGCCCGAACTGCTCGCCTGCCGCCCTGAGTTGGTGGTCCTCCCGGACGAGCCGTACCGCTTCACGACACAGGACGGCCCCGAGGCGTTCCCCGGCGTCCCGTCGGCGCTGGTCAGCGGACGCCACCTGACCTGGTACGGACCGTCCCTGGTGACGGCGCCGACGGTCCTCGCGCACGCGTTGGACCACCCGTTCGTACGGGGCTCGAACGGCACATCGTAGGATGACCGCCACTCACCGGGACCGCCGGTGACGAGTGGGGGGAACCACAGTGGCAGTCAGCGCATCCCGGAGAGCACTGGTCATGGTGTCGGCCGCAGCAGTCTCGACGGCCGTCCTGGCCGGCTGCGGCACCAAGCACGCCGACAACCACCAGAACAGCGCGCCGGACACCACGGCGGTCGCCGCCACCGGGACGCCGACCGAGACGCCGAGCGCGAGCCCGTCCGCGACCGCCACCCCGACGCCGACCGCCTCCCCGACGGCCAGTGCCTCCCACAGCCCGAACCCGTCCGCGAGCAAGTCCAGCAAGCCCGCCCCGACCACCCCGGCCCCGACCGCCACCAAGCCCGGCGCCCCGAGCAGCCCGCCCGCCGCTCCCACCACACCGCCCCCGGTCGCCAAGCCCGCCGTCGTGGCCCCCGTGCCCGTCGCCAAGCCCGGCCCGGTCGCTCCCCCGCCGCCGCCCGCTCCGCCGACCCCGCACGTCCCGCCGCTGCAGAGCAGCTGCCAGCCCAGCAAGCCCCAGCCCGACGAGCCCAAGGAGGCCGTCGGCGCGGCCCTCGCCACCGCCGCCGGCCAGGCCCGCACGCTCAACCTCAGCAGCGGCGGCACCGACAAGCTCCCGCCGCTGCCCGTCAACCTGGTCAAGGCGATCGCCTGGCAGGAGAGCGGCTGGCAGTCCGGCATCCTCGCCTGCGACGGCGGGATCGGCACCATGCAGATCATGCCGAACACGATCAGCTGGATGAACAGCAAGTTCGGCACCACCTCCGATGCGAAGACCCTCCCCGGGAACGTCCAGCTCGGCACCCAGCTGCTCGACTGGCTGGTCGCCTACTACGGCGACTCCTCCTTCGACGGCAAGTACGACCTCTCCCCCGACCCGGCCACCGGCAAGACGCCGCTGCTCGACCTCGTCATCTCCGCGTACAACGCCGGGGCGGGCAACGTGCACTACAACACCGTCACCGACCCGGCCACCGGCCAGGTCGTCGGCAGCCTGGTCATCCCCAACCCGGGATACGTGGCCAACGTCAAGGCGTTGATGACCGGCCAGCCGTGGACCAAGACCGGCTGACAAACCCCCGAACCCGCGCGGGACGGCGGAAGGGCCCGGAACGCGGTCTCGCGTCCCGGGCCCTTCGCCGTTGTTCCCCGCTGGTACGTCAGCCCCGCGCGGTAGTGACGGCGGCGCCCAGCGCCTCCTTGATCCGCGGCCCGAGGCGGGCGAAGCCCAGCTCCTTCATCGCCGCCCGCAGCAGTTCCTCCTCCGTACGCTTCACACCGTCACCGTCCACCCACCGGACGACGGCGAGCAGCTCGTCGGCCGAGTAGGCGGTCACGGGCCGGCCGGGCGTGAAGTCCGGCTTCTCGGGCCGGCCGGCCGCGACGGGCGCGGACTCGACGGCGGGCGCGGACTCGACGGCGGGCGCGGGCTCGACGACCTCGGCCACCGGCTCCGCAACGGCGGCGGGCTCCGCAACGGCGGCGGGCTCAGCAACGGCGGCGGGCTCAGCAACGGCGGCGGGCTCAGCAACCGGCTCGACCTCGGCCACCGGCTCCGCGACGGCGACAGCAGGCGCCTCCTCGACGGCCTCGGCCTCAGCCACCGGCTGCACGTCCTCAATGGCCTCGGTCGCTTCAACCGACTCCACGACGACAGCGGCGGGCGCCTCCTCGACGGCCTCAGCCTCGACCACCGGCTCCGCAACAGCGGCAGGCTCAGCAACCGGCTCGACCTCGGCCACCGGCTCCACGACAGCGGCGGGCTCAGCGATCAGCTCAACCTCGGCCACGGGAACCTCGACCGCGTCGACCTCGGCAACCGTCTCAGGCTCCGCAGCTTCCTCGACCTCGACCACCAGCTCCGCAACGGCGACGGCGGGCGCCTCCTCGACGGCCTCGACCTCGACCACCGGCTCCACG
>NZ_JBWKEQ010000022.1:71759-75317 GCF_056435365.1 Kitasatospora sp. NPDC043949 | reverse complement strand
CGACAACGGCAGGCTCAGCGACCGGCTCAACCTCGGCCACGGGAACCTCGACCGCGTCGACCTCGGCAACCGTCTCAGGCTCCGCAGCCGGCTCGACCTCGACCACCAGCTCCGCAACGGCGACGGCGGGCGCCTCCTCGACGGCCTCGACCTCGACCACCGGCTCCACGACAACGGCAGGCTCAGCGACCGGCTCAACCTCGGCCACGGGAACCTCGACCGCGTCGACCTCGGCAACCGTCTCAGGCTCCGCAGCCGGCTCGATCGTCTCCGGCTCGACGACGGGCGCGTCCTCCAGGAGCGGAGCTTCCTCCGCAAGCTCGACCTCGGCCTTGGCGTCGGCCACGGCCTCGACAGCGGAAACCTCGACGGCGGCCTCGGCCTCCGTGGTTTCCGCGGCCTCCGCCAGGGCGGCGGTCGCGGCGACCACCAGGTCGTCGGCGGCCGGGGACGGTGCCGGGAGGGAGACCACGACAGCGGACGGGGCTTCCTCCGTCACCTCCTCCTCGGCTGCCTCGGCCGTCTCGACCACGGCCTCAGCCTCGCCCGAGTCTGCTTCCGCTTCCGCTTCCGCTTCCGTGTCCGCGTCGGTCACCGTCTCCTCGACCGAAACCGGACCCGGACCCGGAACCGAAGCCGGAACCTCGACGGTGCTGCCCTCCCCCGCGAGCCCATCGCGCTGGCCGCCGGCCAGGGCCTGGCGGGCGGCGAACGCGGCTTCGGCGGCGCGGCGGTCGGCCCGGGCGGCGGCGAGTTCGGTGAGCAGGTCGCCGAGGCCGGCTTCCTCCAGGGTGGTGCGCAGCCCGCGGATGGTGGGCAGGCGGTAGAGCGTGCCCTCGTCCGCGGCGAGCCGCTCGACGAGGTCGACGAGCTCGGCGAAGGCCAGCCCGTCGAGGTCGTGGTCGGGGAGCAGCCGGGCGAGGCCGCGCAGTCCGGTGTTGATCGCCTCGAAGGCCTGGGCGGTCCGCTCGACCAGGGCGCCGTCGGCGGGGACGACCGGCAGGGTGCCGGCGGGGGCGAGGGCGGCCCAGGCGCGGCGCTCGACCTCGGCGGAGGCGAGTGCCTCGTGCAGGTCCTCGCGGCGGATGCGGCGGTCGGCGGCGAGGGCCGTGGCCTGCTTGCGCAGGGAGCGGGCGCGCAGCCAGGAGAGCTTGACGCCGTTCTCGCGGCGCCAGGTGCCGTCCGCGGTGGCGGCGGCGAGGGCGCCGAGGTCGGCGTCGTAGGCGGCGGTGGTGAGGGTGGCGGAGGTGCGGTGGACGCGCTGGAGCATCTCGACGAGGAGTGCGGCCTTGGCGACGGTGTCGGGTTCGTCGAGCTTGGCGTCGGCGGCGAGGACGGTGACGGCGTCCCAGGTCTGGCGGAGGTCGCGGCCACGCAGTTCGGCGAGGGCGGTGGAGCCGGCCCGGGCGTCCTCGGGGGTGGCGACGGTGTCGACGGCCGCGTACCAGGCGTGGGTGTCGGCGGTGAGGGTGAAGGCCCCGAGTTCGGCGTAGCGGCCGAGGTCCTCGCGGAGGTCGGTCTCCGCCGTGGTGGCCTTGGCGTCCTGGGGGTCCTTGACGTCTGCGGCGTCGGCGACGTCCGCCGGGTCGGCTGCGTCGGCGTTGCGCGAGTGAAGCACTGTCATGTGAGGTCCGGTTCTGGGCGACGACGGCGGGGCTGGCGGCGAGGGGGCGGCGGACCGGTTGCGCGGGGTGCCCCGGGGGCGGGGCTGGGGGGCGCGCGGGCGGGCCGCCGGTTGTGGACGCCCAGAATACGGGTGCCCGTTCGAGCCTTGCACGCACCCACCGCCCGACGGGCCGGTGTCGTGTGCCATACCCCCCGCCTGGCCGCTACCCGGGAGGGCCGCACGGGTGGTGGGACGTTGGGCCGGACGGGTACTGGGGCCCACGGCCGTCGGGCCGGGCGGGCGGGGTCCCCGGGCGGGCCCCGGGCCGCCGCGGCCGGTCCAGCGGGACGGCGCGGAGCCGTCGGCCGAGGGGTGGGCGGTACCCGGCGTGGCCGAGGGAGGTGAGGTCGACCGGCGCGAGGTACTCGTGGAGCGCGGTGCGGTGCCACCATGCGCCGGTTTCCCGCAGTTCGCGCCAACTGGTGAACCGGTAGAGGTAGAGGGTCGCCCGGACGTGGGTCGGCGGGGTGCCGGGAAAGGGGTTGTGGCGCAGCAGGCGGAGGGTGGCGGGATCGCCGGCGAGCAGGCGCGCGACGAAGGGCAGGAACCAGGGGCGGGCGTAGGCGGGTGAGATGCCGGCGAACCACATCAGCCAGTCGAGCCGCAGGTGGTAGGGGGCGTACTGGCGCGGGAGACGGCGCACGTCGCCGGGTTTGCCCTTGAAGCCGTACTCGTGCCAGACGGTGTGCGGGGTGAGGGTCGGTTCGTCGGTGCCTTCGACGACGACCTCCTGGCGGACGCGGCTGATGCTGCCGAAGGCGCCGTAGGTGTTGACGAGGTGCAGCCGGTTGAAGGAGCGGTTCATGGCCTGGCGGCGGGAGACGAGGTTGCGGACCGGCCAGTAGCTCAGGACGGCGACGGCCGCGGTCAGGGCGATCACCAGCGCCTCGAACCAGACGGGCGTGGCGGGGTGGACGCGGGCGTGGACGGGCAGTCCGATGCGGGCCGGGTCGACGGCGGCGAGGGCGAGCGTGATCGTGAGCCAGTTGAGCCAGGCGAAGTTGCCCGAGGCGATCAGCCACAGCTGGGTGGCGACGACGGCGCAGGCGGCGTAGCTCGCGACCGGCTGCGGGAGGAGGAGTCCGACGGGGACGACGAGTTGGACGAAGTGGTTGGCGGCGACCTCGACGCGGTGCAGCGGGTCGGGCAGGTGGTGGAAGAACCAGCTGAGCGGCCCGGGCATGGGCTGGGTCTCGTGGTGGTAGCGCAGGCAGGTGAGGTCGCGCCAGCAGCGGTCACCGCGCAGTTTGATCAGTCCGGCGCCGAACTCGACCCGGAAGACCAGCCAGCGCATCAGCCAGAGCACCAGGGTGGGCGGCGCGGTGTCGGCGTTGCCGAGGAAGGCGGCGAGGAAGCCGGCTTCGAGCAGCAGCGACTCCCAGCCGAAGGAGTACCAGGTCTGTCCGACGTTGACGATCGAGAGGTAGAGCCCCCAGAGCACCGCCCACAGCAGGACGGACGCCCAGAGCGGGACGGCGTCACCGAGTCCGGCGGTCACGGCGGCGGCGAGCGCGGCGCCGCTCCAGGCGACGGCGGCGAAGAAGCGGTCGCTGTAGTGGAGGTGGAACAGTCCGGGCGCGTGGCGGAACGGGACCCGGGCGGTGAAGCGGGGCACCGGCAGCATGCCGTCGCTGCCGATGAGGGCGCGGAACTGTGCGGCGGCGGCGAGGAATCCGATCAGGTAGAGGCCGGCGAGCAGGCGTTGGACGAGCAGTCGGCTCAGCCAGTGGTCGGGGGCGGCGAACCAGTCCATGCGGCCCATGCCTACCATCGGCGGCCGCCGGGCGGGACGCGGCCGGGGTGCGGGCGGGGACGGTTCACCCGCTCGGGCCCGCACCCGGACGGCACCGTGGCGGGGAGCCTCTCCTCGGGGGTGAGAGGCGCCCCGCCAC
>NZ_JBWKEQ010000022.1:6868-71749 GCF_056435365.1 Kitasatospora sp. NPDC043949 | reverse complement strand
CGCTGGAAAAGGCTGGGCGGCCTTCGCCCCCCCCCCCCCCCCCCCCCCCCCCCCCCCCACCCCCCCCCCCTCCCCCCCCCCCCCTCCCCCCCCCCCCCCCCCCCCACGGTGGTGGGTGGTGCGCGGTGGTGCGGATCGGCGAGCGATGGTGCGGAGGGGGACGGCGACGCCGCACGCGGACGGCGGGTCGGCGGGTCGGCGGCTCAGTTCGGCAGGACGAGTCCGGACTCCCCGGCGATGCCCGGGCGGCCGACGGGGGTGGCGCCGTTCTGTTGGAGCCGGTCGACCAGCAGGGCGGCCAGCGTGCCGAGTTCCTCCTCCGTGCGGGACTGCGCGGTGACGTCCATGCCGACGGTGAGGACACCGTTGACCTGGCCGGTGCGCGCGGCCCGCAGCGGGGTGCAGGTGAAGCTGAAGACCTGCTGGCCGCGCTGGGCGTCGGGGCGGCCTGACTGGATCCGGACGTCGTTGAGGACGGTGCTGCGCCCGGTGTGGTAGGCCTCGACGATGGCCTGCTGGAGGCCGGCGGCGCCGAGCTGCGGGTAGGCCAGGCCGATCGCGCCGTACGCCACCGGGGCGCCGAAGGTGTCGGCGTGCTGGGCGTTGGCGTAGCGGATCTCCTGACCGGGACCGTCGGTCAGCATGATGGGGAACGGGGAGCCGTCGAAGGCGGCGAACATCTCCTGCTGCTGGGCGAGCAGGTTGTCGCGCAGCCGGATCTCGGAGAGCAGCGCCTCGGCGAGGTGCTGGATGTCGCGCAGCCGCTCGCGCCCCCACTGCCGGGGTTCCCGGTCGAGGACGCAGACGGTGCCGATGACGGTGTTGGTGTCGTCGACGAGCGGGGCGCCGAGGTAGGCGCGCACGCCCAGTTCGTCGACGACCGGGTTCCCGGAGAACCGGGGGTAGGCGAGGATGTCGTCGAGCGCGAGGGGGGAGCGCTGGGCGACGACGTGCGGGCAGAAACCGTGACTCAGCGGCATCTGACGGGTGGGGAGGTCGAAGGCGATGCCCCGATCGGCCCAGGAAGCGCCGTCGTCGACCGCGACGTCGTTCGAGTTTGGCGGAATGTAGAGCCCCCGGAACATCTGGCGCTCGTCGTTGATGAAGTTGACCATCGCGATGGGAGCGCGGGTGATGCTGGCGGCCAGGTGGGCGAAGCGGTCGAAGGCCTCGTCCGCGGACGGTTCGTTGAGACCAAGGCTGCGCAGCCTGCGGGTCCGCTCGGACTCCCCGGCGGCACCCGGGAACTGGCCTTGAGTGCTCATCACATCAGTCATGGCGCACATGTAATCAGACATCCGGGCGGTTCGGTGCTCCCGGTCCGGCTCATCACCGTTGCTGATGGACAGTCAAAGCCGCATGTGAGCGGCCGCTCAGCAGGTTGCCGCGGCGGGTCAAGATCACTTCCCACTCAGAGCCATGGCAAAACTCCTCAGCGTAAGGACGGGCCGATTTCCGCCAATTCAAGATCGACTCTGGGTCAGCACAGGAGGCCCATACGACAATGAGCCCTGCCGAAGACGCGGGCGGCATTCCCAATCCCCGGGAAGCCGCCCCGAGTTCCGCATGCACCGATTGCGACGGGGCAGTCGGCCGCCACCACCTCGAACCCCCACTCATCCCCGGGGAGCGGCTGGAGCGACTTCGACAGCACGGACGGAGGCACGGCACATCCACTGACACGAGAGGACCCCAGCATGGCGATGGACTACTTCACCGACGAGCGCCACGAGAGTCTCCGAGCGGAGGTCCGGGAGTTCGCGGAGAAGGAGGTACGCCCGCACGTGGCCCGAATGGAGGCCGAACGGACCGTCGAGTTCGAACTGTCGCGGGAGATCGCCCGGCGGGGCTGGATCGGGGTGACCATTCCGCGCGAATTCGGCGGACTGGGGCTGGGGCACCTCGCCAAGACCGTCATCGTGGAGGAACTCGCCCGGGTCAGCGGCGCCATGGGCGCGGTGGCGCAGGCCTCACAGCTCGGTGTCGCCAAGGTCATCCACTTCGGCTCGGACGTCCAGCGGCGCAAGTGGCTGCCGAGGTTCGCCTCCGGCGAGTCGCTGCCGACCATCGCCGTCACGGAGCCGGAGTGCGGCGGCCACGTGCTCGGCATGTCCGGCACCGCCCGCCGCGAGGGCGACCAGTACGTGCTCAACGGCCGCAAGTGGTTCGTCGGCAACTCCCACATCGGCGACGTGCACGGCGTGGTCCTCCGCACCGGCGAGGGCAGCAGGGGCCTGTCCGCGTTCCTGGTCGAGAGCGAGCGCCCCGGCTTCCGCGTCGGCGAACTCGGCTCGCAGAGCGGCCTGCACGGCTTCAGCTTCGGCGAGATCGTCTTCGAGGACTGCCGCATCCCCGTCGGCAACCGGCTGGGCCTGGAGGGCCAGGGCCTGGACGTCGCCTACTCCTCCTCCACCCTCTACGGCCGGCTCAACCTCGCCGCCGTCGCGCTCGGGATCCACACCGCGATCGTCGAGGACACCGCGCGCTTCGCCGAGGAGCGGGTGCTCTACGGCAAGCCGATCAACCGCCTGCCCAACATCGCGCTGAAGCTCGGCGAGATGCAGTCCAGGCTGATGACCGCCAAGCTGGCCGCCTACCACGCCTCGCACCTGCTCGACCACGGCAAGGCCTGCGATGCCGAGCTGATGAACGCCAAACTCATCAACACCGAGTACGCGCTGGACTCCGCGCGCAACGCCATGGAGATCCACGCCGCCCGGGGCCTGCAAACCGAGTTCAGCATCGAGCGCTACCTGCGCGACGCCACCCACGTCTACCCGCCGGCCGGGACCTCGGACGTCCAGCGGCTGCGGCTCGGCCAGGTCGCCTGCGGCACCTACGGCAAGCAGTGGTCGGCGGAGCTGTCCGACCTGGCGAGCTGGGCGTGGACCGAACTGTCCCAGCGGGAGGCCGCGGTGGAGCTTCAGGCCATCGGCGGCGGGCAGGTGGTACCGATACCGCTGGCGGGCTGAACCGGCGCTGCGCACCGACGGACCTGTACACCGACCGACCTGCGCACCGACGGACCGGCGGGCCGGGCTGTCGGGCGAGGGCGAACGTTCGGCGCGGCGGTGAATTGACCTGTTCCTGACGACTCTCCGGGAGGTTCTCCCGGCCCCCGGAGAGCCGTCCGCGCACCGCCCACGCGCCGCCCGCGGCCGACGTGAGCTGCGACGTTCCGCCGGCGGACACTCCTTCCGGGCACCTCCGCCATCGCCATCACCCGCCCACATATCGTCAGTTGATGTTGCGATGAGGGCACTTGGGACTGATACCGTTCCTGCCGTCGGCGGCCGTGCTGCACCCCCGCCCGGGCGATGACACCGCGTCACCCCGTCCGGCCACCCCGGCCGTGGCGCCCTGAAGCCCCGGCCGGACCTCGTTCAGGCCGACCCGCCGTTCGGCCCAGCGACTCGGCCCTGCAACAAGGAATCAGATGCCAGGCATATCGGCCCCCCGCACGGCCCACCGCGCCGGCCGGTCCGGCTCGCTCCGCAGCTCACTCCTCGCCCTCGTCCTGGTCCCCAGCCTGGGCCTCGCCGCCGCCTGGGGCTACGCCGCCTACCTGCTGCGCGGCGCCGAACACCGCACCGCCGTGATCGCCGGAAGCGCCGTCGTCGCCCTGGTCCTGCTGATCAGCCTGGTCCACGGCATCCGGACCGCGCGAACCCTGTCCGCCCGCCTCGGCGCACTGCGCGCCGACACCCTCGCGCTCGCCCAGGACGAGATCCCCGAGGTCGTCGGACGGCTGCGCGCCGGGGAGCCCGTGCCCACACCGCCCGCCTGGTCGCCGTCCCGCCGGACCGGCGACGAGGTCCAGCAGACCTCCGACGGCCTCGCCGCCGTCCGCCAGGCAGCCGTCGCCGCCATCATCCACCAGGCCCAGGGCCGCGAGGGGACGAAGAAGGTCTTCCTCAACATCGCCCGCCGCACCCAGATCCTGATCCACCGGCAGATCAGCATGCTCGACGCCCTGGAGCGCGAGCACGAGGAACCCGAGCTGCTGCGCGAACTGTTCGCGGTCGACCACCTCGCCACCCGGATGCGGCGCAACGCCGAGAACCTCGTCATCCTCGGCGGCGCCCTGCCCGCCCGGCGCTGGCGCAACGCCGTGCCCATGGTCAACGTGCTGCGCAGTGCCGTCTCCGAGACCGAGAACTACGCCCGCGTCGTCGTCCAGGGCGTGCCGCGCGCCTCACTCAGCGGACAGGCCGTCGCAGACGTCATCCACCTGATCGCCGAACTCATCGAGAACGGCACCACCTTCTCCCCGCCGTACACCCAGGTGCAGGTCTCCGCGCAGGAAGTCCCCAAGGGCCTGGCGGTCGAGGTCGAGGACCGCGGCCTCGGCATGGGCGAGGACGAGTACGAGCGGCTCAACGACTACCTGGCCAACCCGCCCGAGCTGGACGTCTCCGCCCTCGGCGACGACCTGCGCCTCGGCCTGTTCGTCGTCGCACGGCTGGCCGCCCGGCACGACATCCAGGTCACCCTGCGGCCCTCGCCCTACGGCGGCACCCGGGCCGTGGTGCTGGTGCCGTCGGTGCTGCTGGAGCAGGCCGAACAGCCGGCCGCCATGGCCGGGCTGCCGTCCGGCGCGCGAGTCACCCGGACCCCCGTCCCCGAGCCCCTGCGGGCGGCGGGCGGCAACGACCCCGGCGGTCCGGACGGGGGGCTGACCGGCGCGCTCGCCGGAGTGCTCGGCGGGCTGATCGGCACCGGACCGGGCGCTCCGGCGCCCGGGGCCGAGCCGGGTGCGCCCGGCGGGCCCGGCGAGCCCGGGGCTGGTGGTGTCGCCGGCGGCCTGGTGGCGCCTGGCGTTCCCGGAGCTCCTGGTGTTCCCGGCGCGCCTGGCGTTCCCGGTGTGCCCGGTGTGGGTGGTGTGCCCGGTGCGGGTGGCAGCGGTGTGATCATCGGCGAACTGCTCGCCCAGTACCCCCTGGAGGGCGGCCGGGCCGGGGGAGCCGCCCCCGGCCCGGCCAACGGCGGTCTGCCGGTCGGTGCCGAGATACCCGGACTGCCCGGGGCCGTGGTCGTCCCCCGGCCCGTTCTCCCGCGCCCGTACGAGGCCCCGTCCGACAGTTCGCCCGGTGAGCCGTCGGCCGACGGCCGTGCTGCGGACGTGCCGGCCGGAACCACGGCCGGGACCACGGCCGGGCCCTTCTACGGTGCCACCGCCGAGCCCCCTGCGCCCGCGCACGAACGCGCCCAGGAGGAGCAGTTGAACCACGGACCGGACGGCGAACTGCGCACCCCGCGGGTCCTGCCGCAGCGGGTCCGCAACGCCAGCCTCGCCGAACAGCTCCGCGAGGCCCACGCTCCCGGCGCCATGCCGCCCCCCGTGGTCGGCCCGCCGACCCAGGCCGGGCCCTGGCACGGAGCCGCCGGGGCCACCGGAGAAACCGGGGCCGCCAGGGCCGACGACCCGTCGCCACAGCGATCCCGCACCACCATGGCCGCCATCCAGCGCGGCACCCGGACCGCCCGCGCGGCCGACCCCGACGCGCCGACCAGCCCCACCGCCCCCCAGGCGCCCGCCGCGCCCCACTTCCCGGCCGCACCTTCCGCCGCCCGGGAAGCCTCCGCCGTTCAGGAAGCCAAGGAACAGCAGTGATGACGCAGCACACCGACACCCAGCGCGACCTCAACTGGCTGCTGGACCAGCTGGTGGCGCGGGTACCCGAGACCCGGCACGCCATCGTCCTCTCCGAGGACGGCCTGCTGGTCGGCATGTCCCAGGGTCTCGACCGGGCCGACGCCGAACACCTCTCCGCCGTCGCCTCCGGCCTGCAGAGCCTCGCCCGCGGCGCCGGCCACCGCTTCAACGGCGGCCGGGTCCGGCAGACCGTGGTCGAGATGGACCAGCTGTTCCTGTTCGTCACCACCGCCGGGCAGGGCGCCCGGCTCGCCGTCCTCACCAGCGAGCAGGTGGACGCCGGGCTGATGGCCTACGAGATCAACATGCTGGTCAAGCAGGTCGGCCAGTACCTCACCGCGGCGCCGCGCAGCGACGCAGGCCAGGCCGGCGCGGGCGGCGGTGCGTGACCGCCGACGCCGACGAGGCCTGGTTCTACGACAAGGACGCAGGCCATCTGGTCCGCCCCTACGCGATCACCAACGGGCGCACCGGCCCGGTCCGTGACGGATTCGCGCTGATCACCCTGGTGGTCACCTCCGACCCGCGCACCGACACCAGCCGGCTCACGCCCGAACCGGCCGCGATCCTCGACCTGTGCCGCGAACGCCCGCTGGCCGTGGCCGAGATCGCGGCCACCCTCGACCTGCCGGTCAGTGTCGTCAAGGTGCTGCTCGACGACCTCGCCGAGGCCCGGCTGATCCTCACCCGCGCCCCGGTCCAGCTCGCCGAGGCGCCGGACATCTCGCTGATCCAGGCCGTGATCGAGGGCGTCCGCCGGCTCTGACCCTGCGGACCCGACCGCCCCGCACCTCTCAGTCCCACTCCAGGAGAACCGAATTGACGACCCAGAGCCTGGTGCCGGGCGCGGTCAAGATCCTCGTCGCCGGCGGCTTCGGCGTCGGCAAGACCACCATGGTCGGCTCGGTCAGCGAGATCGAACCGCTGCAGACCGAGGAGCGGATGACCCGCGCCAGCATCGGGGTCGACAGCCTCGACGGCGTCCAGGGCAAGTCCACCACCACCGTGGCGATGGACTTCGGCCGGATCACCGTCCGCGAGGACCTGGTGCTCTACCTGTTCGGCACACCCGGCCAGTTCCGGTTCTGGTTCATGTGGGACGACCTCGCGCTCGGCGCCCTCGGGGCGATCGTCCTCGCCGACACCCGGCGGCTCGAATCCAGCTTCGCCGCCGTGGACTTCTTCGAGCAGCGCGGCATCCCGTTCGCGATCGGCGTCAACTGCTTCCACGGCCGCCGCGACGCCAGCCCCGAGGACGTCCGGCGCGCCCTTGACCTCGACCCCGAGGTCCCGATCGTGCTCTGCGACGTGCGGGAACGGGCGTCCAGCAAGGAGCTGCTGCTCGCCTTGCTCGACCAGGTGCACCGCAACGCCCTGTCCGCCGGGCGGCGTTGAGCGTCCGGTCCGTACGGGCTTGCCGGCTTGCCGGGGCCGGCGCCGACCTTGATGTCGGGGTCGGGGTCGGGGTCGGGGGCCAGGTCGGGGTCGGGGGTCAGGTCAGGGCCGGGGTTCAGGCGTTGGCCAGGGTTCAGGCGTTGGCCAGGGTTCAGGCGTTGGCCAGGGTTCAGGCGTTGGCCGGAGTGCGGCCGGTGAGCCCGGCCGGGTCGTCGAGTCCGGAGAGCGCGTGGACCAGCGGTGCCAGCTCCGGCACCTCGGCGGCCTGCGCCAGCGTCGCCTCCAGGGTGGCGTCGTGCACCGGGCGGGCGGACGTCAGCAGGGTGCGGCCCTCCGGCGTCAGCTCGGTGTAGATCCCGCGCCGGTCGTCGGCGCAGAGGTAGCGGCTGAGCAGCCCACGGTCCTCCAGCCTGGTCACCAGGCGGGTCGTCGCGCTGCTGCTCAGCGCCGCGGCGCGGGCCAGCTGCTGCATCCGCATGTGCCACCCGTCCTGCCGCGACAGGGCGTCCAGCACCGTGTACTCGACCACCGAGAGCCGGTGCTCCGCCTGCAGCGCCTTCTCCAGCGCCGCGTCGATCAGCCCGTGCAGCGCGGCGAGAGTTCGCCAGCCACGGGCCCGGACCTCGGCCGCGTCGTCGCGGATACCCATAGCTCGCCTTCCCTTCCACGTCCCTGCACGTCTCGCGACGTCTTCCCTGCGACAAGTATGCCAGCCGACGCGGATTAGCTGTCTATGCAAATACTTTTCCTTATACCTCCCCCCGATGCCGGTCCAGAGCGGGCTCCCCGGCCCAGGCGGCGGCGCAGAGCGCGGCGGCCAGCTCCTCCGTGTAGCAGGCGGCCGCCAGCCAGGACCCAGCGAAGGCGTCGTGGTCGTCCGGGACCACCCGGCCGAACACGTCGCGGCGCCGGTCGGCCGCGGCGGCCCGCAGGGCGTCCAGGAGCTCGGCGGCCGTCACCAGCCCGGCGGCGCGCAGCAGGCTCCCGTCGGCGGCCGCCGTGGCCGCGCTCGGGGCCAGGGCGTGGCGCCCCGTGGTGACCGCCTGCTCGACCCGGCGGCCGAGCACGTGGACGGGTGGACCGTAAGGGGCCTCGTTCGGGAGACCGGCCGGGAAGCCGGGCCCGGCATCGGCGGGTGCGGCGGTCCGCTGGTCGGCGGTCCGGAGGTCGGCGGTCTGGAGGCGTTCGAGGCCGAGATTGACCCGGTCGGCCCGGTCCGCGGGGACGGCGAGCGAGGGAAGGCCGGGGATCTCGGGGGCCATCGAGGGCTCCGGGGGTGTACCGATCGCGAGCAGGCGAAGCTCCGGCCGGTCCGATCGCTCCAGACGGCCGATCACCCGCAGCCGCAGGCCGGGCGCGGTGGCGAGCAGTGCGAGGTTCGCCCGGAAGGCCAGCCCCGGGTGCTCGTGCCCCGTGCACAGACCGACCACCAAGCCGCCGTCGGCGCCGTCGGCACCGCCCTCGCAGCGCGCCAGCAGCCTCGGCGCCCCGCCCGGGCCGGCCGGAGCCGGGCCCAGCAGAGTCACGTCCAGGAACAGCAGGTCGCTCCCGGCCGGACGGCCCTCGTACGGCAGCGGCTCCGCCGCGAGCACCCGCGCCACCTGGGCGGCCGCCGGTTCGGCCCAGAGCGCGGCCACCGGCTCCGCCGTCCACGCCGCGCCCGCCGCCCGAACCGCCCGGACGGAAGCACCCGCGCCCAGCCGCCCGGCGGCGGACCGGGTGGCGCCCTGGACGGCCAGTCCGGCGCGGCTGAACTCCCGGTGGCTGAGCGGGGCCTCCCCCAGCCGGACCGTCCGGTTGCCCGCACCGACCGCCTGCGGGGCCGCGTCCGCCGCATCACCGTGCGGCATCACCTCGGCCACCGTGCTGAGCCGCCCCCCGGCGTCCACCGCCCAACTCACCACTCCCGCATGCGTGGCCGTCAGCACCGGCTCGGCGAAGAGCCCGTACAGCCGCAACCCGCCCTCCTCGCCGTACGCCTGGCGGGCGGTGCCGCGCAGCTCGGAGACCGGGCCGCAGCCGGTGCTCAGAGCGGTGGTCAGGTCCAGCAGCTCACGCAGACCGGCCACCAGGTCCGCCAGCCGGTGGTCCGGCGCCCCGGACCGGGCCGCGCGCACCCTCGTCACCACCGCGACCGCCGCCGCGGCCGGGCGGTACAACCCCGCCAGCCGCGCCCGGTGGGCCGCCCGCAGCAGCTCGGCCTGCACGACCGCCCCCGCGCCGCTCACCCCGGCGGCCAGCACGGCACACCCGGCCCGGTGGAGATGATGGGCCGCCGCCACCTCCACCGGGGTGGGCCCGGCCTCGGGCTGCGCCTCCTCCGAGGACGCTGGGGCGGCCTCGGTCGGCGTGACCTCCTCGGTCTCCTCGGTCTCCTCGGTCTCCTCGGTCTCCTCGGTCTCCTCGGTCTCCTCGGTCTCCTCGGCCAGTTCGGCCAGCTCGGCCAACGGGCAGAGCGTGACCGCAGCGGCCCGGTGCACGCAGGCCGGGGCCAGCAGGCAGCCGCAGCGCACGTCGGCCGCATCCGCGACCACCGCGCCCGGGGCGTGCAGCACGAGCGCCGTCTCCTCGTCCACCTCCACCCGCCACTCGTCGCCGCAACGGATCACCGGCCGCTCCGCCAGCTTCGCCGCCGCGCCGTCCAGCCGCTTCTGCAACCGGGCGCTCAACCCGGCCACCACCTCCGCGACCACCTCCGGCCGGACCACCGGCCAGCCGCTCGTCCGCTCCGTCACACTCATCGCACCTTCTCCCCCACCCAGCGGGCCAGTTCCAGCGGACTCAACGCCGCCACGGGCATGCCGGCCGCGACCAGCTGGCCCGCGACCGCCTTCGAATAGCGGGCCGTCCCCGTGTCGTCCAGCGCCGCGCAACCGAGCAGGTGCACACCGGAATCCACCAGTGCCCGGGTCTGGCCCAGCAGCCCGCCCACCGGACCGCCCTCCTCGAAGTCGCTGACCACCACGACCAGCGTCCGGGACGGCACCGTCACCAGCTTCCGCGCGTACCGCAGGCCGCCCGCGATGCTGGTGCCACCACCGATCCGCACCTCCAGCAGCACACTCAGCGGATCCTCCACCCGCTCGGTCAGGTCGACGATCTCGGTGGAGAACGCCACGAAGTGGGTGCTCAGCGAAGGCACTCCGGCCAGGATCGACGCCGTCAGCGCCGCCCAGACCGTCGACGCCTCCATCGACCCGGAGACGTCCACGACCAGGATCAGCCGCCAGTCGGCCGACTGCCGGGCCCTGGTCCGGAACACCGGGCGCTCGGGCACGATGAGCGTGCCGCCGTCCCCCGACGGGCGGGCCGTGGCGAGATTGGCGCGAATGGTCCGGTCCAGGTCCAATCCGCCACCCGGCCGACGCGTCGGACGCGGCACGCTGATCCCGGTCAGCGCCGGACGCAGCCTGGTCGCCAACGCGCGCGTCAGCTCGTCCACCAGACGCCGCACCAGCGGACGCAGCCGCGCCACCCTCGCCTCCGGCAGGCCGCCCGCATGCTCCAACACCGTGCGCAGCAAGTCGACCGACGGGCGGACGGCGCCCGGCTCGATCGCCTCCAGGACGTCCGTCCGGCCCTGCGCCACGGCGGCCGCCAGCACCTCCTCCCGAACGCCCGGCCCGAACAGCGCCGACAGTTCCTCGGCCCACTCCCGCACCCCTGGGAAGGGCGCCTCGCGGCCTCCTCGCCCGGACCGCCCGTCCAGGCCCGGGCCGGAGCCCTCGCCTCGCCCGCTGCCGTACAACTCGTCCAGGGCGGTGGCGAGTCGGGCGCAACGCCCGTTCAGGCCGCTGCCGGGGCGACCGAGGAGCAGCCGCCAGCGCTCGGCCGGGGCGAGGGCGTGCCGTGTGGCGACAGGTGCGGAAGGGAGAGGGCCGACGTGGTGCGGAGGCTCGGGCACCGGGTCGTCCCCGGGCGCCGGCAGCAGGCCGCGCCGGGCCAGCGCCGCGCGGGCGGCCAGATCCGCGCGGACCCAGCCGGCCACCACCGCCGGTGGGACGTCCTCGGGCAGGCTCGCGAGCCGGGTGCCCAGACGTTCCTCGACCAGGACCAGCAATCGGTCCCGGGCGGCCGGACTGAGCGTGTCGAAGCCGCCGCGCAGCGCCGGCAGCCGGTCCAGGAAGGCGGCGTCGGGCAGCGAGGTGATCCGCTCCAGCACGGGCTCCAGCGCCTCCGGTGCGGCGGCGAACAGCCCCTCCGCCGCCGTCAGCAGGCCGACCAGCCCCCGACCGAGCGCGTGCCGGGCCTCCGGACCGGTCGCCCCGTCCACCCACGAAGCCGCCCGCCCGCCCAGCACCTCCGCCCGCTCCCGGCCCAGCAGCACCCGCACCGCTCCGACCGCACCTCGCACCAACGGACTCCCCCGGTCCGCGAGTTCGGCCAGCACGTGCCCCAGCCGCAACCCGCCGTCCAGGTCCGCCCGCCGCGCCAGCTCCACCAGTGCCCGCGCATCCGCCGGATCGTCCGACCCGCCCAGCCCCTCCAGCTGCCGTACGGCCGCCACGGTCAACACCTCGCCCACCGCCCCCAACCGCCCCGCCCGCACGGCCGACGACCCGCCCGCATCGGGTGCATCGGGTGCATCGGGTGCATCGGGCAACGGTGCGGAGCCGTCGGAGCCGTCGGGGGTGTCGGGTGAGGGGTATCCCGGGAGGTGGCCGGCGGCGAGGCGGTCGAGGAGGGCCAGGGCGTCGAGGAGTTCGGGGAGGGTGCCGGAGGACGGGAGGACGGCGGCGAGTTGGGTGAGGCGGGTGTCGGCGAGGGCCGGGAGGCCGCAGGCGGCCGCGTCGGTGAGGCCTTGGAGGACCTCGCGGGCGGTGGGACCGTCGGCCTGCTGTTCTCGGCGGAGGCGTTCGCGCAGGGTGCCTTCGGCGGCCTGCGCGAGAGTGACGCCCCGGGTGCCCGCGACGGTGAGCATCGCGGCAGTGGCCGGGGTCCAGTGGAGGCTCCAGCGCGTGCCGATGGTTTCGGTGCCGCCCGCGCCGGTGGTGGTGACGGGGTCGGCGTAGGGGACCCCGCAGGTGGTGAGGCGGTGGAGGAGGATCTCGCGGCGGCGGTCGAGGGGGGTGCGCAGCGGGTCGAGGCGGAGTTCGCGGGGCTCGGGGTCGGCGGGGCCGGGGAGGCCGAGGTCGGCGAGGAGGGTTTCGACGGCGGGGGCGAGCCCGCTGCGCGGGGCCGCGGGGGTGGCGCGGCCGGTTCGGGTGCCGACCAGGACGCGTTCGAGCGCCCGGGCGACGGCCCGGCCGCGGCCGAGGGGTTCGCCTTGGGCGAGGACGGTCTGGACGGCTTCGACGAGTTCGCCGCGGCCGGGGGCCGCGTGGCCGCGCAGGCGGGCGAGGTCTCCGGCGAGGCGGACGATCTCGCGGGCGTCGGCCGGGCCGGAGGGGTGGTCCTGGCTGCGCAGTGCCTCGCAGATCCGGACGGCGGTGGTGGTGAGGGCCAGGGTGAGGCGGTCGGGGTCGCCGCCGGCGTCGAGGACGGTGTGCTGCCACTCGGGATCGCGGATGCCCGCCGGATAGCCGGAGCGGGCGTCGAGCAGCGGGTACGTGTAGGGGATCAGGGAGAGGGCGTGCCCGAGGTCGTCCGGGTGCGGCGGTTCCTCGGTGGCGGCGGGCCCGTCGAGCAGGGCGGGCGCGTGGAAGGCACCGACGACGACGGCGACCCGGCGCCCGTCGGCCGCCGCGGCCCGGATCCGGGCCCGCATCCAGGCTTCGCGCCGCAGGTCGTACGGGTCGACGCCGGAGCCGGTCTCGGCGTCGCGGCGCAGCGCCCAGCCGACCAGCAGGGCGGCGCGCCGGACGGCGTCGGGGGTGGAACCGGGGGCTGCGGTCTCGACAAGGCGGTCCCACAGGTCGTCGTCAAAGGCGCGCCCGGTGAGGCGGTGGCGCAGCGCGTCGGCGACGCCGGGGGTGCCCGGGGCGTCGGCGACGGGCTGTTGTTCCCCGTGGAGTGTGGTGCGGTGGGCGAGCGGGAGGTCGCAGGCGAGTGTCTCGACGCCGTTGCGCCGGGCCCAGCGCAGGGCGACCAGCTCCGGGGAGAAGTCGGCGAACGGGTAGAAGGCGAGCCGACCGGGGCCGGAATCGGCCGCGGTGCCCCGACCGCCCTCGCGGCCGGCCGGGGCGGCCGCGAGGGCGACGGGGGCCTGGGTGGCCTCGTCCGCCAGCCAGCCGAGCCAGGGCTGGAACTCGGCGGGGAGTTCGACCAGCACCACCTCGGGCTTGGCGGCGTCGAGCAGCGCGGGGAGGACCGCGCTGAGCGACGGCGCGTGGTGCCGCACGCCGATCAGGTAGGGCCCGGGCCGGCCGGTGCCGGAGGCCGCCAGTTGGTCGGCCGCGGCCCGGACGGCCTGGCGCGGGTCGTCCAAGCCGTCCAGGCCGTCCAGGTGGTCAGGACCGAGCGGACGGGCGGGGCCGTCCTGGCGGTCGCGGCCGGCCTGGCGATCAGGGCCGGCCGGGGCGGGCGTCACCGTGCTGGTCATGGCCTCATGCCTCCAGGGCCGAGCGGAGGTCCCACAGGGTGCGCCAGGTGCCGGCGCCCTGTTCGGCGCGCCGGCGGACCGGTCCGTCCCAGTAGCCGAGCAGCCGGGCGGCGTCGGCCGGGTCGTCCTTGCGCACGACGCCGATGAGCTGGCCGGGGAGGCGGCCGAGCAGGTCGCCGCCGTCGGGCAGGTAGGCGGCGGTGACACCGAGCGCGGTGGCGACCGAGACGGCTTCCGCGGTGCTCATCACGGTGGACGGGCGCTCGACGTCCCAGCCTTCGGTGGAGCGGCCGGTGCGCAGGTCGCGGAAGGCGGTGACGAGGGCCTCCAGGACGGCGTCGTCCACCGCGTAGGTGGCTCCGGCGCGGGCGACGGCGACGGTCGACTGCCGGCGGACGAGTTCGACCTCGGCGGCGAGGCTGGCGATCGGGCCGACCGTCTCGAAGTTGAACCGCCGCTTGAGCGCCGCGGACATCTCGCTGACGCCCTTGTCCCTCAGGTTGGCGGTGGCGATCAGGGTGAAACCGGCGGCGGCGTGCAGTTGTCCGTCCGGGGTGCCGGCCAACTCTGGAACGGCGACCCGCCGTTCGGAGAGCAGGGAGACCAGCGCGTCCTGCACCTCGGGCAGGCAGCGGGTCACCTCCTCGACGCGGGCCACCGCCCCGCCGGTCATCGCGGTGAGCACCGGGGAGGGCACCAGGGCGTCCCGGCTGGGCCCCTTGGCGAGCAGGAGGGCATAGTTCCAGCCGTACTTGAGCTGGTCCTCGGTGGTGCCGGCGGTGCCCTGGACGGTGAGCGCGCTGGTGCCGCAGACGGCGGCGGCGAGCAGTTCGGAGAGCATGGACTTGGCGGTGCCGGGCTCGCCGACGAGCAGCAGGCCGCGCTCCCCGGCGAGGGTGACGACGCAGCGTTCGACGAGGGCGCGCTCGCCGACGAACTTCTGCTCGATGGCGAGGCCGCGGCGGCCGGCCTTGAGCTTCTCGCCGTCGCTGCCCATGACGAAGGTGACGACGGCGCGCGGGGTGAGCCGCCAGCCGGGCGGGCGCGGGCCGGTGTCGTACGCGGCCAGGAACTCCAGTTCGGCGGCGTGCTTCTCCTCGGGCGGGATGATTTGCCGGCTCGCGGGGGCGGCGTCGGCACTCCCCGGTGTGCTGCCCGTCGGTGTGCTGTTGGTCGGCATGCTGTTCGTCGGCGTGGCGCTCATCGGCGGGCCTTCCTGCGCTTGCTGGTCTGGAGCTCTTCGTAGCCGGGGGCGTCGCCGTCGAGGGTCCGCTGCCAGGCCCGGGCGAACAGCTCCGGGACGGGCAGGTAGGGCAGCGAGACGCGGTGGGTGGGCAGTTCGTAGAGCGCGGCCTTCCAGGTCTCGGCGGGCAGGGCGGGGGCCTTGGCCTCCTGCCAGCCGCCGGGCAGGAAGAGGGTGCGGCCGGCCCGGGCCCGCTTGGCCTCCAGCACCAGGTCGGTGGCGGCGAGTTCGGCGCGGGCGCGCTTGAGCCTGGCCGGCTTCCAGCCCGTCCAGCGGGCGATGTTGCGGTCGGTGGGGTCGGGCAGGGCCAGCAGTTGGAGGTAGAGCACCGCGGCGTCCTCGCCGAGGCCGTGGGCCCGGGCCGCCTCGGCGACCAGGTCGGGGACGGTGAGCTGCGGGTGCTGTAGCCAGGCCGCGGCGTCACCGGCCGCGGCGGCGGGGCCGGCGGCGGAGGCCGCCAGACGCTCCACTTCGCCGCGCAGGACGGCCTCGATGGCGCCCCGCTCGGTTTCCAGCCAGTAGCTGGCGCCCAGCCCGCCGAGCAGTTCGAGCACCGGGTCGTCGGGGCCGGTGAGCCCGGCCGGGCGCAGCCAGACCCGCTCGTACTCGCCGTGGTAGGGCGTCAGGACGAGGGCCGGGCCGCAGTCGACCAGTCCGTTCGGGTCGACTCCGCCCGCGGCCGGCAGGCCGAAGTGGGTGCGCAGGACGGCCGACATCGAGGCGCCCTTGGTGGTGTGGACGAGGTGGAGGTCGAGCAGCAGGTCGGGGTCGGCGAGGCGGCTTCGCAGCGCGGCGGCGGCCGCGGGCAGCAGCGGGCGCAGCGGGCTGTCGGCGGGCAGGTGGTAGGCGAGCCAGCGCAGGGCGTCGACGGCGTGCCCGAGGTCGCCGGAGGCCGGTGCGGCGCTCTGGTCCTCGGCGAGCAGCTGGGGGGTGGACCCGCCGTCGTCGCTGAGCCGGAAGGCCGTGGTGCCGGTCAGCCAGGGGGTCTGTGCGAGGTTGAGCACCGCCTCGATGTGTTCGATCCGCGCGCCCGTGACGGTGGCCTGGGCGGCCTCGGGGAGGGTGACCAGCCGGCCGAAGTGCCGGATCCAGGCGGCGGCGCCGGCGTCGACGTCGGGGCCCTCCGTCCAGAGGGTCTTCGGGTCGGCGGGCAGCAGGGCGCCCCAGACGTCGGTGAGGGCGGTCCGGTCGCGACCGCGCAGCCAGTCCCGGGCGGCCTTGGCCTCGGTGGACTTGAGGCCGTACTCGGCGAGGCGGTCGGCGGACAGGACGGCGCTGTGCCACTGGAAGAGCCCGGGCGGCGGGCTGAGCAGCAGGGCGGCGCGGGCGGCACCGATCCCGGTGAGCCCACCGAAGGCGATGGCACGGGCGGGCTGCCAGGGGGCGCCGCCGTGCAGCACGGCCGCCTGCCGGAGCGCGGCGATCCAGGCGGCGTCGACCCGCTCCTCGGTGCCGCGTTCCTTGACGGTGGTGAAGTGGGCGACGGGGCCGAACGCGCCGCTCGGGTCGTGGTCGACGGCGTACCACTGCTCCGTGCCCTCGTGGTGCCGGCGGTGGCCGAGGATGACGACGGTGCGGTCGCCGTGGCGCAGCACCTGCCCCTCGCGGGGGACGGCGGGCCGGCGGCGGTCGGCGCGGTCGGCGGGTTCGCCGAGGACGATCTCGCGCAGGGTGGCGCCGCGGTCGGCGAGCACTCCCTCGGTCAGTTCGCCGAGGAGCAGCACGAGGCTGGCGCGGTGGGCCGGTTCGGTGAGCGGGGCGGCCACCGCGTAGGCGAGGGTGTCGAGACGGCCGAGCAGGTGGAGCCAGCCGTGGTGGGTGTCGCCGTGTTGCAGGGTGACGGTGGCCGGGGTGCTCCAGCCCTCGCCGGTGGCGGTCGGCGGGTCGGCCAGGACGGCGGTGACGGCGCGCAGGTTGGTGAGCACCCGCCACCGGTCTCCGTCGCCCCAGTTGGGGCCGAAGCAGGCGACGTCGGGCAGGAGGGTGGTGACGGCCTCGCGCAGTTCGTGGTCACGGCCGTGCTCGGGCCGGTACTCGGCGGCCTCGGCCTTGGACGGCTTCTCGGCCTCCGGCTGCGGGACGAACCGGGCGGTCCGGTCGAGCAGGTCGGCGGCGGTGCGGGCGAGCCCGGCGACCCCGGCGAGCAGCAGCGGGTGGCTGATGCCGGGCAGGACGGTGCCGACCGCCTGAACGGGCAGGGCGCGGCGGGCGCCACCGGAGCGGGCGAGCGGGCGCCGGACGCCCTGGACGGTGATCCAGCGCTGCTCCTCCTCGGGCGCGGGCCGGCTGTCGGTCGGCCAGGCGGCGTCGATCAGGCGGGCGGCCTGCTCGGTGTCGACGCCACGCAGGACGCGGGAGCCTGCCTCGTCGCGGGGCCGCAGGGCGTGCCAGTGGTCGAGCGGGGGGACGAGCCCGGTGCCGGCGGCGGCGAAGTCCCCCGGGCGGCAGGGGCGCAGGTCGGCGGTGCGGTCGGTGTCCGTGGCCAGGTCGGGCAGGGTGAGGGCGAGGCCGCCGCGCTGCGCCTCGGTGACGACCGGTCGGGCCTGGCCGGGGAGGGTGAGGCGGCCGACCGGGACGTGGTCCGGGTGGCCGTCGGTGATCGGCAGGACGATGGCCTGTCCGTCGGCGGTCGTGGTGGTGACGGCGCGGCCGGGGTCGATCCGGACCCAGCTGCCGAGCACGGTGCCGTCGGTGCCGAGCGGCGTCTGCTCCAGGCCGGGCTGGAGCGGCAGCAGTCGGGCACGAGCAGCGGGCAGCCAGCCTGCGGCCGCGGTGGCGGCGATCACCGGTGGTTCGGCGGCGCGACCGAGGGTGCCGGTGTGCGGGTCGAGTTCGCGCAGGACGGCGCCGTCCTGGCCGTAGCGCAGCGTCCAGTGGCCGGTGCCGTCGCCGAGGACCCGGTGTTCGCCGGGCATCCGGGTGTCGCCGGGGTGCAGCGGGCGTTCGCCGGTGGTGCGGCCGCCGCCGGGCAGCGGGAGGGAGGGGGGCTCGGGATCCCGGTCGCCGTAGTAGTAGCCGGCGATGGTCTCGCCGGTGAGTTCGGTGACCTCCCCGGGCCGGCTGGACCAGTAGGCGTGCTGCTTTCCGTCCTGGTACCAGGCGACGAGGAGTTCGCCGTCGACGAAGCGCAACCGGGGCTGGTTCCAGCGTTCCTTCGCCGGGGGCAGGCGCAGGGTGTGCTCCAGCAGGACGCCCTGCGGGCCGACCACGACGGCCTGGTCGTGGCGGGCGAGGATCAGGTGCGGCCAGGCGTCCTCGACGATCAGGCCGGTGAGGCGCCCGCCGTTGAGGCCGGGGGTGTCGGGCGACTCCGAGTCCGGCCCGGCGGATTCGGGGTCCGCAGGGTCCACGGGCTTGGCGGGGTCGGTCGGGTCGGTCGGGTCGGTCGGGTCGGCGAGCTTGGCCAGGGCCTCTTCCAGGGCGGGCCAGCCGAGTTCGTCGAGGATGCCGGCGCCGAGCGCCCCGGCGAGCAGGGCGGTGACGTCGAGGGCGGCGATCCGCTCGGCAGCGTCCGGGGCGACGGCCCGCACGGCGGTGCGGTACGGGCTCAGCGACTGCACCAGGTCGGCGGCGCCGGCCAGGCCGCGGGCGGCAGTCAGCTCGTCGGCCCGGAGTTCGGCCCACTCCTCGAACAGGCGGCGCAGCAGCGGCAGGGCGGGCACCTGCCGCTTGACGGCGGTGTCCCAGGCGGGCGCGGTCGCGGCGCGCAGGGCGGGCCGGAAGCGCGGGTCGGCGGCGACGGCCGCGAGGCCGGTGCTGTCGGCGCCGCACTGGTCGACCCAGTCCTTGAGGTCGAACCGGTGGGTGGCCGACGGGTCGGCGACGGGCACGCCGTCGGCGAGCAGCTGGTCCAGCAGGTCGAGTTGGGTCTGACTGCGGCGGACGTCGGTGTACAGGTCCACCGGGACTCCGTCGGCCCGCAGCCGCTCGGCCATCCGGCCGGCCAGGGCGACGGTGGCGGCGCAACTGGGCCGGGAGCGCCAGCCGCGCCCGAGGTGGTGGCACCAGCGCCGGAGCCACGCGGCGGCAGGCTCGGAGCCCTCGGTGCCCTCGGGGCGCGGGCCGGTGAGCAGCTGCTCGGCCCCGGTCTCGGCGAGCAGGCCGAGCCAGGCGGTGTCGTTCAGGGCGGCGTCGGTACCGGCCGGGTCGGGCATCAGCTCCAGCAGGCGGGCCCGGACCGCCGGGTCGCGCCGGCCGAGTTCGGTCAGGGAACCGTGCCAGGACTTCCAGAACGCGCCGGGCGCCCGGTTGACGCCCGGGGCGGCCAGCAGTTCGGCGAGCAGCGCCTGTTCGTACTCGGCGCGGTCCAGCCCGGCGGCCTTGATCAGCGCGCGGGCGTCCTCGGCGACCCCGGCGTAGGGGGCCATGCCGGCGGCGGAGCGCTCGGTGCACAGCTGGCGGAAGCGCTGCCAGGCGGTCAGCGCGTCGAGCCGCCCGGTGAGCTCCTTGACGTACTGGCGCAGGGACTTGACGGTGAGCGCGCCGGCCAGGGCGAACTCCAGGAAGACGGCGCGCAGCCGCTCCTCGTCGACCGTCAGGCGGTAGGTGCGCTCGGCCTCGCGGGCCTTGCCGAAGTAGCTGGCGGCGTAGGTCTGGTTGCCGTGGGCGAGGAAGATCCGGCCGACCTCCTCGCAGAAGGTGGGCAGGAAGTGCGGCACGGCGCGGCCGAGACGGGCGGCCAGCGCCTCGAACCCGTCCTTGGCGGTGCCGGGCTTGGACCGGGCCTGGCGGGAGAGCCGTTCCATCTCCTTGACCAGGGCGAGCGCGTGGTGCCCGTTGGCCGGGTCGTGGACCAGCGCCCAGGCGGGGAAGCCGAGCGCCTCCTGGCGGACCTGGCCGACCTCGGCGGGCGCGCCGTCGGGGACCAGCCCGAGGAAGTCGACGGCGAGGTCCTCGGCCGGTCCGAGCGCACCGGGGACCAGCCGGACGATCCGGCGCCCGTCGAGCGCGGGGTGGGTGTAGGCGCGGGCGGTGAGCACGTCGGCGGCGCTGTCGGGGCGGCCGGCGCCGGGCAGGGTGCCGGGCGGGAGCACGGCCCCCGCGTCGAGCAGCCGCTCGTGCGGCCCGGCGTCCTGGGCAGCCGCCCGGTCGGCGTCCTGAACGGCCCTCTGGTCGAGTCCGGTGGCGGTCATGCGGCGTCCTCCCCTTCGATGGTGCGGCCTGCGTACAGTGCGGCGGCCATCCGCATGCCCTCGGACCAGGCGATCGGGCCGACCTCGGCGAGCGGCAGCACCCGGCCGTCCGGGCCCGCCCAGCTGAGCGCGCCCGTCTCGCAGGCGTCGTACTCGTAGTAGTCGCCCACCCAGACGCGGGCCTCGACGGTGCGCCCCGCCTCCACCACGGGCTGGACGGCGGAGCCGCCGCGCACCCGGTGGCCGAGCCGGGCGCAACGTCCGAGCAGCTCGCGCAGCTCCCGGTAGCGGCCGCCGGCGTAGGTGGTGACCTCGGTGCCGGCCGGCAGTTCGTCCGGCCGGTGCCAGACCTCCCGGTAGAGCTGCGGCACGCGCTGGGAGACGCCGAGCTCGACGGCGAACTCGCGCAGGTCGTCGAGGTCCGGGAGCAGCACGGGGTGGGGTATCAGGATCTCTCCGTCGGTGAGCCGGACGGTGTCGCCGTCCAGGTCCACCAGGCCGATCCCGCGCTCGGCGTCCGCACCGCGCAGGAAGCCGGCGACGGCGCCGTCCGAGCCGGTGACCACCAGGTCGCGCAGGACGGCCTGCCAGGCCTCGTCCGCCCAGACCGCGGTCAGCACGGCGGCGGGCACCGGCAGCGAGCGCACCATCCACCGCTCGACGTCCTCCTGGCAGCGCCGCTCGTGCGCGGCCAGCCACTCGGTGAGCTGCCTGAGCTGGACGACCACCGGATCGTCACCGAGCTTCGACGGCAGGGACTTCAGCTCGCGGCCCGCCGCGTTGCGGCAGACCACCTTGCCCTCCCCGTCGAGCGCGACGCGGTACCCTCCCGCGCCTGTTTCCACCCATGCCACGGACGTCTCCTCCCACCTGCCGGTCAGCGATGCGAGGAACGTAGCGAGGCCCACTGACAAAGCGGCAGCCGGAGAGGCCGCTCCGCGGCTTCCTGGGCGCAAACCCGTCGAACGAGTGAACGGGGCAGACGGCACGCCGCCTGCCCCGCCACCCGCCTCCCGTCGCGCGCCAGGTCATGCCTGACGCATCGTCAACGCACCGGCGCCGCACGGGGAACGATCACCGGCGCGCCGTCCCCGGGGGCGGCGAGCACGTCGCTGTCGATGTCGTACAGCGCGCGCACGAGCGGTGCGTCGACCACCTCGCGGGGCGGGCCGCAGGCCACCACCGAGCCGTCGCGCAGGGCGACGACCAGGTCGGCGTAGCGGGCCGCCGCCGCGAGGTCGTGGAGCACCATGACGACCGTCCGCCCGCCGGCGGCGACCTCGCGGACCAGTTCCAGCACCTCGACGGCGTGCCCGAGGTCGAGCGCGCTGGTGGGTTCGTCGAGCAGCACGACGGGCGCGTCCTGGGCGAGCACCATGGCGAGCCAGCAGCGCTGCCGCTGGCCGCCGGAGAGGCGGTCCAGCCGGCGGTCGGCGAGTTCCTCGACGCCGGTGGCGCGCAGCGCCCCGGCGGTGAGCCGCTCGTCGTCGGCCGACCACTGGCGGAAGAGCCCCTGGTGCGGGTGGCGGCCGTAGCGGACGAGTCCGGCGACGGTGACCGCCTCGGGGGCCTGCGGGCTCTGCGGGAGCAGCGCGACCCGGTGCGCGGCCTGGCGCGGCCGCAGCCGCCAGACGTCCTCGCCGCCGACCAGCACCCGCCCGCCGTCCGGCCGGTGCAGCCGGGCGACGGCCCGCAGCAGGGTGGACTTGCCGCAGCCGTTCGGGCCGACGACGGCCACCACCCGGCCGGCCGGGACGGTGAGGTCGACGCCGGCGAGCACCGGGCGGCCGGGGCCGTAGCCGGCGGTGAGGCCCTGGATCGTCAACTCCATCGAGGGTTCCTTCGGTTGGAGGGGGCTGCGGGCCGACCGGGCAAGGTGCCGGCCGACCGGGTACGGGCCCGCGCGGGCACGGGCCCGAACAGGGCCCGAGCGCGGGTACGAGCCCGGACAGGGCCCGAGCGCGGGTACGAGCCCGAACAGGGCCCGAGCGCGGGTACGAGCCCGAACAGGGCCCGAACGCGGGCACGGGCCCGAACGCGGACCGGTCAGGAGGCGGCGAGCGCCTTGCCGATGTCGCCGATGACCACGTCGGCCGCGAGCGGCCCGCCGCGGGTGGACCAGACCGAACCGTCCACGGTGACGGCGTGCTTGTTCTTCACCGCGCCCAGCTCCTGGTAGGCGGGCTTGGACTGGACGTCCTTGAGCGCGGTCTTGCCGTCGTCGGTGAGGGTGGACAGGAACAGCCAGTCGCCGTCGATCTCGGCGAGCTTCTCCAGGCTGAGCGCCGGGCTGTGCGCGTTGCCGTCCTTGTCCTGCGCGGCCGGGCGGGTGAGGCCCATGTCGAGGGCGACGCCGCTGGCAAACTGCTTCTTCTCCATCCAGCTCGGCCCGGTCGGGTTCCAGCGGACGATGGAGACGGCCGCGCCCTTGTTCTTGCCGAGGTCGCCACCGGCCTTGGCCGCCTTGGCCTCGTAGTCGGCGATCACCTTGTTGGTCTGGTCGAGCTTGTTGACGGCGTTTCCGATGCCGCGGAAGGCGAGCTTCCAGTCGTCGGTGGGCGCCATGGTGACGAGGGTGGCGGGGGTGATCTCGCGCAGCTGCTTGAGCATCTGCTCGTCCTGCATGTCGCCGGCCAGGATGAGGTCGGGCTTGGCGGCGATGACCTTGTCCATCACGGGCTGCAGCAGGTTGCCGACCACCGGGACGCCCTGGACCTTGTCCTTGAGGTAGGCGGGCGGCTCGTTGAGCCCCTGGCCGTTGGTGATGCCGACGGGCTTGACGCCGAGGGCGAGCACCGCGTCGAGGTCCTCCTGGGTGAGGGTGACGATCCGCTGGGGCGCGGCGGGGATCTCGACGGCCTTGCCGGTCGCGTCCTTGACGGTGCGCTTGCCGCCGGCCGCGTCCGCCGCCGGGCTGCCGGCGGCGGAGGAGCCGCCCGCGGAGCCCGAGGATCCGGAGGAGGACCCGGAGGAGCCGCACCCGGCGAGCAGGAGGGCGGCCGCCCCGGTGACGGCCAGCGCCCGGGCCGCGCGGCGGCGGACGGGGTGGAGCGGGCTCTGGGCGAACGGCATGGGTGCCTCCGGGCAGCGGTGGTACGGGGGTTGGGCGGCGTCCGGGCGACCCGGCACGGTGACGGTGCCCACAGGACGATGCGCTCATTAGGTTAGCCTTACCTTATGACATTGTCGCAAGTGGGCGCCCCCGGGGAGTCCCGCACCGAGCCGGACGCCCCGCCGCCGCCGACGCCACCGCGCGGGGACGGCCGCCGGGCCGCCTGGCCGATCGCCCTCGGCGCGGTCGCGGTCCTGCTCGCCCTCGCCGCGCTCTCACTGTCCGTCGGCGCCGGGGAGGTCGGCCCCGGGCGGGTGCTGGACTACCTGCTGGACCGCCACGGCGCCCGCGCGGACGGCCGGCTCGCCCTCGTCGTCGGCGACCTGCGCCTGCCCCGCACGGCCACCGCCCTGCTGGTCGGCGCCGCGCTCGGGGTCGCCGGGGCGCAGTTGCAGTCCGTCACCCGCAACCCGCTCGCCGAGACCGGACTGCTCGGCGTCAACGCCGGCGCCTCGCTGGGGGTCGTGCTCGGCATCGCCGTGCTCGGCATCCAGACCTCGTACGGGTACCTGGCCTTCGCCTTCGGCGGCGCCGTGCTCGCCAGCACGCTGGTGCTGCTCATCGCGGGTGCCCGGGGCGGGTCCCCGATGCGGCTGGTGCTCGGCGGCTCGGCGGTCGGCGCCACCTTCGGCGGGCTCACCGGCGTGCTGATCGTCAACTCGCCCGAGGCGTACGACCGGTACCGGGTGTGGGTGCTCGGCTCGCTGGCCGGGGTGGAGGGCTGGACGACGCTGCGCCAGCTCGCCCCGGTGCTCGGCGTGGGCTTCCTGCTCGCCCTGCTCGCCACCCGGCCGCTCACCGCGCTCGCGCTCGGCGACGACCTCGCCCGCGGTCTCGGTCACCGGCCCGGCGCCACCCGGGCCGCGGTCGCCTTCGCCGTCACCCTGCTGACCGCCTCGGCCGTCGCGCTGGCCGGCCCGATCTCCTTCCTCGGCCTGCTCGCCGGGTTCCTGGCGCGGGCCGTCGCCGGCCCCAGGGTCGGGCAACTCACCGTGCTCGCCGGCCTGTTCGGTGCCGCCGTGCTCACCGGGGCCGATGTGCTGGCCCGGCTGGTGGCCCGCCCGTTCGAGGCGCCGGTGTCGGTGATCGTCTCCCTGGTCGGCGCCCCCGCGCTGATCGCGATCGTCCGCTCCCGCCGGACCGCCGCGCTCGGCATGGCCGACCCGGCCGAGCCCGCCCCCGTCCGGCGGTCCGAGCCGCCCGCGCCGAAACCCGACCTGGTGCTGCGGCGCGGCGCCTGGTCGCTGCTGCTCCCCCGCCGGGCGCTGCTCGCCTCGCTCGCCCTGGCCGCGGCGCTGCTCGCCGTCGTCGTCGTGTCCGCCCACGCCGGGCAGAGCGAACTCGGCCTCGGCCGCACCCTCCAGGCCGTGTTCGGCTACGGCGACCGGCTGGACGTGCTGCTGGTGCAGAAGTTCCGGCTCGGCCGGATCGTCGCCGGGCTCGCCGCCGGCGCCGCCCTCGGCCTGGCCGGCTGCCTCACCCAGACCCTCGCCCGCAACCGCCTCGCCACCCCCGAACTGCTCGGCGTCAACGACGGTGCCACCGCCGCCGTCCTGATCTCCGCCACCGTCTCCGGCACCTTCGGCGCCTGGTGGGCCGGCCCGCTCGGCGCGCTGGCCGCCGTCCTGGTCGTCACCCTGGTCTCCGGCGGGCTCGGCGCGCAGGGCTACCGGGTGCTGGTCGTCGGCCTCGCGATGTCCGCGCTCGCCTCGGCCGTCATCCAGGTCGCGCTCGCCCGCCGCTCGCTCAACTCGGCCGGCTCGCTGTACGTCTGGACCTCCGGCAGTCTCAACGGGCGGGACTACGCCGTCGCCACCCCGGTCCTGATCGGGCTGGCCGTACTCGTGCCGCTCGCGCTGGCGGTGGCCCGGCGGCTTGCGGTGCTGCGCTTCGACGACAGCGTGGCCGCCTCGCTGGGCGTCGACCCGGGCCGGGTCCGGCTCGGCTGCCTGCTGCTGGCCGTCGCACTGGCCGGGCTGGCCGTCGGCGTGTGCGGGCCGGTCGGCTTCGTCGCGCTGGCCGCGCCCGTGATCGCCGGACGGCTGGCCGGGCCGGCGCGCGTGCCGGTCCTCGGCTCGGCACTGACCGGCGCCGTCCTCGTCGTGCTCGCCGACACCGTGGGGCGGGTGCTGATCGGCGGGGTGGAGATCCCGGTCGGCATCGTCACCACCGTCCTCGGCGGCCCCTTCCTGCTCTGGGTGCTGCTCGGCCGCAAGGGCACCCCCGCTTAACCTCCCCGAGGAGTACCGCAGATGGAAACCCTTCCCCTCGTCGAGCCCGATCCGGCCGACCCCGCCTACCGCCTGGTCACCTTCGTGCACGAGGACGCGTCGTGCGACGGCGTGCTCGCCCTCCTGCACACCGTCACCGACAAGGACCGGCACGCCGGCGACCTCGCCCCGCACCTGATGACCCGCCGCGACGACGGCCGCTGGTCGATCACCTACCGGCTGCGCGCCGACCACCGGGCGTCCTACCAGCTGTACCCGTTCCGGGGGGACGCCCCCGGCACCGCCCGGGCGGACTGGCTGCGCGTCCTCGACCACGCCCGCCCCGACCCGCACGACGCCGCCCCCCGGCTGCCCGCCCGCGACGGGCGCCACCCGTCGTCCGTGCTCAGCCTGCCCGACGCCCCCGCCCAGCCGTACGTCCGGCGGCGCGACGGCGTGCCGCGCGGGCGGACGGTGGCCCACGAGGTGGCCGGGCGGCGGGTGGACGTCCACCTCCCCGCCGGGGGCGGGCCTTCCGCCGGCGGCGGGCCGTTCGCGGTGGCCGTGCTGCTGGACGGCGAGATGTGGGGCGAGGTGCTGTCGGTCGGCGACACCCTCGACAACCTGGCGGCGGACGGCGCCATCCCGCCCACCGTCGCCCTGCTCGTCCACACCATGGGCCCCTGCCGACCCGACGACCTCAGCTGCAACCCGGCCTTCGTCGACCTCCTCGCCGACCGCCTCCTCCCCTGGGCGGCGGCGGAGTTCGGCACCACCACCGACCCGGCCGCCACCGTGATCGCCGGCCAGAGCGCGGGCGGCCTCACCGCCGCCTTCGCCGCGTTCCGGCGCCCCGACCGCTTCGGCGGCGCGCTCTGCCAGTCCGGTTCCTTCTGGTGGCCGGACGAGACCGAGTTCGACGAGGGCAGTGAGTGGCTGACCCGCCAATTCGCCCGCGAGCAAAGGCGGGAGGCCCGGTTCTACGTCGAGGTCGGCCTCCAGGAGTGGATGCTGCTCCCGCAGAACCGTCACCTGCGCGACGTCCTCACCGCCCGCGGCTACGACCTCGCGTACCGCGAGTTCAACGGCGGCCACGACTACGCCTGTTGGCGCGGCGGGCTGGCGGACGGGCTGGCGCACCTGCTGGGGCGTGCCTGAGAACTCCCGGTGGACCATCCGGACCGACGGCGGCCGAGGCGTCCCGCCACCCGGGCGTGCTAGCGTCCCGGTGGCGGCGCGCCGGTGACCGCCCCGGACGAGATGTGCGCCGTACCCGGCCCGCCAAGACGACGCACCGAGGGAGACGTCATGGCCGCCGGTGCCCCGATCGCCCGTCCGCTCGACGTGCGGTGGATCCACGGGTCCCCGTCCGCGAAGCACAACACGGACCCGGACATCCAGGTCCACGCGTACGACGAGCACACCGTCATCCTGCGGCAGAACAAGGCGGTCGACTACGAGGCGCCGTTCCTGTTCCTGCTGTTCGGGGGCGAGCGGGCGGTCCTGATCGACACCGGGGCCACCGCCTCCGCCGCGTACTTCCCCCTGCGCACCGTGGTCGACGGACTCATCGACCAGTGGCTCGCCGACCACCCCCGCGACGGCTACGGACTGCTCGTCCTGCACACCCACCCGCACGGCGACCACGTCGCGGGCGACGGGCAGTTCGCCGACCGGCCCGCGACGACCCTGGTCGGCGCCGACCCGGCCACGGCCTGGCCGTACTTCGGCTTCGACCAGGACCCGGACGCCGTCGCGCGGGTGGACCTGGGCGGCGGCCGGGTGCTCGAATGCCTGGCCACCCCGGGCCACCACCCGGCGGCCGTCACCTACTACGACCCGTGGACGGGCCTGCTGCTCACCGGCGACACCGTCTACCCGGGCCGCCTCTACATCGACGACTGGCCGGCCTTCACCCGCACCGTCGACCGGCTGATCGACTTCGCCGAACGCCGCCCGGTGACGCACCTGCTCGGCTGCCACATCGAGATGACCCGCACCCCCGGCGTCGACTACCCCATCCGCACGACCCACCAACCCGACGAGCCGCCCCTGCAGCTGACCGTCGGACACCTCCGGGCCATCCGCACCGCACTCGCCGACCTCGGCGACCGACCGCGCCGGCACGCCCTGCCCGACCTGATCCTCTGGCCGAGCGCCTGAGCCCGGAAGGCCGCGTCCAACGAACTGACGCCGCACCCCGCGGTCGCGGGGTGCGGCGTGGCTGTTCAGTCGGCGGGGGGTGGTGCCGGCGCCTCCCAGGGGAGGCGGGTGGTGAGGAGGGTGCCGGCGGCGACCAGGGCGGCGGTGAGCAGAAGGGCGAGGCGGTAGGGGCCGGGTGAGCCGCCGTCGGTGTCCAGGGCGCCGATGAGGGCGGCGGTGGCGGCGATGCCGAGGGCGCCGCCGAGGGTGCGGACGATGGTGAACAGGCCCATGGCGCGGCCCATCGCGGGCCCGGGGACGTCGGCGAAGCCGGCGATCTGGACGGTGAGCACGGCGGTGCCCAGGACGAGCCCGACCGCGAACATCAACGCCCGTACGACCCAGGGGTTCTCGGCGAAGCCGAGGGCGGCCAGGACGAGGGCGGCGAGCAGCAGCGCGGGCAGCGCGAGGCGGCGGGGGCCGAACCGGGGCAGCAGGCGGTCGACCACCTGGGAGGCGGCCATCAGGCCGATCGCCTCGGGGAAGACGCTCAGCCCGGCGTCGAGGGCCGAGGCCCCGAGGGCGGCCTGGTAGAGCAGCGGGAGGACGAACAGGGCGCCCATCAGGCCGGCCGAGGTGAGCAGGGCCAGCCAGGTGGCGGTGCCGAAGGTGCGGTCGGCGAGCTGCCGCAGGTCCACCAGTGGTTCGGCGGAGCGGAGTTGGTGGCGCACGGCGATGACGAGCAGGAGGAGACCGGCCACGCCGCTGAGCGCCACTCCCGGCGAGGACCAGCCGTGCGCGGGGCCGAAGCCGAGCGCGTAGGTGAGCAGTCCGAGGCCGGGGGTGGCGAGCAGGAAGCCGGTGGTGTCGAAGCGGCCGGCCGGGGGCTCGTCCGCCGCGCGCAGGCCGATGAGCCCGGTCACGACGGCCGCGACCCCGACCGGCACGTTGACCAGGAACAGCCAGTGCCAGGAGAGGTGTTCGGTCAGGAGGCCGCCGAGCGGCGGGCCGAGGGCGGGCATCAGGGCGGTCGGGACGATCAGGATCCGGCCCAGGCCGGCCCGCTCGTGCGGGGCGAAGGCCCGGAACAGCAGGGTCATCCCGACGGGGGTGAGCAGCCCGCCGGCCACGCCCTGGACGGCCCGCGCGGCGGCGAGCGAGCCGAGGCCGGGCGCGGCGGCGCACAGGGCGGAGGCGAGGGTGAACGCGGCCAGGGAGCCGAGGAAGACCCGTTTCACGCCGAACCGGTCGCCGAGCCAGCCCGCCACCGGCAGGCCGACGGCGAGGCCGACCAGGAAGGCCGTCTCGACGGCGTTGGCGGCCGAGACGGGCCGCCCGAAGTCCTCGGCGATGGTGAACAGCGCGGGGTTGACGATGGTCGAATCCAGGCCGTTCATGCACATCGCGGCGGTGTAGACCACGACCACCGCGGCGCGCCCCGCGAGCAGGGGGCGCGCCGGGGCGGCCTCGACGGCCGGAGGGGTCACAGGTCGGTCCAGTGGGCGGTGATCCACTGCGCGGCGTCGGCGCGCTCGCACGGGCCGTGGGAGACGTTCCAGCCGGCCGGGACGGCGGCGAAGGCCGGCCAGAGCGAGTGCTGGCCCTGGTCGTTGACGAGGGCGAGGAACTCGCCGTCGCCGTCGAAGGGGTTGGCGGGGGCGTCACTCATCGGAGGACTTCTCCAGGTGGTCGGTGATCACGCGGGCGATGTGCGCGATCGGGGCGGGCAGGGTCATGTCCTTGTGCGAGCAGGCGACGTCGGTGTTGTCGATGCGGCCGGACACGTACGGGGTCCAGAGTTCGGGCACCAGGGTCTCGTCGATGGTGTCGACGGTGGCGCGGAAGAACAGCACGTCGCCGTCGAAGGGGCGGTGGTCGTGGCCCCGGACGAGGTGGTTGGTGTTGAGGTAGATCCGGTTGAGGGCGGCCACGGTGGCGTCGTCGAGTCCGGCGAGCGGGCTGCCCTCGCGGCGCAGCAGCTCGGTGACGGCGGCGAGTTCGAGTGGCCGCCCGGCGAGGTCCTCGGGGCCGTAGCCACCCATGGTGAGCAGCGCCTCCAGCGCCTCGGCCTGGTCGGGGACGGGCAGGTCGCGGAAGCCCTCGGCGGGGTAGGCGTCCAGGATCGCGAGCAACTCGACGGCGTGGCCGAGGTCCTGGAGCCGGACGGCGACGGCGTGCGCGATGATCCCGCCGGTGGACCAGCCGAGCAGCCGGTACGGGCCCTCGGGCTGGACCTCGCGCAGCCGGTCGACGTAGTGCGCGGCCAGCTCGTCCAGGGTCTGCGGCAGGGGCCGGGCCGCCGTGGCCGCGCCGACGCCCTGGGCCTGGAGGCCGTAGATCGGCAGGTCGGCGGGCAGGTGGCGGATCAGGCCGGTGTAGCACCAGCTGAGGCCGCCGGCGGGGTGGACGGCGAACAGCGGGGTACGGCGTCCGGGCGCGGCGGGCCGCAGCGGGAGCAGGACGTCCAGCGCGTCGGCGCTCTGCGAGCCGGCCGCCAGGGCCGTGTCGAGGGCGGCGACGGTGGGCGACTGGAACAGGGTGCCGATGCCGACGTCCAGGCCGAGCAGTTCGCGGATCCGCCCGGCGAGGCGGACGACCAGCAGCGAGTGGCCGCCGAGGGCGAAGAAGTCGTCGTCGACGCCGACCGCCGCGACGCCCAGCACCTCGGCGAAGAGTTCGCACAGCTGCTGTTCGCGCGGGGTGCGCGGCGGGCGTCCGGCGCCGGTGGCGGGCGCGTCGGGGGCGGGCAGGGCGCGGCGGTCGAGCTTGCCGTTGGCGGTGAGCGGCAGCCGGTCGAGCAGGACGACGGCGGAGGGCACCATGTGGGCGGGCAGTCCGGCGGCGGCGTGGGCGCGCAGGTCCTCGGGGGTGGGGGCGGCGACGGCGCTCGGGTCCTCGGGGCTCGCCGTGGTGACCGCGTAGCCGACCAGTCGCTTGTCGCCCGGGGCGTCCTCGCGGACGACCACGGCGGCGTCGGCGACGCCCGGGTGGGCGGCCAGCACGGCCTCGATCTCACCGAGTTCGATCCGGAAGCCGCGCAGCTTCACCTGCTGGTCGGCGCGGCCGAAGTACTCCAGGACGCCGTCGGCGCGGCGGCGGGCGAGGTCGCCGGAGCGGTACATCCGGGTGCCGCGTTCGCCGAACAGTTCGGCGTACGGGTCGGCGACGAAGCGTCCGGCGGTGAGGTCGGGGCGGCCGAGGTAGCCGCGGGCCAGGCCGGCCCCGGCGACGTACATCTCGCCGGTGACGCCGGGCGGGACGGGCTGGAGGTGCTGGTCCAGGACGTAGACCCGCAGGTCGGGGATGTTGACGCCGATGGTGCTGCTGCTTCCGGCGGCGGCGGTGGCCCGGTCGAGGGCGATGTAGGAGACGTGCACGGTGGTCTCGGTGATGCCGTACATGTTGACCAGGGTGGGCGCGTCCTCCGGGTGGCGGGCGTACCAGTCGTCGAGCCGGGCCAGTTCGAGTGCCTCGCCGCCGAACACCACGTAGCGCAGGGCGAGTTCGGATCCGGGGCGGTCCCGGTCGGCGGCGCTGAGCTGGTAGAAGGCGGACGGGGTCTGGTTGAGCACGGTGACGCGTTCGCGGGCGAGCAGGTCGAGGAAGGCCGCCGGGTCGCGGCTGACCAGGTGCGGGACGACGACCAGGCGGCCGCCGTGCAGCAGGGCCCCCCACAGCTCCCAGACGGAGAAGTCGAAGGCGTAGGAGTGGAAGAGGGTCCAGACGTCGTCGGCGCCGAAGCCGAACCAGTGGTCGGTGGAGCTGAACAGCCGGACCACGTTGTGGTGGGTGACGGGGACGCCCTTGGGGCGGCCGGTGGAGCCGGAGGTGTAGATGACGTAGGCGGTGTCCTCGGCGCGCAGCGGGCGGGTGCGCTCGTGCTGGGCCAGCGGGGCGGCCGGGTGGGTGGCCGACTCCGGTCCGTCGACGAGCAGTTGGGGCACCTGGTGGGCGGGCAGCCGGGGCGCGGTGGCGCGGTCGGTGAGCAGGGCGGCGGGGGCGGCGTCGGCCAGCATGTAGGCGAGGCGGTCGGCCGGGTAGTCGGGGTCGAGCGGCAGGTAGGCGGCGCCGGACTTGGCCACCGCGAGGAGGGCGACGACGAGTTCGAGCGAGCGCGGCAGGGCGAGGGCGACGATGGTGCCGGGGCCGATGCCGTTGGCGGCCAGCAGCCGGGCCAAGCGGTCGGCGCGGGCGGCGAGTTCGGCGTAGTCGAGCTGCTCGTCACCGCAACTGACGGCGACGGCCCGCGGGTTGGCGGCTGCGGCGGCCTCGAACAGCCCGGCCAGGGTGGCGTCCGGGGCCGACGTGTGCGGAGCCGAGGTGTGCAGCGCCGACGTGTGCAGCGCCGACGTGTACGGGGTGCCGTTCCACTCGACGAGGGCGCGCAGCCGCTCCTCCTCGCCGATCAGCGGGAGCCGGCCGATCGCGGTGTCGGGGGCGGTGGCGGCGGCGGCGAGCAGCCGGGCGAGGCGGGTGGCGAGCCCTTCGACGGTGGCGGCGTCGAAGAGGTCGGTGCGGTACTCCAGGAAGCCGCCGATGCCGCCGTCGGGGAGCTCGCCCGCGTTGAGGGTGAGGTCGAACTTGGCGGTGCCGCTGGGGACGGCGGCGATCCGGGCGGTGAGGCCGCCGCCCAGCGGGTGGAGCTCGTCGGGGCGGCTCTGCCAGGCGAGCATCACCTGGAACAGCGGGTGGCGGGCGAGGGAGCGCGGCGGGTTGAGCTCCTCGACCAGGCGGTCGAAGGGCAGGTCGGCGTGCTCGTGGGCGGCGAGGACGGTGCCTCTGACCTTGCCGAGCAGCTCGCGGAAGGTCGGGTCGCCCGAGGTGTCGGTGCGCAGAACCACGGAGTTGACGAAGTAGCCGACCAGGTCGGCGGTTTCGGGGTCGTCGCGGCCGGCGACCGGGGTGCCGACGGGGATGTCGGTGCCGCAGCCGTGCCGGGTGAGCAGGGCGGCGAGTCCGGCCTGGACGGCCATGAAGACGGTGCCGCCGGCCGCCCGGGCGAGCGCGGCGAGGGCGGCGTGGGCCTCGGCGTCGAGGGTGAAGGGCACGGTGGCGCCGTGGTGGCCGGCGACGGCGGGGCGCGGTCGGTCGGTGGGCAGTTCCAGCTGGTCGGGCAGGCCGGCCAGGGCGGTGCGCCAGTACTCCGACTGCCGCGCGGCGAGCGGGCTGGGCGCCTCGGCGGTGCCGAGCAGCTGCCGCTGCCAGGCCGCGTGGTCGGCGAACTGCACGGCGGGCGCCGGGAGTTCCGGTGCGCGGCCGGCCAGCCGGGCGGTGTAGGCGGCGGACAGGTCGCGGACCAGCGGGGTGGTGGAGGCGCCGTCGCTCGCGATGTGGTGGAGCAGCAGGAGCAGGGTGTGTTCGGCCGGGCCGTGGGTGAACAGGGTGGCGCGCAGCGGCGGCCGGCCGGTGAGGTCGAAGGCGTGCCGGACGGCTTCGGCGAGCTCGGTGCCGTCGTGCAGTGCGACGGGCTCGGCGGGCAGCACCCGCTGGTACGGCGTGCCGTCCGGTTCCTCGCCATAGACCGTGCGCAGCACCTCGTGCCGGGCGGCGAGGTCGCCGAGGGCGAGGGTGAGGGCGGTCCGGTCGAGCGGGCCGGTGAGGGTGAGGGCGAGCGGGATGTTGTAGGTGGGGCTGGGGCCCTGGAGCCGGTGCAGGAACCACAGGCCGCGCTGGGCGGGTGACAGCGGCATCCGGTCGGTGCGCGGCACGGGCACCAGCGCGGGGCGGGTCTCGGGCTCGCCGCCGGGGTGCGCGTCGAGCAGGGCGGCGAGCGCGGCCGGGGTCGGGTGGCGGAAGACGTCGGCGAACCCGACGACGGCGGCGAAGGTCTCGCGCAGCCGGGCCGCGAGGCGGCCGGCCAGCAGCGAGTGGCCGCCGAGGTCGAAGAAGGAGGTGTCCCGCCCGGGTGCCTGCGGCAGGTCGAGGACGTCGGCGAACAGCCCGCAGACCAGTTCCTCCTGCGGCGTGGCCGGGGCCGTGCCGGGCTCGGCGGCGGCCGGCTCGGGCAGGGCGCGGTGGTCGAGCTTGTCGTGGGCGGTGCGCGGCAGTTCGTCGAGGACCAGGACGGCGGCCGGGACCATGTGTCCGGGCAGCCGGGCGGCGAGGGCGGCCCGCAGCGCGGCCGGGTCGAGGGCGACGCGGGGGGCGGGGGCGGGTTCGGCGGTGTCCTCCGGCTTGGCCTCGGACTCGGAGACCGCCTCGGAAACCGCCTCGGAGGCTGCCTCGGGAGCCGCCTCGGAGAGCACCTCGGGCACGACGTAGCCGAGCAGCTGCTTGCCCTGCGGACCGGAGCGGGCGATCACCACGGCCTGGGCGACGCCCGGCAGTTCGGCGAGGACGGCGGCGATCTCGCCGGGCTCGATCCGGAAGCCGCGGATCTTCACCTGGTCGTCGGCGCGGCCGAGGAATTCCAGGGTGCCGTCCGGTCGGCGGCGGGCGAGGTCGCCGGTGCGGTACATCCGGTCGCCGGGCGGGCCGAACGGGTCGGCGAGGAAGCGTTCGGCGGTGAGGTCGGGGCGGCCGAGGTAGCCGCGGGCCAGGCAGGCCCCGGCGACGTACAGTTCGCCGGCGACGCCGTCGGGCGCGGGGCGCAGCGAGCCGTCGAGGACGTAGGCGCGGGAGCCGCGCACCACCCGGCCGACCGGGGCGCCGTCCGGGCCGGGCGTCCAGGCGTAGGCGTCGACCGTGGTCTCGGTCGGGCCGTAGAGGTCGATCGGGTGCAGGCCGGGTGCGGCGGTGAGGCGCTGCCAGAGGGCGGGCGGGGTGGCCTCGCCGCCGACCGCGATGACCGCCGGGCGGTGCCACTCCTCGTCCAGGATGCCCTCGGAGAGCAGGACTTCGAGGTAGGAGGGGGTGACGTCGAGGTAGTCGACGCGTTCCCGGTGCAGGTGGCCGGCCAGGGCGGCCGGGTCGCGGTAGGTGGCGTCGTCGAGCAGGTGCAGCTCGTGGCCGTGGACCATCCACAGCACCGGGTCCCAGGAGGCGTCGAAGGCGAACGAGGCGCTGTGCGCGACACGCAGGCGCTCGCGGCCGGTGCGGCGCACGGCCGGGGCGATGTGGTCCTCGCCGTGGCCCGCGTACAGGTTGGCCAGCGAGGCGTGGGTGACGACGACGCCCTTGGGGCGGCCGGTGGAACCGGAGGTGTGCAGCACGTAGGCGGCGTGGTGGGGCCGGGGGGCCGGGGGTGCGGTGGCGGGCTCGGCGTCCGCGTCCCCGGGCAGCACGGCGGGCAGGCCGGCCGGCAGGTCCAGTTGGGCGAGGGCCTCGGCGGTGCCGACCGCGCAGACCGGGCGGGCGTCGTCCAGGACGGCGGCCAGGCGCTGCCGGGGGTGCGCGAGGTCGAGGGAGACGCAGGCGCCGCCGGCCTTGAGCACGCCGAGCATCGCGACCAGGGTGTCCACGCCGCGCGGCAGGGCGAGCGCGACCGGCGCACCGGCGCGCACGCCGAGGGCGTTCAGGCGGTGGCCGAGGCGGTTGGCGGCGGCGTCCAACTCGGCGAAGGTGAGGGCGACTTTGCCGCTGCGGACGGCGACGGCGGCCGGGGTGCGGGCGGCCTGCGCGGCGAACAGCTCGGGCAGCGTCCGGTCGAGCGGCGGCTCCGTGCGGCCGGCGGTGGCGCGGCGCAGGCCGTCCGGGTCGAGCAGGTCGATCCGGGCGATGGGCGTCTGCGGGGCGGTGAGCAGCAGGTCGGCGAGGGCGTCGAGGTAGCGCAGCAGCCCGTCGCGGTGGGCGGCGAGTGAGGCGGTGTCGTGGCGGGCGGGGTCGGCGTCCAGGACGAGGCGCAGCGCGCCGCCGGGGGCGGGCGAGACGCCGACGGCGAGGTCGTCGACGGGCCCGGCGGCGAGGTTGCGGACGACGCCGGGCAGGCCGGCCAGGTCGAGATCGCCCTCGAAGGCCTTGATGTTGACCATCGGGCCGAACAGGGCGCGCCGCTCGCCGGTCAGCCCGAGGTCGCGGCGCAGGTCCTCCAGGGGGTAGCGCTGGTGGCGGCGGACGGCGCGCAGTTCGCGGACCACCCGGCGCAGCAGCGCCTCGGCGCTGTCGGCGGGACGGACGGCCAGGCGCAGCGGGAGGACGTTGGCGGCGGCGACGGGGGTGCGCAGGGCGGCCGGTCCGCGGCGGTTGGCGAGCGGCAGGCCGAGCACGACGTCCTCGGTGCCGGCCAGGCGGTGCAGGTAGCCGGCGGTGGCGGCGAGGAGCAGTTCGGCCCAGGTGGCGCGGGCGGTGGCGCCGGCGCGCTCCAGCCGGTCGCGGGTGCCGGCGGGCAGCTCGGCGGTGAGGCGCAGGGGGGCCTGGGCCGGGGTTGCGGACAGTGCGGGCGCCGGGCTGCCCGGCAGGGTCGCCGGGGTGTCGGCGCCGGCCAGGCGGTCGGCCCAGTAGGCGCGGTCGGCCGGGTACTCCTCGCCGTCCCGGTAGGCGGCCTCCTCGGCGGCGACCTCGGCGAGGGTGGCGAACGGGCGTGCGGCGGGCTCGGTGCCGGTGGCGTGCGCGGTGTACAGCTCGGCGAGGCGCTCGCCGAGGAGGTTCAACGCGTAGGCGTCGACGGCGAGATGGTGGATCCGCCGGTACCACTGGTACCGGTCTTCGGCGAGGCGGATCAGCGCGTGGGTGAACAGCGGGCCCTCGGCGAGGTCGGCCGGGCGGGCGAGGTCGGCGCGCATCCAGGCCTCGGCCTCGGCGGCCGGGTCGTGCGCGGCGCGCAGGTCGAGGTGGTGCAGCGGCCAGCGGCGGCCGGGGCGCGGCTGCTGGCGGGGCGTGCCGTCCGGGCCGGTGACGACGACGGCGCTCAGTGCCTCGGCCTCGTCGACCGCCTGCCGCAGCGCGTCCTCGAACCGGGCCTCGTCGAGCGGGCCGGTGATCTCGACGGCGTCGCCGGTGTTGTAGACCGGGCTGTCGGGGTCGAGTGACTGCGCGTACCAGATGGCGGCCTGGGCGGCGAGCAGCGGGACATCGACGGCCTGGGTTTCGACGGCAGGCATGGTTCGGGGTGCTCCTCGGGGTCCGGCGAACGAAACGCCTAGTTAGGTTAGCCTAATCTAACTTCATATGATCTAGTCAACGGCCCCCCAGTGCGGGGGCCCTGACATCACGGAGGCGCCGCCCATGCCCCTGACCGCGACCAAACAGGCCGTCCGCGAACACGTCCACGCGCACCGCGCGGAACTGCTCGCGCTCAGCCACCGCATCCACGCCCACCCCGAGACCGCGTTCGAGGAGCACCGCGCGGCCGCCTGGTGCGCCGAACTCCTACGCGCCCACGGCTACGCCGTCACCGCGCCCGCGCACGGACTGGACACCGCGTTCACCGCGAGCCTCGGCAACGGGCCGGTCACCGTCGCACTCGTCTGCGAGTACGACGCGCTGCCCGGCCTCGGGCACGCCTGCGGGCACAACCTGATCGCCGCCGCCGGCCTCGGCGCGGCACTCGGCCTCGCCCCGTACGCCGACCAACTCGGGCTCACCGTACGGGTGATCGGCGCGCCGGCCGAAGAGCGCGGAGCCGGAAAGGCGCTACTGCTGGAGGCGGGCGCCTTCGACGGCGTGGACGCGGCGATGATGGTGCACCCCTGCCCGGTCGAGGTCGCCGACTTCCGCTCCTTCGCGCTCGGCACCCTCTCCGTCCGCTACACCGGCCGCGCCGCCCACCCGAGCCTCAACCCGCACCAGGGCCGCAACGCCGCCGACGCCCTCACCGTCGCCCAGGTCGCCCTCGGGCTGCTGCGCCAGCACCTGCCGCCGCAGTGGCGGGTGCACGGCATCACCACGGCCGCCGGCACCGCGCCCAACCTGATCCCCGACAGCGCGAGCGCGGAGTACGAGATCCGCGCCTCGGCGGCCGAGGACCTCGCGCAGTTGCGGGCCCGGGTCGAGTACTGCTTCCGGGCCGGGGCGCTCGCCACCGGTTGCGAGGTGACGCTCGACCGGCCCGAACCGGACTACCTGGACATGCGCTCCGACCCCGCCCTGCTCGCCCTCTGGCGGGCCAACGCGGCGGCGCTCGGCCGACCGGAACCGGTCGAGAGCGGGCCGTTCGCGTGCACCGACATGGGGAACGTCTCCCACGCCGTGCCCGCCATCCACCCGGTGCTGGACATCACCGGCGGTGCCTGCGCCCCGCACGAGGCCGCGTTCGCCGAGGCCGCGGTGGGGGCGGAGGCCGACCGGGCAGTGCTGGACGGCGCGGTCGCCATGGCCTGGACGGCGGCCGACCTGGCGGCGAACGCCTGACAGCCGACGCATGGCGACCGACGGCCGCCGATCGACGACTGACAGATGACAACTTTCAGATAACAGATTTCATCATCTGTTATCTGAAATTTGTTCGCTGAACGTTGTCATCTGTTCGCCGCCCTCGCCCCGCCCCCGTCAGCCGCCCAGCAGCGCCGCCGACGACGCCCGCACCGCCGTGACGCCCAGCTCCCTCACCAGCTCCCCGACCTCGCCCGGCCGCTGCGGGTCGGCCAGCACCACGGCGGCGCCGGTCCGCAGCGGCCAGAGGAACTCCCAGAGCGGCAGGCCCAGTTGCAGCACCCGGTCACCCGGGCCGAGCGGGTGGGCCGCCTGGAACTCGCGCACCCGGCGGTCGGCCTCGGCGTGGGTGAGCCGGACGGCGTCCGGTCGCCCGCCAGGGCCGTACCCGACGCAGAGCAGGTGCTGCGGCGTGAGCGCCCGGGGCGGGTCGGTGGCCAGCTCGTCGTCCACGTCCAGCCCGGCCAGCGCCTCCGGCACCCCCTCCCCCAGCACGCAGACCGGCGCGGTCTCCGCGAGCAGCCGCTCCCGGCGCCCGGGTGCGTCCGCCGGGTCCAGCGGCAGGTACGCCGCGCCGGACTTGGCCACCGCGAGCAGCGCGGTCAGCAGCTGCGCCGGGTGGCGGGCCGGCGCCAGGCCGACCACCGCCCCCGGCCGGGCGCCGCGCGCGGCCAGGGCGCGCGCCAGCCGGTTGGCCGCGGCGTTCAGGTCCCGGTACGTGACGACCGCGCCGCCCGCGAGCAGCACGGCGGGGGCGTCCGGGGTCCGGGCGGCCTGCGCCTCGACCGGCCCCACGACGGTGGTCGGCGGGTACTTCGCCGCCCGGTCCGTGCGCGGGGGCGCCTGCGGCCCGGCGGCCTCCAGCAGCACCGTCTCCATCAGGCCGCGCCGAGCAGTGCGGCCCAGGCCTCGACAGCCGGGCGCTCGGCCAGTTGCACGAACGCCACCTCGGCGCCCTCGGCCCGCCAGCGCTCGGCGAGCGCCATCAGCCGGACCGAGTCCAGGCCCCAGTCGGCCAGGTTCTCGTCCAGCGGGACGTCCGCCGGGTCCTCGCCGAGCAGGTCGGCGACCTCGGCCCGGATCCGCTCCACGGTGAAGGCCATGCCCGTCACTTCCCTTCCAGCATCGCGAGGACGGCGTCGGTGGTGGTGACCTGCCCGCAGCGGCCGGCCACCCAGGACAGCGCCGCGCGGTGCTCGTCCGGGCCGAAGTCGGCGACCGCGTCGGCCACCACGAAGGCCGGCAGGTCGCGCATCCAGGCGTCGCAGGCGGTGGCCTGTACCCCGATGTGCGCGTACACGCCGGTGATCACCAGCTGGTCCCGGCCCTGTTCGCGCAGCAGCCGGTCCAGATCGGTGCGTACGAAGGCGCTGTACTTCCACTTGGTGAGCAGCGTGTCGCCCGGTGCGGGGGCGACGGCGTCGGCGATCGCCGTCGCGCGAGGGTCGTCCGGGATGCCCGGGCCCCAGAAGTCCTGCTGGAGGCCGCGTTCGGCCGGGCTCTGCCCGCCGGGCTGGGCCGAGTAGAGCACCGGTATGCCGTGGGCGCGCGCCGCCCCGGCCAACCGGCCGACGTTCCCGAGGAGTTCGGGCACCGGCGCGGCGGCGGCGTCGAAGGCGTCCAGGAAGTGGTTCTGCAGGTCGTGCACCAGCAGCACGGCGCGGTCCGGGTCGACCGTCCACTCGACCCGGTTGGCGGGCAGTTCGGTGGCGGCGGGCAGGGGATAGGAGGGTATGCGGGGCAGGCCCACGGTGGTCTTTCCTTCAGTGAGTAGGGAGTGCGGCCGCGATGGCGGCGCGCAGGTCCTTCTTGCTGACCTTGCCGATCCCGGTGGCGGGGAAGGCGTCGACGAACTCGACCCGGTCCGGCACCTTGTACTCGGCCAGTCCGCGCTGCCGTACGAAGCGCTTCAACTCGATGCTCTTCGGCGGCTGTTCGCGATGCTCGGTACGCAGGACGACGTAGGCGCAGGTGCGTTCGCCGAGGTAGGGGTCGGGCATCGACACCACCGCCGCGTCGTGCACGGCGGGGTGGGCGAGCAGGTGGTTCTCGATCTCCTCGGCGGCGACCTTCTCGCCGCCCCGGTTGATCTGGTCCTTGGCCCGGCCCTCGACCACCAGGTGGCCGGTCGGGGTGCGGCGGACGAGGTCGCCGGTGCGGTAGAAGCCCTCGGCCGTGAAGGAGTTGGCGTTGTGCTCGGGCGCGTTCCAGTAGCCGCGGATGGTGTACGGGCCGCGGGTGAGCAGGTGGCCGGTGGCGCCGTCGGGCAGGTCCTGGTCCTGGTCGTCGACCACCCGGACCTCGTCGTCGGGGGAGATCGGCCGGCCCTGGGTGGTGGTGATCAGCTCCTCCGGGTCGTCCAGGCGGGTGTAGTTGACCAGTCCCTCCGCCATCCCGAACACCTGCTGAAGCGTGCAGCCGAGCACCGGGCCCACCCTCCGGGCAGCCTCGGCGCTGAACTTGGCACCGCCGACCAGCAGCACCTCCAGGCTGTCCAGGTCCCCCGCGCCGGGGCCGCCCGCGTCGCGCTCGGCGGCGTCCAGCCAGAGCAGGGCCAGCGGCGGCACCAGCCCGGTGATGGTCACGCCCTCGCGCTCGATCAGCGGGAAGGCCGTCTCCGGGTTGGGCCGCGGGCACAGCACCACCCGGCCGCCCGCGTACAGCGTGCCGAGCGAACCGGGCGAGCTGAGCGGGAAGTTGTGGGCGGCGGGCAGCGCACACAGGTAGACGCTGTCCTCGTCGAGCGCGCACAGCTCGACCGAGCCGCGCAGCGAGTAGATGTAGTCGTCGTGGGTGCGCGGGATCAGCTTGGGCACGCCGGTGCTGCCGCCGGAGAGCTGGAGGAAGGCGACGCTCCCGGGCTCCGGCTCCTCGACCGGCCCGGGCCCGTCGCAGGGCACGTCCGCCAACCGGAGGTGCTCGCCCGGGTCGTCCCCGGCCACCAGGACCAGCCGCAGCGCCGGGCTCTCCGCCTTGACCCGGGAGGCCAGTTCGCGGTAGTCGAAGCCGTTGTCGACGGCCGCGACGACGTAGCCGGCCGCCCCGGTGAAGGAGCAGAAGTAGCCGATCTCGGTGGCGCGGTGGGCGGGCAGCGCGAAGACCGGCAGCGCGCCGATCCGGAACAGCGCGAAGACCACCTCGAAGAACTCGGCCACGTTGGGCAGTTGGACCACCACGCGGTCGCCGCGCCCGATCCCCCGGGCGAGCAGCCCGGCGGCCATCCGGTCGGCGCGGCGGTCGAGTTCGGCGTACGTCCAGCGCCGCCCCTCCCCCGCCGGGTCGACGATCGCGATCCGCTCGCCGTGCGCGGCGGCGCGCTCACGCAGCATTCGCCCGAAGGTCTCGCCGCGCCAGTACCCGGCGGCCCGGTAGCGCTCGGCGAACTCGGCGGGGTACGGGGTGAAGGCGGACTCCTGAACGGAGGTCCGGCCCACAACGGCGGACTGGTTCTGCGTCAGAAAGCTCTCCGTCGCCGTCACTGCGACACCCCCGCGGCGTCCAGGAAGGTGCGGAACTTGGCACTGGTCTCGGCGAGTTCGTCCTCGGGCCGGGACCGGTCGACGACGCCCGCACCCGCGTACACCCGCAGGGTCCGCTCGTCCGCCTCCGCGCAGCGGATGGTGACCACCCACTCGCCGTCGCCGTCCGCGTCACCCCAGCCGACCATGCCGGTGTACAGGCCCCGGTCGAAGGGCTCGACCTCGCCGATCACCCGCCGGGCGACGGCCGTCGGCGCGCCGCAGACCGCCGGGGTCGGGTGCAGGGCGGTGGCCAACTCCAGGGCGGAGACCGCCGGATCGGCCAGTTCGCCGGTGATGGTGGTGGCCAGGTGCCACATCGCGGCGGTGCGCACCAGGGTCGGCCGCGCCGGCACGTCCAGGGTGCGGCAGTACGGCGCCAGCGCGGCGCGGATCGCGTCCACCACGACGGCGTGCTCGTGCAGGTCCTTGGGCGATTCCAGCAGCGCGGCGGCGCGCCGGACGTCCTCGCCGAGGTCGGCGCTGCGCGGCACCGAACCGGCCAGCGGGTTGGCCAGGACGGCCGTTCCGCGCCGGGAGAGCAGGAGTTCGGGGCTGGCCCCGATCAGCGTCCGCCCGCCGCCGGCGGGGACGGCGAAGGTGTAGCCGCCCGGGTCACGGCGGCCGAGCCGCTGGAGGATCGCGGGCAGGTCCAGCGGGCGGTCGGCGCTCAGCTCCAGCGTGCGGGCCAGCACGACCTTGCTCAACTCGCCGCCGCGCAACCGCTCGACGGCCGCCGCGACGCCCGCGCCGTACGCGGCCGGCTCGGGGATCGGACGCACCTGCCAGTCGACCACCTCGGCCGGCGGCGCGGGCAGCGCGATCAGCGGGTCGTCGCGCAGCGCCCCGGCTCTGCGGACTCTCTCGGGGACGGCGAGTTCGACCCGGCTGTCGTGGTCGAACGCCACTGCGCCGACCACCAGCGGCCGTTCGACCCCGGCACGACGGGCCTCGGCCAGCGTCGCGGCGACCCGGACGGGCAGCGGGCGCCCGTCCTGCGGGACCCGGGCGTGCACCCCGGCGGTGAGCAGGGTGCGGGTCGGCGAGGCGAAGAACGCCTCGTCGGCCGCGGCCCGGTACTGGCCGAGCAGGCCGCTGGCCGCGCCGATGACGGCGTGGTCGGGGGCCGGGGCGGAAGGGTCGGCGGACCCGGCGGGGGCCGGGGCAGCGGGGACGGGAGCGGCGTGCTCGACGACACCCCCGGCGGGGGCGTGGTGCACCGTGGTCACCGTGAAGTCTCCAGTCTGGGACGGTCTGGACGGTCTGGACGTCGGGGTGGAAGGTCGGGGAAGGAAGTCAGGGCATGGCCGACGCCCGGGGGTTGCCCGGGGCGCGGAGGGGAGCGGAGGGAAGCTGCGAGGAAGGCGTGGGGACGGCGAGGGCGCTCAGGCGCGCAGGGTCGCGCCGCCGTCGACGTAGAGGTCGTGCATGGTGATGTGCCGGGCCCGGTCGGAGGCCAGGAAGACCACCGCCTCGGCGATGTCGGCGGGTGCGGCGATCCGCCCGAGCGGGATGCCGACCCGCCAGGCGCCCAAGTCGCCGTCGATGACCCGCCGTTCGGCGGCCTCGGCGTCCTCGCCCCAGAGCGCGCGCTGCATCCCGGTGTCGGTCGAGCCGGGCGAGACGATGTTGCACCGCACGCCGGAGCGGGCGAGTTCCAGCCCGAGGCAGCGGGTGAACATGGTGGCCGCCGCCTTGGACGCCGCGTACGCGGCCATGCCGGCGCGCGGCACCCCGGCGGCGTTGGAGCCGACAGTGACCACGGCGCCGCGACCGCGGTCGGCCATCCGGCGGCCGACCGCGCGGCCGGTGTGGAAGACGCCGGTGGTGTTGACCGCGAAGGTCTCCGCCCAGTCCTGGTCGGTGAGTTCGACGACGGGTGCGGTGCGCAGGATCCCGGCGACGTTCACCAGCGCGGCGATCGGCCCGAGTTGGCGCTCGATCAGGTCGACCGTGTCGTCCACCGCCCGGCCGTCGGCGACGTCCAGGACGTACGGGTGCACGGCGGGCGACTCCGCCGCGAGGGCGGCGAGCGGGCCGGGGTTGCGGTCCACCGCGGCGACGACGGCACCCTCGGCGACGAGCGCCCGGGCCACGGCCGCACCGATGCCCTGCCCGGCCCCGGTGACCATCGCGACGGCACCGGCGAATTCGGACTTTTGCACGGACATCCCCTCCGACCAGCAATATTAGGTAAGCCTAACCTAACACATATGTTCGGCTGCGCCGATGCCCTGTGCAGTCGTCAACTCACCGCCACCCTCTCGACTCCGGTCCGATCTCCGCCATTTCCGGGCACACCGGTACGAGACGTTTCGTCTCGCCGAGAGCATGGATCGAACCCCCACGGCCGCGGTGCCGCGGCGACTGGAGGGCGGTGAACTGCCCGACGGCGACCGAGAGCTGAGGACGGCTACCGGTCGCCCACGAGAGGGCCACGGGCCCCCGGAGGCGACTCAGCCCGTCGCGCCCGTCGCCGGAGCCGACGGAGCCGGAGCCGACGGAGCCGCCGGGGCCGGGGCGAGGCCGGTGCAGCCCCGGAGGGCGTCGCGGCGCTTGCGGGCCGCCTCGGCGGTGGCGCCGGTGGCCGGGACGGGGACGCCCTTGTCGTCGATGGTCGCCGGGGCGAAGGCCTCGCCGGTGACCTTGCCGTCGCGGGTGAGGGTGAGGGTGGTGACGCCGGTCTCGTTGGAGAAGGCGTAGTTGGAGGTGCCGTACCAGAGGAAGTTGCCGAAGCCGTAGCCGATGTACGTGTTGCCGAGCATGCCCGAGCCGACCATGGTGTGGGCGTGGGTGCCGACCACGGCGGTGGCGCCGGCGGTGGCGAGCTTCTTGGCGATGGCGGTCTGCGGGCCGGTGGGGCAGGCCTTGCCCTCGTCGCCCCAGTGCAGGTAGACGAGGACGACGGGCGCCTGCTGCTTGGCCGCCTCGACCGCCTTGACCAGCGCGGGGACGTCCAGCGCGGAGGCGATTCCCGGCTTGTTGGCACCGGCCCGCCACTTCTGGTTGGTCAGGTCCTCGACCTGGCTGGCGGCGACGACGGCGACCTTCACACCGCGCACGGTGGTGACGTACGGGGCGTACGCCTCCTTGGCGTTGCGGCCGACGCCGACGACCGGGATCGGCGAGGAGTCCTTGGCGGCGAGGGTGTCGGTGAGGCCGTCGGCGCCGAAGTCGACGGCGTGGTTGTTGGCCATGGAGACGACGTCGACGCCGGAGTCCTTGAGCGCCGAGAGCGCCTTGGGCGAGGTGCGAAAGGTGTAGGTCTTCGGCTCGGGGGCGCCGCGCCCGGTGATCGCCGTCTCCAGGTTGAGGACGGACAGGTCGGCGTCGGCGAGCGTCCGGGAGAGCGGGCCGAGGGCCTGCTCCGGCGGCTGGACGGCGAGCCGGGCCTCGGTGCGGCCCTCGAAGTGGACGTCTCCGGCGAACGCGACGGTGATGCTGCCGTCGGGCCGGGGCGCGGCGTTCTTCCCGGCGGCGGTTCCGGACGGCGTCGCACCCGGGCTGGTGGACGCGCCCGCCGCCCCACCCGAGGAGGCCGCGGTCGAGCCGGGCGCGGCGGCCGGCGCCGGGGCGGGGTCGTCGGGCCCGCAGGCGGCGACGGCGGTCAGGCCGACGAACAGCGCGACGGCGGCCGCGGCACGGCGCATGAGTGGTTCCCCCCGGGTCGATCCAGAAGCGGTCAGCCTACGGCACGGGTTCCGCACCCATCCGCCTCGGTTCCGCAACATTCCGAGCACAACACCGGCGGGCCGGACACCCACCCCCGAACACCCACGGCCGGACACGAGCCGACGAACACCCACGGCCGGACACCCACGGCCGGACACCAAAGACTGGAGCACCGGGCGCCGAGGACTGAGCGCCGCCCCGGCGCGGTAGGAGATGCTGAACCGCCCCCGTCCGCCAGAGCCCGGAGCCGCACCCACCCCATGGACGACACCGATACCACCGCCTCCGCCGGCCCCGCCCCCACCGGCCGCCCACCAGCCGACTTCACCCCCGCCGAGCGCGCCCGTGGCCGCGCGCTGCGCCGCGCCCAGCTCCCCTGGGCACTGGGCGGTCGGCTGGCGGGCCTGGCGCTCACCCTGCTGCTCGGCCTGACCCCGGCCGGGGCCGGCCTGGTCTCGGCCGTCGGCGGCTGGTTCGGCGGCTCCCGGACGGCCGGGGTGCTGGCGGGCGCGGCGGCCCTGGTGGTGCTCGGCCAGGCGTTGCAGCTGCCGTTCGGCGCCCGACTGCGGGTGGTCCGGGCCCGGTACGGGCTGGTGACGCAGGGCTGGGTCGGCTGGACGGTGGACGCGCTGCGCGGCCTGGGGCTGGCCCTCGTGCTGGTCCTTCCGCTCGCGCTCGGGCTGTTCGCGCTGACCGCCTGGTCGCCGCGGCACTGGTGGCTGCCGGCGGCGGGCGCGGCGGCGGTGCTGACGGCGGCGCTGTCCTTCCTGCACCCGCTGCTGATCGAGCCGGTGTTCAACCGCTTCACCCCGATGCCGCCGGGCCCGCTGCGCAGCGCCCTGCTGGCGCTGGCCGAGCGGGACGGCGTACGGGTGCGGGACGTCCTGGTGGCGGACGCCTCGCGGCGGACCACCGCGCTCAACGCGTACGTGTCGGGGCTGGGCGCGACCCGCCGGATCGTCGCGTACGACACGCTGCTGTCGACGGCCACGCCGCGCGAGGTGGAACTGGTGGTGGCGCACGAGCTGGGCCACGTGAAGCACCGGGACGTGCCGTTCGGCACCTTGCTGGGCGCGGTGGGCGCGGCCGCGGCGGTGGCCGTGCTGGGGGTGCTGGGCTCCTGGCGACCTCTGCTGTCGGCGGCGGGGGCGGCGGATGCGGCCGATCCGCGGGCGCTGCCGCTGCTGGCGGCGTGCGCGGCGCTGCTGGGGGCGCTGTCGGGGCCGGCCCAGTGCGCAGTGAGCCGCCGGATCGAGGCCAGGGCGGACCGGCATGCGCTCGAACTGACGTCGGACGCCGAGCAGTTCGTCGCAATGCAACGCAGACTGGCCTTGGCGAACGTCTCCGATGTCGACCCGCCGAGGGCGCTTGAGCTACTGTTCGCCACTCACCCGAGTGCGACCCGCCGGATTGCCGCCGCCCGCGCCTGGCAGGCCACTCAGGGACAGGGAGGCCCGGAGCGGCGCGCGAACCCGGGGGAATCCGTTGTATAGTGCAACAAATATCGAGGAGGTAGGAACGCCCGTGCCCGGCCGCCAGTCGTCCATCGACGCCATCCAGCGCGAGCTGACCGCCTTCGCCCGGCGCGCCCGGCACAAGGCCTCCCAGCTGCACCCCGACCTCTCCCTGGTCACCTACAGCATCCTCGACCTGATCACCGAGCGCGGCGGCTGTCGGGCCGCCGACGTGGCCGCCCACTTCATGCTCGACAAGTCGACCGTCAGCCGCCAGGTCACCGCCCTGGAGAAGCTCGGCCTGCTGCGGCGCGAGGCCGACCCGGACGACCAGCGCGGCCAGATCCTGCGCGCCACCGAGGCCGGGCTCGCCCTGCTGCAGGACGCCAACGAGCAGCGCCGCCTGGCCTTCACCGCCCGCTTCACCGACTGGTCCGACGAGGACGTCGCCCGCTTCGCCGCCTACCTGGCCCGCTACGGCGAAGAGGGCTGAGACCCCCTGTACGGGGTGCGCCCGGGGGCCTCCGGGGTGTACCCGAGGAGCGCCCGGGGTGCGCCCCACCGCCCCGACGGTGTACAGAGGAAAGGTGCCACTCCGGCAGCGTCCCCGTGACCCGCAGCCCCGCGACCGCCGCCGCCCCCGGCGGCCCGACCGCCGCGCGCTGACGGCGCTGTCGCTCGCGCTGATCGTCGTGATCACCGTCGTCGACATCCTCTCCCCCGCGCAGATCCACCTCGGCCCGCTGCTGATCGTCGCCCCCGCGCTCACCGCCTCCTACGCCGGCGCCCGGGCCACCGCCGGCGTCGCCCTGCTGGCCCTCGCCGCGCTCACCGTCATCGGCATCACCCGGGACGGCCTCACCAGCGCCAACATCGAGACCCAGCTGGGCGCGCAGGTCGTCGTCTCCGCCCTGATCATCGGACTGCGGGCGCTGCGCGAACGGTACGAACGCGAGCTGGCCCAGGTCCGCTCAGTGTCCGAGGCCGCCCAGCGGGTCCTGCTGCGCCCGCTGCCGGACCGGATCGGGCCGCTGCACCTGGCCTCCGTCTACCTCGCCGCCGAGGCCGAGGCACAGGTCGGCGGCGACCTGTACGCGGCCGCCCGCACCGCCACCGGCACCCGGCTGCTGGTCGGTGACGTCCGCGGCAAGGGCCTGTCCTCGCTCGGCGACGCGGCCCTGCTGCTCGGCGCCTTCCGCGCCGCCGCCCACCTGCACGCCGACCTGCCCGGGCTCGCCGCCTACCTGGACGGCAGCGTCTGCTGGGACCTCGCCCAGCTCGGCGAACAGGCCCGCCGACGCCGCCTGAGCGGCGAGGACCCGGACGAGGCGGCCCCGCCGGAGGACAGCGGCGAGTCCTTCATCACCGCCGTCCTGCTCGACATCCCCGACGACGGCACGGCGGTCCGGCTGATCGACTGCGGCCACCCGCCCCCGCTGCTGCTGCGCCCCGACGGCATCACCACGCTGGCCGCCCGCCACCCGGCGCCGCCGCTGGGCCTGGGCGAGCTCGCCCCGGTCCGGTACGAGGTGGAGACCTTCCCGTTCCACCCCGGCGACCGGCTGCTGATCTACACCGACGGCGTGATCGAGGCCCGAGACGCCGACCGGCGCTTCTACCCGCTCACCGACCGCGTCACCGCCTGGCAGGACGAACGCCCGACCGCCCTGCTCCACCACCTGCGCCGCGACCTGCTCGCCCACGTCGGCGGCCGGCTGGACGACGACGCGGCGATGGTCATCGTCGAGCGGCTCCCCCGGCTTCCCTAGCTCCCCCGGCTCCCCCGGCTCGCCCGGCTCTCTCCCCTGGCTCCCCTGTCGCGAACACCGGGGGCTGACGGCTACTGCGCGAGGTAGCCGCCGTCGACGGGCAGCACCGCGCCGGTGATGAAGGAGGCGTCGTCGGAGGCGAGGAACAGGACGGCCGCCGCGACCTCCGCCGGGGCCCCGAGGCGGCCCATCGGGTGGCGCTTCTCGATCGCGGCGAGGTACTCCGTCCCGCCGGGTTCGTCGTACAGGCGGGCGACGCGGTCGGTGGCGATGGTGCCGGGGGCGACGGCGTTGATCCGGATGCCGCGGTCGGCCCATTCGACGGCGAGGTGCCGGGTGAGGCCGGAGGCGACGAACTTGGCGGGCCCGTAGACCGCCTGGCCGCGCTGGCCGGCCTCGCCGGAGATGGAGGAGACGCAGACGATCGCCCCACCCGGCCGTTCCTGGGCGGCCATCGCCTGGATGCCGTACTTGCAGGTGAGGAACATGCCGCGGCCGTCGACGGCCATGACCTGGTCCCACTCCTCGGCGGTGGCCTCGGTGACCTCCATGAGCGGGATCACCCCGGCGTTGGCCACCAGGACGTCGAGGCGGCCGTGCCGTTCGACGGCGGCGTCGACCATCCGGCGGGCGTCCTCGTCGCTGGCCACGTCGCCGACCACCGTGCTGACGGCGTGCGGGAACCGGTCGGCCAGCCGGCGCAGGCCCTCGACGTCGATGTCGGTGCCGACCACCGACGCGCCCTCGCGCACGAAGCGTTCGGCGACGGCCCGGCCGATGCCGTTGGCCGCGCCCGTCACCACGCAGGACCGCCCGGCCAGGCGGCCCGCCGACACCCCTGATGCGTTCTCAGTCACCATGCCACCGGACTCTACCGATTCCACGTCAGGAAGCCCGGTGCATCGACCAGTTGACCAGTGCACCGGGCCGACTGCCGGTCGTCGACGACCCCGGCACCCATGGCTCAGACCGTGAGCACGATCTTGCCGCGCAGGTGCCCGTGCTCGCTGAGCCGGTGCGCCTCGGCCGCCTCCGCCAGCGGCAGCACCTGGTGCAGCGGCAGCCGCAGGGTGCCCGCCTCGTGCAGCGCCAGCACGGCGGCGTAGGCGCTCTGGTGGTAGGACTCGACGCCCTCCGCCCCGCCGCTGAAGCGGACGCCGTACTCGGCGGAGCCGGCGAAGTCGACGATCGTCACCACCCGGTCCGCGGAGCCGGTCAGCTCGATGGAGAGCGGCAGCACCCCGCCCTTGCCCGCCGCGTCCAGCGCCCGGTCCACCCCGCCCGGGGCAGCGGCCCGCACCCGGTCCGCCAGGCCGTCGCCGTAGGCCACCGGGATCGCGCCCAGCTCGCGCAGGTAGTCGTGGTTGGCCTCGCCGGCGGTGCCGACCACGGTGATCCCGCGTGCCCGGGCCAGTTGCAGCAGCAGGGTGCCGACCCCGCCGGCCGCGCCGTGCACCAGCAGCGTCTCGCCGGCCCGCACGCCCAGGACGCCGAGCACCCGCTCGGCGGTCTCGGCCGCCACCGGGATCGCCGCGGCCTCCTCCCAGCTCAGCGCGGCGGGCTTGCGGGCCAGCAGGTCGGCGTCCACGAGCGCCTGTTCGGCGTACGCGCCGCCCATGACGGCGCCGAACACCTCGTCGCCGGGCGCCCACGCGGTCACGTCCGGGCCGACGGCCTCCACCGCACCGGCCAGCTCGTAGCCGCCGACGTGCGGGAAGGAGACCGGGAAGGCCGCCACCATCGAGCCGCTGCGCACCTTGTGGTCCAGCGGGTTGACGCCCACCGTGCGGACCGCGACCCGCACCTGGCCGGGGCCCGGGGCGGGCAGCTCGACGTCGGTCGGGCGCAGCACGTCCACGCCGCCGTACTCGGAGAAGGCGATCGCCTTGGTCATGGAATGTCCTTGCGGGTTCGGTGAGTTGTTTCTTCCGACGGCTCCATCCTGGATCGTCCGGGGTGGTCGCCAGGCCCGCCTTTCGGATGGTTCCACCTGTCCGAACGGCCAGGCCCCCGCCCCGGCCCCCGGGCTAGGCTGGCCGGCATGGGCGACGGCATCGGCGTTGACAAGGACGTGCGCAACGAGACGGGCGAGGACGTGGACGGCAGGGACCTGGACCACGGGAACGGGGATGGGGACGGCGCGGACGAGCGGTGGCGGCAGCACTGGGGCCGCCCCGAGGAGGCGCTGGCGCGGGCCGTCGAGGTGCTGCGCACCCCCCGGCCGCACCTGATGGACCGGCTCTCCGAGGTGGTCGCCACCCTCGTCCCGCACGTGGCGATCGCCCAGCTCAGCGGCATCTGCACCTATTCCCCCACGCTCGCCTTCGGCCCACCCGAGCTGACCGCCGCCGTCAGCGGCCTGGAGCTCGCCAAGCTGGCCGAGACGACCACCTCGGCGACGGCCGACGGCCGGGCCTGGCAGGGCGAGGCGCAGCTGGCCGGGCGGGCGAGGTCCGTCGTGGTGGTCACGGCGTCGGCGTCGGACGCCACCACCGCGGTGCTGGTGCTGGTCCGGGACGGCGGCGCCGACCCGGTGGCGGCCGGGGCGCTCGCCGTCCTCCAGCAACTGTGGGACTTGGTCACCACCCACTCGCACCACCGCGCCACCGACGCCGGCCCCACCCACGCGGTGGCCTCCCGGGCCTCCGCCAACGCCCGGGCCCGGGCGATCGCCGAGTTCACCGGCTCCCACGGCGCGGCGCTCACCGCGATCCTCGCGCCGCTGCGCTCCGCCGCGCTGGACGACGCCACCGCGCGCCGCGCCGCCACCGAACTGGCCGTGACGGCGCTGCTCGACCTTCGCCGGGGCGCCGACCTGGACCGGGCGCTCAGCGAGGAGCCCGCCGACGCCGCGTTCGCCCGGCTCGACCAGCAGTTGCGCCCGCTGCTGCGGCACACCCGGGTGCGGCTGGACGTCGCGCCGCCGGCGGAGGCAGGCCGGTCCGTGCCGGCGGACACCGCGCACGCCGCCCGGGACGCCGTCCGGGCGGCCGTCCTCGTGATGCTGGAGCAGGACGCCGTGACCAGGCTGCACGTGAGCTGGCGGTTCACCGGTGACACGCTGCGGGCGGTGGTCCGGGACGACGGCCCCGGCCTGCTGGCCACCGACGCGCTGGCCGTCCACCGCACCGCCGACCGGATCGCCGCCCTCGGCGGGCGCTGCGCCATCGAGGCCGTCCCCGGCTGGGGCACCACGGTGAGCGTCGACCTGCCGCTCGGCCTGCCCGAACAACCGCGCGCCACCGACCCGTTGGACGGCCTCCAGCCGCGCGAGCTGGAAGTGCTCGACCAACTGGCCCAGGGCCGGCGAAACCGGGACATCGCCGCGGCGCTGCACATCAGCGAGTCGACGGTGAAGTTCCACGTCGCCAACATCCTGGCCAAGCTCGGCGTCTCCTCGCGCGGCGAGGCGGCGGCCCTGGCCCACCGGGCCGGGATGCCGGGCACCCCGGCCCTGCACGTGGCGTCCTGAGGAGAACCGCGAGATGACCGAGACCACCGAGACCACCGGGCCGACCGGGCCGACCGCGCCCTGGGACCCGGCCGCCCCCGGCGTGCTGCGCCTGCCCTCCGGGCGGCTGCTGCGCGGGCGCGGCCTCAGCCGCCCGCTGCCGCCCGGCCCGCACCCCTCCTTCGGGCTCTACCTACTGGGCCGCCCGCCCAAGCCGTTCCCGTGGGAGGGCCGTTGGGTGCACTGGCCCGACTTCCGGCTCCCCGCCGACCGGGCGGACGCGGCCGACGCCTTCCGCGAGGTCTGGCGGCGGTCGGCGACCGAACGCGTCGAACTCGCCTGCGCCGGCGGCCACGGCCGCACCGGCACCGCCCTCGCCTGCGTCGCGATCCTGGACGGCGTCCCGGCCGCCGAGGCCGTCGCGTACGTCCGGGAGCACTACGACCGGCACGCGGTGGAGACGCCCTGGCAGCGCCGCTTCGTGGAGCGGTGGGCCTGAACGGCCGTCCCGGGCGGCCAGGAGCAGGAATCCCGACCCCGGCGACCCGACCGCGCCCGTGTGCGACGGGTTCGAACTGGCGTGTCCGGCGCGTCGGGGGGTGATCGCGCCACGACAGTGACCCGTTCGGGTTCCGCGCGCCCTACCGGGGGCCACGGGCCGAAGGAATGATGAGCGGACCGCACGTGATCCAGACGACTCCGCACACCTGCCCCCGGCCGGTGGACCTGCGGTGGAAGGAGCCCACGTTGTTGCTGCTCATCTCCCCGGACGGCGTCGAGGAGGCCCTCGACTGCGCGAAGGCGGCGGAGCACCTCGACATCGTCGACGTCAAGAAGCCGGACGAGGGCTCGCTCGGCGCGAACTTCCCGTGGGTGATCAGGGAGATCCGTGACGCCGTCCCGGCGGACAAGCCGTTGTCCGCCACCGTGGGGGACGTCCCGTACAAGCCCGGCACGGTGGCCCAGGCCGCGCTCGGTGCGGCCGTCTCCGGCGCCACGTACATCAAGGTCGGCCTCTACGGGTGCACGACGCCCGAACAGGCCGTCGACGTCATGCGAGGGGTCGTCCGGGCCGTGAAGGACTACCGGCCGGACGCGTTCGTCGTCGCCTCGGGCTACGCCGACGCCCACCGGATCGGCTGCGTCAACCCGCTCGCGTTGCCCGACATCGCCCGTCGCTCCGGCTCCGACGCGGCCATGCTCGACACCGCGATCAAGGACGGGACCAGGCTGTTCGACCACGTTCCGCCCGAGGTCTGCGCGGAGTTCGTCCGGCTGGCCCACGAAGCCGATCTGCTCGCCGCGCTCGCGGGCAGCGTCAAGGCGGCGGACCTCGGCACGCTGACCCGTATCGGCACGGACATCGTGGGAGTGCGCGGGGCCGTCTGCGAGGGCGGCGACCGCACCGCCGGAAGGATCCGGCCGCAGCTGGTGGCCGACTTCCGGGCGGAGATGGACCGGCACGCCCGGGACCACGCGGCCGTCGTCACCGCCGCGAGTTGACCCCCGGCAGGCCGGCGAGCCGGCCCGGCCGCCCGCCCGGGCCCGACGGCGGTCGCTTCGCCGTCGTCGACCCGGCGACGGGCAAGGCCTTCGCCGAGGCCCCCGACCAGCAGCCGGACGCGCTGGACGCCGTCGTCGGCCGGGCCCACGAGGCCTGGCGCAGCTGGCGGGCCGACCCCGCCGCCCGCGCCGCCGCGTTGCGCGCGGCAGCCGACGCCGTGGAGGCGGCCGGAGCCGACCTCGCCCCGCTGCTCACCCGGGAACAGGGCAAACCCCTGGCCGAGTCGGCCGCCGAGGTCGCCCGGACGGCGGCCCGCCTGCGCTACTTCGCCGACCTGGCCCCCGGGCCACAGCCGATCGCGGACGGCCGTCCGGTGCGCAGCGAGATCCACTGGCGGCCGCTGGGGCCGGTCGCCGCGATCGTCCCGTGGAACTTCCCGCTCCAGCTCGCGGCGGCGAAGTTCGCGCCCGCGCTCGCCGCGGGCAACACGATGGTGCTCAAGCCCTCCCCGTTCACCCCCCTCGCCACCCGGCTGCTGGGGTCCGTCCTCGCCACCGCCCTCCCCGAGGGCGTCCTGACGATCGTCACCGGCCGCGAACCCCTCGGCGCCCGGCTCGCCTCCCACCCGGGGATCCGCCACGTGACCTTCACCGGCTCGGTCCCCACCGGACGGGCCGTCGCGGCGGGCGCGGCCGTCTCGCTCGCCCGGGTCACCCTGGAGCTGGGCGGCAACGACGCCGCCGTCCTGCTGGACGACGTGGACGTGGACCGGATCGCGGACCGGCTGTTCTGGGCGGCGTTCCGCAACTGCGGGCAGGTCTGCATGGCGGTCAAGCGCGTCTACGCCCCGGCCCGGCTCCACTCCCACGTGGTCGAGGCCCTCGCGGAGCGGGCGAAGAGCGTCGTCGTCGGCGCCGGACTCGACCCGGGCACCCAGCTGGGGCCGGTCAACAACGCCCCCCAGCTGGCCAGGGTCGAGCGCTACACGGCCCGGGCCCTGGCGGACGGCGCCCGGGCCGCGGCCGGTGGCCACCGGCTGGACCGGCCGGGCTACTTCTTCGCCCCGACGGTGCTGGCCGACGTCCCCTCCGACAGTCCGGTGGTGACGGAGGAGCAGTTCGGCCCGGTCCTGCCGGTGCTGCCGTACCGGAGCGTCGACGAGGCCGTCGAGGCGGCCAACGACACCGGATTCGGGCTGGGCGGCTCGGTGTGGGGGACGGACCTCGACCGGGCCGAGGTGGTGGCCGACCGGCTGGAGTGCGGGACGGCGTGGATCAACCACCACGCCGAGCTGTCCCTCGCCCAGCCCTTCGCGGGCATCAAGGACAGCGGTGTCGGCGTCGCGGGCGGGCCGTGGGGGCTCTACGGGAACCTCAGGCCGTTCGTCGTGCACCGGCCTGAGGAGGCTTGACGATCCGGAGGAGGCGTGACGATGAGGTTCGACGCGGCGGTACTGCGCTCGTACGAGGGCGGGTTCGTCGTCGAGGAGGTGGTCCTGAACGGGGGGCCGGCCGACGGCGAGGTGCTGGTGCGGATCGCGGGTTGCGGGATGTGCCGCACCGACCTCGCGGTCCGGCGTTCGGCGGGCCGCTCGCCGTTGCCTGCGGTGCTCGGGCACGAGGGGGCCGGGGTCGTGGTGGAGACCGGCGGCCCGGGCACCGGGCTGAGCGTCGGCGACCACGTCGTGCTGAGCTTCGACTCGTGCGGACACTGCCGGAACTGCCTGGGTGCGGCCCCCGCCTACTGCGACTCCTTCGCCGCGCTCAACCTCTTCGGCGGGCGCGAGGAGGAGGCGGCGCGGTTCACCGACGCGGCCGGGGGCGAGCTGGCCCCCCGGTGGTTCGGCCAGTCCTCGTTCGGCGAGTACGCGATGGTTCCGGCGCGCAACGCCGTCCGGGTCGACCGCTCGCTGCCCGTCGACCTGCTCGGGCCCCTCGGCTGCGGCTTCCTGACCGGTGCCGGGGCGGTGTTCAACTCCTTCGGCGCCGGCCCCGGCGACACCGTCCTGGTCCTCGGCGCGGGGGCGGTTGGCCTCGCCGCGGTGATGGCGGCCACGGCCGCCGGGGCGGTGGCCGTGGCCGTCGACCGCTACACCGAACGGCTGAACCTCGCCGAGCGGTTCGGCGCGATCCCGCTGCGCGCCGGACCGGCCGACCACGCCTCCGGGCCCGACCTGGCCTCCCGGCCCGGCCTTGTCCCCCGGCCCGGCCTGGCCGAGCGGATCCAGCGGCTGACCGACGGTGGCGCCCAGTACGCGCTGGACACCACGGCCTCCGGCCCGCTGATCAACGAGGCGCTCCGGGCCCTGCGCCCGACCGGCCACCTCGGGCTGGTGGCCCGGCTCCGCACCGCGCTGTCGCTCGATCCGGGGACACTGGACCGGGGCCGGCGGATCTCGCACATCTGCGAGGGGGACGCGGTGCCGGCGCTGCTGATCCCCCGGCTGACCCGGCTGTGGCAGGCCGGGCGGTTCCCCTTCGACCAGCTGATCCGCCGGTACCCGCTCGCCGCCATCAACGAGGCCGAACGCGACTGCGACGCGGGCCGGGTGGTCAAACCCGTCCTGGTCCCGGAGCGGAGCGCCCGCTGAGCGAGGCGCTCCGCCCTCCTGCACCTACACCCGGGGCTTGTGCGCGAACACCCAGCGGTTGCCCTCCAGCGCGTCGTTCGGCTCGGGCAGGGGACCGCGACCGTGCTGGTGGGTGAAGTCGAAGGGGGTGTGGACCGAGGTGATCCAGCCCTTGCCGGCCAGGGCGCCCGCGGAGTCGGGCCGCGGCTCTCCGTCGAACAGATCGAGCAGGTCGATGCCGATCTGGTGTTTCGTCGAGGTGTAGAGCGGGCTCTCGCGGTACTCCAACAGGCTCTTCTCCAGCTTGACCTCGTACGCCATGGCACTGCCGCCCGCACTCAACCGGTCGACCGTGTCGATGAGTTGCGCCTCGACACCGTTGGGCAGGTAGAAGAGCAACCCCTCCGCCAGCCAGACGCTCGGTACGGCCGCGTCGAAGCCGGCCTCGGTCAGCGCTCCGGCCCAGTCGGCGCACAGGTCGGCGACGACCGGTACGCGCGCCGCCTTCGGGGAGGCCGACAGCCCTCCGAGCACCCCGTGCTTGAAGGCCAGTACGCCCTCCCGGTCGACCTCGAAGACCGTGCAGCCGGGAGGCCAGTCGAGCCGGAACGCCCGCGTGTCCAACCCGGCGCCGAGCAGGACCACTTGGCGGGCGCCCGCGTGCACCGACCGGAGCAGGAAGTCGTCGAGGACCCTCGTCCGCAGGCCGAAGTAGCGCGCGAACCGCCCCCACAGCGGGTTCGCGTCCCCGTCCGGCACCTGGTGCATCCGGACCGGCCAGCCCGCGGACGCCGGCGCGGCGAGCACGAAGTGCTCCGCGTAGACGTCCTGCGCCAGGGTGTCGTGCCGGTGGGTCTCGATCGCGCGCGCCGCGGCGACCAGGAGAGCCGTCAGACCGACACCGCCCTCCACCCCCTCCACACCGGTGCTCCGGTGCGCCGTACCGACCATGTGTCCTCCCCTTGAAGCGAGTTGAGAACGCGAACAGCGAGGAATGCGACTGCCTCCTCACTATCCAGCCGGCCCTCGCCCGTCCGGGAGCGGTCCCACCGGATCCACCCGACCGGGTGAATCCCGCCGCCGCGGCGCCCGGACGCCCCCCGGGTGTGCTGCTCACCGACCGCGCCGGGCCTGTTCGCGCACGTGCTCGGGGTACCAACGGGTGATCCGGAACGCCAGCACCAGCAGGATCACCGGGATGACCCAGGTCAGCCAGTCCTTCGCCGAGCCGACGTGCAGGGCCGCCAGCCCCAGGAGCGCGGTGATCAGGAAGACCGCGCCCCAGAGCGCGGTCAGCAACCGGTTGGTGCGCTGGAACCGCGGCGTACCCCAGACCTCCGGCGGCGTGGACTCCCGGGCGTACTGCTCGGTGAACGGTGTGAACGCCAGCGACCCCAGGGCCACCACCGCGAGCACGCCGCTGGACAGCACCTGCGCGTAGGTCTCCAGCCAGATCAGGCTGTGCCGGTCGAGCGCCAGGCCCAGCACGCAGAGCACGGCGAAGAAGGCCACGCCGACGATGCTGAGCACCTTGAGCGCATGGTGGCGCGCGTCCGGTACGGCGAGGACGAGCGCGGCGACCAGCGCCGTCAGGGCCGCCAGTTTCCAGGTGCTCGGCCCGGCGATGACGTCGAACACGATCCACGGCACGAACGAGAGGAAGACCGAGCCGGATCGCAGACCGCCCCGGCTCTGGCGTCCCGGCCCCGGACCGGGGGCGGGGACGGGGGCGGGATCGACTGCCGCGCCGGATGCCGGGCCGCCGGATGCGGGGTCGGGTGGGGAAGGTCCGAACGTGGGTCGGTGCATGAGAGCCTCCGGTTCCATGCTGCGACCAGGCCGGTCCGGCTGCATCCGGGGCCGCCCTCGCCCCCTCGCCCCCTCGCGCCCCCTCCCCGAGGCGCCGGGGCGCTTCGGGGAGGTACGGGGAGGTGCGGAGCGGGGTCAGGTCTTGCGCAGGGCCGGAGCCGGGGCGCCGATGAGGAGCCGGCGGACGGCGTCCCAGGCGGTGCGCTGGGCGGCGGCGCAGGCGCGGGTGTCGGAGCCGAGCAGGCGGAGCCAGGCGCCGCTGTCGTGCGGGAGGACGCTGACGCCGTGGAGCAGGCCGCTGCCGGCCAGGGCCTCGTGCAGGGTGTCGGCGACCTGCGCGGCGGGGGCGAGCGGCGTGACGACGTAGAGGCTGGCCATGACGTCGTGGCCGGCCAGGACCGCCGGGCCGGTCACGCCGGCCTCCGGGGGCTCCAGCCGGACGGTGTCGAGGGCGATCAACTGGCCGTCGGGGCGCCGCACTTCAAGGTCGGAGGCGAACACCTGGTAGGCGTTGCGCTCTCCCCGGGCGAGGCGGCCGGCGAGGACGGTCTCGCCGGCCAGCACGGTGGCGGTGGGGTCGACGGTGAGGACGGTGCGCTGGTAGAGCCGGGAATCGACGAAGGGGATGACGGGCTCGGGCAGGTACTCGACGTAGGCGCGGGGGCCCGCGTCCAGGTTGACCAGTTGCGTCGCGTAGTCGAACTCCATCCGGTAGACCTTGGTGGCCGCCTGGGTGGTGAGGTGGGTCGCGGTGTCGGCGCCGCAGCGCAGGTCGGTGCGGAGCCGGTCGGCCTGGAGGATGCCGCCGCCGGTGGACATCAGGAAGGTGACGGCGAGGTCCGGGCGGGCCGGGTCGAAGTAGAGCGGGCGCATGATCTGCAGCGGCGACTTCTGGTAGTGGCCGGTGAGTTCGGTGCGTTCGCCGATCCGTTCGAAGGCCAGCTCCAGCAGGCCGACCTTGCCGGGGCGCCCGACACCCAGGGTGTCGGGCGTCCCGGCGTACCGGCGGACGGCGGACGGGACGCGGGCCGGCTCGTAGTGCCGCGGATCGAGCCGGGGCACGGCGGCCTCCCCCGCAGCCGCTTCCCCCGCGGCCACCGTGACGGTCATGCCGGGACCTTGCGGAAGGTCTCCAGGAAGGTGGCGATCTCGTCCAGCCCGTGCCCGGTGAGGCAGTTGGTGAGCACGACCGGCCCGCCCTCGCGGACGCGGTGGGCGTCGGACTCCATGATGCCGAGGTCCGCACGGACGTACTGGGCGATGTCGATCTTGTTGATGACCAGCAGGTCGGACTCGGTGATGCCCGGACCGCGCTTGCGGGGCATCTTCTCGCCCTCGGCGGTGTCCAGGACGAAGAGGAAGAGGTCGACCAGGACGGGGCTGAAGGTCAGCGTGAGGTTGTCGCCACCGGACTCGAACAGCAGGGTGTCGACGTCGGGGAAGCGCTCCAGCATCTCGGCGCCGGCCGCGAGGTTCATCGTCGGGTCGTCCCGGACAGCGGTGTGCGGGCAGGCGCCGGTCTCGACGCCGACGACCCGCTCGGGGTCGAGGACGCCGGCCAGGGTGCGACGCACGTGCTGCGCGTCCTCCTGGGTGTAGATGTCGTTGGTGATGACCGCCGGGCGGTGGCCGTTGGCGATCAGCACCGGGACGAGGGCCTCGATGAGCGCCGTCTTGCCGGAGCCGACCGGCCCGCCGATGCCCACGCGGAGCACGTTCTCGGTCATTGCTGTCTCCTTCTGATGCGGTGTGACGTTGGTTCTGCGTCCGGGAGGAACGGGAGCTGCGACACTCCGGCGCCCGCCCGCACCTCCCGGACGCGGTTCAGCTGGCGAACAGCCGGGCCTCGGCCCGTTCGTGCCGCCCGGACATCGCGTCCGCGACCGGCACGCACCCGCCCAGGTCTTCCAACTCCCGGGCGAGGGCGGCCCGTACGGTCTCCTCGATCACCGGCGCCGCGGCCCGCAGCACCACCTGCGCCTTGCGGTGGTCGGTCAGCCGCAACCGCAGGGCGGCGCCGACGAAGCTGGTGCAGAAGGCGAACAGGTCGCTGGCGACGGCCTGGTCGACGGGCACGGCGGCAGAGGCGTAGGCGACTCCGGCGGCCACCGGCTGGGAGCCGGGGGCCTGCTTGGCGGCGACCAGTTCGGCGTACCGGTCCAGCGGTTCGCCGCCGATCGACTCCCGGGCGATGTCGAGGAGTTGGCGCCCGGTCCGGGTGGATGCCAGGCGCAGCTCGCGGTTGAGTTTGGTGGCGTGCAGCCGCTGGTCCACGTCGACCAGCAGGCCCCAGTCGCCGGCCCGGGCGGCGCCGTGGGCGAGGGCGAGCGCGGTGGCGTCGCCGGGGCCGACCGAGTGGCGCAGCAGGTCGGTGAGCAGGTCGGGCATGGTGTCCGGGGTGACGGCCTTGGCCTGCGCGTAGCCCTCCAGGCCGTGCGAGAGGGTGTAGAAGCCGCTGGGGAAGGCGGAGTCGGTCAGCTGGAGGCTGACCAGCAGGGTGTCCAGGCCTCCCCCGAGCCCGGGAGAGCCAGGCCCCGAAGAACCGGGCCCCGAAGTACCGGGCCCCGAAGTACCGAGCCCTGGAGAGCCGCTCACGCGAGGTAGAACAGGTGGTTGAGCGGGAGTTCGCGGGCGGGCTCGATGGTGGCCGGCTCGCCGTCCAGGGTGACCTTGTAGGTCTCCGGGTCGACGGCGATCTTCGGCAGCGCGTCGTTGCGGACCATGTGCTGCTTGCCGACCGAGCGGCAGCGCCGCACGGGCAGGACCCGGCTGTCCAGCCCGAGTCGGGCCGGGACGCCGAGGTCGATGGCGGCCTGCGACATGAAGGAGACCCGGGTGGCCTGCTTGGCCCGGCCGAGCGCGCCGTACATCGGGCGGTAGTAGACCGGCTGCGGGGTGGGCAGCGAGGCGTTCGGGTCGCCCATCAGCGCCCAGTTGATGACGCCGCCCTTGATGACCATCTTGGGCTTGGCGCCGAAGGAGTTGATCGGCCAGAGCACGATGTCGGCGAGCTTGCCGCTCTCCAGCGAGCCGATGTGGTCGGCGGTGCCGGAGGCGATGGCCGGGTTGATGGTGAGCTTGGCGAGGTAGCGCAGGACGCGGAAGTTGTCGTTGCGCTCGCTGTCGCCGTCGAGCTTGCCGCGCTGGTCCTTGCAGTGGTGGGCGGTCTGGAAGGCGCGGGTGAAGGACTCCCCGATCCGACCCATCGCCTGCGAGTCCGAGGAGAAGATCGAGATGACGCCCTCGTCGTGCAGGACGGTCTCGGCGGCGATCGTCTCGGCGCGGACCCGGGAGTCGGCGAAGGAGACGTCCTCGGGGATGTCGTGGCTGAGGTGGTGGCAGACCATCACCATGTCCAGCAGCTCGTCGACCGAGTTGACGGTGTAGGGCAGCGTGGGGTTGGTGGAGGACGGCAGGACGTTGGGCTCGCCGGCGATCCGCATGATGTCGGGGGCGTGGCCGCCGCCCGCGCCCTCGGTGTGGAAGGTGTGGATGGTGCGGCCGTCGATGGCGGAGAGGGTGTCCTCGAAGAAGCCGCCCTCGTTGAGGGTGTCCGTGTGGATGGCCACCTGGACGTCGTACTCGTCGGCGACGCCGAGCGCGCTGTCGATGGCGGCGGGGGTGCTGCCCCAGTCCTCGTGCACCTTGAGGCCGCAGACGCCGGCCTCGACCTGCTCGCGCAGGGCGCCGGGCAGCGAGCCGTTGCCCTTGCCGAGGAGTCCGACGTTGACCGGGAGGTCCTCGACCGCCTGGTACATCCGGTGGATGTTCCACGGGCCGGGGGTGCAGGTGGTGCCGTTGGTGCCGTCGGAGGGGCCGGTGCCGCCGCCGATGAGGGTGGTGATGCCGTTGCTCAGCGCCTCCTGAACCTGCTGCGGGGCGATGAAGTGGATGTGGGTGTCGATGCCGCCGGCGGTGGCGATCAGGTGCTCGCCGGAGATCACCTCGGTGCCGGGGCCGATGACCAGCTGGGGGTGCACGCCGCTCTGGGTGTGCGGGTTGCCGGCCTTGCCGACGGCGGTGATGAAGCCGTCCTTGACGCCGATGTCGCCCTTGACCACGCCGAGGACGGCGTCCATCACGACGACGTTGGTGATCACCAGGTCCAGCGCGCCCTGGGCGGAGGTGGCGGCCGGGTCCTGGGCCATGCCGTCGCGGATGCCCTTGCCGCCGCCGTAGACGGCCTCGTCGCCGTAGTGGCCCTGGTTGAAGTCCTTCTCGATCTCGACGACGAGGTTGGTGTCGGCGAGGTGGAAGCGGTCACCGACCGTGGGCCCGAAGAGATCGGTGTACTGCTTGCGGGACAGCGTGGCCATCAGCGGTCGCCTTCCTTGTGGTCGAGGTTGGTGCCCTTGAACCCGAGGGCGATCGCCCGGTCGATCGCCCGGGCGCGGGTGTCGGCCGACCTGATGCCGCCGTCGACGAGGTTGCTGAAGCCGATCAGGCGGCCGTGGCCGCCGAACTCGGCGAGCGTGACGTCCTTGGTGTCGCCCGGCTCGAAGCGGACGGCGGTGCCGGCCGGGATGTCCAGGTGCTTGCCGTAGGCGGCGTTGCGGTCGAAGTCGAGGGCGCGGTTGACCTCGAAGAAGTGGTAGTGCGAGCCGACCTGGATCGCCCGGTCGCCGGTGTTGCTGACCGTGATGGTGACCTGGGCGCGACCGGCGTTGATCTCCACCGGGTCGTCGCCGTACAGGTACGTGGCGCCACCAGACATGGCGGGCCCTTCCTCTCTGTCGGTTCAGTGATGTGTGTGGCCGTGGGTGTGTCCATCGGTGGCACCGTGGCCGTGGCCGTGCGAGTGGTCCCCGCCGGGGCCGTGGCTGTGGGCGTAGCCGTGCCCGTGCTCGGCGTCGAGGCCGGCCAGGATGCCGTCCTCGCCGTGGCCGAGCAGGTGCAGGGCCGCCGCGGTGCGGGCCGCGACGACGCCGGCGATCGCGGACGGCCGCAGCAGCGGCCCGCCGTCCCGCACCCCGGGCAGTTCGGTGCGCAGCGCCGGTCCGAACGAGGCCGGTACGGCCGTCACTTCGCGGGCGCCGAGCAGCCGGCAGCGTTCGACGCCCTCGGCGAGGTCGGGGTCGCCGCCCGCGAGGGCCACCTCGACCCAGCGGTGGTGGCCGTACTGGCGGACCAGCCGGGCGATCCGGAACAGGTCCGCGTCCTCGAACGGGCCGGCCGCCGGGGCGGTGACCAGCACGGCGCCGTCGGGCCCGGGGGCGGCGGAGGCCGCGGCCCGCAGCCAGCCGACGAGGTGGTCCTTGCCGCCGAACGCCCCGGTCAGGGCGAGTCGTCCGCGCCCCTCCCCTGCTGCCAGCCAGCGCAGCGCCCGGGCGGTGTCGGCCACCAGCTTCGGGTCGCGGCCCAGCGTCATCGGGACGACGCACACCGGGCCGTCGGTGGCGGCCAGCGCCGAGCGGACGGCCTCGCCGAGCGCCCGGCCGGCGGCGGCCGCGGCGTGGACGGCGGGCTCGCGCTCCACCAGGGCGGCCAGGTCCCGGCCGCCGTCGCTCTCGTGCCCGCCGGCCAGCACCACCGTGGCGGCGGACGGCGGGGCCGAGGTCGGCGCCGGCGTCGGACCGGTCGCCGCTTCCGCCTGACGTACGGTCATGGCTCAGGCACCCACCGGGTCGTGGCAGGAGACCAGCTTGGTGCCGTCCAGGAACGCGGCCTCGACCTGGAGCAGCGGCAGCATCTCGCGGACGCCGGGCATGACGTCCTCGCCGCTGACGACCTGCTTGCCGATCTCCATGCACTCGGCGACGGTGCGCCCGTCCCGGGCGCCCTCCATGATCGCCTCGCTGATCAGCGCGCAGGCCTCGCTGTAGTTCAGTTTCACACCGCGGTCGCGGCGTTTGCGGGCCAGATCGGCCACAACGTAGATGTACAGCTTGTCCATCTCACGCGGGGCGAGATTCACGGGAATCACTCTTCCTTTCCGAGGGAACTCCGCAGGAACTCCGAATGAACACGCCTGTCACGAGCGGGAATTCGGACTACCGAAACCCGGTCAGACCCTGCGCAGCCGGGGAATGGCCGGCACCGCCGCCAGGAACAGCATGGTGGTCAGGACGAACGGCCAGGTGAAGGCGTGGCCGCCGAACGGCACGGTGGCGGCGGCCAGCGCCGGGGTCAGGACGGTGGCGGCGGCCGCGCCGAGGACGGCGTAGGCCGCGCTCCACCCGCCGGGGGCGACGAACACGCCGCACAGCGCCATCGCGACGAGCACCCCGCTGTACCCGAGCAGCCCCTGGCCGACGGCGTCGGCGGGCGCGCCGAGCGTCCAGGCGGTGAGCAGCCCGGTCGCACTGCCCGCGCAGGCCAGCAGGCCGGCCGGGCGGCTGGCCGCGAAGATGCCTGCCAGGAACAGCAGGCCGACGTACCACTGGGGCATGAAGAAGATCTGGCCGATGTTGGCGAAGAACCCGTGCCACAGCTGGTCCCAGGTCAGCCCGGTCGGGCCGGCGGCCGGCCCGGCCAGGGCGGTCGGGGCGCCGGTGCCGTGCCACAGGTGGCGGAAGCCGGGCGCCGCGGCCGTCGTCGCGGTGGCGACCAGGCAGAACGGCGCGGTGAGCGCGGGCAGTTTCCAGGTGTCGAGCACCGCGCCGAGGCCCGCGGTGACCACCACGGCGACGACGGCGCCGAGGACGGCCGCCGCGACGGTGGCGGGGTGGTCGGGGCCGAGGAACACCGCGCACCCCAGCGCCACGAGGCAGCCGTTGTAACCGTGCAGCCCGGCCTCGACGGCGTCGCGCGCCAACCGCAGGCCGTACGCGACGGCAGTGCCGACGGCGCTGCCGAGCAGGCCGTAGACGCCGTAGCGCCAGCCGGCCGCGAAGAGTGCGGCCACGAAGAACAGGCCGCAGACGGCGGACGGCATGAAGTCCACCTGCGCGACGCCGCGCAGGACTTCGACGGCTAACTTGAGGGATATCGGGCGGGCGGCCTCCGAGGCCCCCGGCTCACCCTTTTTCTGACCCATACTTCGCACCAATTCCCGGTACGTCTTTCCACGGCATGGCGAATAGTCCCGCAAGGCTGCTCGACTTTACTCGCGAGCACGCCCGGCGATTCCTCCGGAACCGTACTCCTGCGGAATGCCGGTCGGCGCGGACACGACCGGTTACACCCGTATGGCGAAGGGTGATCATCAGGCCTCTGAGCTGCAACAATATGTTGATTGCGCAGGTCAGCGACCCCCCTGCAGAGAGCCATTCTTTGCGAAGTTTTACTTGCGGCAGACGAAAATGAGAAGGTGGTCATGTCAAGGAATTCGACACGAAGCCGCCCCGGTCAGGCAATTCGGACATCCGGCGCCACGAAAAGGCGGCGCAGCACTGCGGGAATGTGGCGGAAATGTGTATGCGCCGCGTCGGAAAGCAGGGGCCGCCGGACGTGAGCCTGTGCGTACGAGCCGGCCTCCGGGCCCCGACCGCGCGGGAGCGGGCCGCGGGGGGGAGGGGGGGGGGGGGGGGGTGGGGGTGAGCGGTGGGTGGGTGTGGGGGTGTGGGTGGGGGGGGGT